>JBEEJU010000095.1:0-21750 GCA_041169045.1 Pseudomonadota bacterium
GTTAGATATTTCAGAAAATGAACTAGCTATATGGGTATTTTATGATGATGACTCAATACAAACCGCAATTTTGCAAAGAACTTTGCTAGATTTCGGTGTTTCTACTTCTGAAGATGGCGGCCCAATGATTTGTGCCTCTAAAAAAAATCCGCGCCTATACATTAGTGAATATAAACACAATAATATACTAGTACGGAAAGTTTTTTATTTTAAAATTAACGATAATTGAGGAGTAATAATGACAACATATTTTCCAACTGGATTCGTGAACTATTTAATGAATGTTGCAGATAGTTTAGGTGGTTTAATAGAAGGTTCGCATTCTTTTTCTGAAAATGGCGATATGCTTGACCAAGCTCCTACTCGCAAAGGAACTAATGATGAATACGATGCTTTTAGACATACGCTATTAGCAGCAACGCTAACAGAAACATACGGTGCTGAAAATGCAAAAACTATATTAGATAGTCATGAAGGTTTAGATATTAATCTACCCAATAAGCAAAACATGGATCGCTGGAACAATGACATTGGGATTAAATCTTACCAAGAATGGAAAGATGCACATAATAATGGGCAAACCAAAGAATCATTAGAGAAATGGCTGTATGACAAAGTTAAAAATGGCGAAACGATTAATAACCCTAATGATGCTAGAGAGACGCGAGTATATGATGGACCACCAATTAAACCAGTTACATGGCTGGAAGATACTAGACTCCAACTTAAAATCTTCTCACAAAAAGTATTTGATAAAACTTTAGATTTTTTCATTTCACCGGCTTATGGTAATGGTAATGAAGTCATAGAAACCGTCAAACAACAAGTCACCTCCGCAAAATCCACCTCTTCCCCGATTATCCTTGATTTAAATAACAACGGTGTTGAAACCAGCGGCGTAAAACAAGGCGCGTATTTCGACCACGCTAACGATGGTTTATTCGTTCGTAATAATTTTTACAATCAAAACTATCTGCAACAATTTGCTGCATAGTTATTCTGTTAATTTTCGTTTATAGTTAGCTCAACTGAACAAAAAATTTTATCGAATTTTATGATAAATACCTTTAAAATCGTTTTTCACATAATTATAAAATATTTTTTAATCGATTTTATATTTTTCTTTGTAGTGTTATTTTTTACAAAAAATGCTTATTATTTTTTACAATGGTTATTTTTAATAACACAAATGATTAAAATTCCATTCATTGTAAAGTTTCCTTTAGATAGTTTTGCTTTTATTTTATTTTGCATAACATGGACACTTAGAAAGAGAAAATTATTCAATAAAGGATTCATTAGTAAATCACTAAATCATAAACAAATTTTCGGACGATTTTTTGTAATTATAACAGTCATTGCAATGTATGTAGATAAGCATATGTTGAATAATTCAGCTCTTCAAATAGAGCCTATAAATAATAAAGCTACCCTTTTTTTTGAGCTTTTATTTTGTTGGGTTATTGCAATGATAGTCGTTGAAATAATTAACAGTATTACTTTTAAATTATTTAAGCTGTAAACAGCTAGGAGATAAAATGGCGTATTTAGAAATACCAGGAGTTGGCTTTATTGCCAATCAATTAATTGGTGCAGATGTTAAAGAAAAATTAAGTGAACAAGTTATTAGTGGCTTAGAAAAATGGGATGCAGGTGATGAAATCGGGGCTACAGCGGATTTTTCTCAAGTAGTTGCTGTTACTATGGCTGGAGTAGTGGCAACAGCAATTATGGCGAGCGATAAAGCAGCTATTTCAGGACTTACTCCTGTATTTCAAAGCCTTGCATCGAACAAAGGCTTTGCAGCTAATATTCTGGAAAAAATAGGTTATCAATTTTCTGCAACATCTTGGTTAGGTTATAACTTAAATCCGGTGCAGGTACAAAAAATAGGTAATTGGGGAGTAAGTACGGCAGTAGGTTATAGTTCATCATGGTGGGTAGATAAAATAATAGATACTATTAACGATCTTCATTTAGGAGTAAAACTTTATGACTCCTTACATACTAATTCTGATAATCCATTGGCTTTAGAGCTTGACAGTAGTGTCATAGAAAACGTCAAACAACAAGTCACCTCTGCCAAATCCACTTCCTCGCCGATTATCCTCGATTTAAATAATAACGGCATTGAAACCACAGGCGTAAAACAAGGCGCGTATTTTGACCACGCCAATGATGGTTTTGCCGAACAAACCGGTTGGGTCGGTGCAAACGATGGTTTATTAGTCCGTGATATTAACGGCAATGGCAAAATCGACAATGGCAGCGAATTATTCGGCAGTGAAACTTTATTGGAAAATGGCACTAAAGCCGCGAATGGTTTTGAAGCTTTGAAAGCTTTAGACGGTAATGGCGATCATCAAATTAACGCTGATGATGTTGCTTTTACCAGCCTTAAAATCTGGATTGACAGCAATGGTGATGGTTTCAGTCGTGCCGGTGAATTAGTGTCATTAACTGAGGCTGAAATTACCGCTATTTCCACAGCTTACGCAAACTCCGATGTGGTTGATGCTCAAGGAAATGCGCATCGACAACTGGGAACTTACACTCGTGCTGATGGCAGCCAAGCCGCTGCTGAAGATGTTTGGTTTGCCGTTGACCGTACTTACAGTGTTGCTACCAGTTGGATAACGATTCCTGATGAAATGGCGGGATTACCGAATTTAACAGGTTATGGCGTAGTACGAGATTTGCAGCAAGCATTGGCATTGGATGACGGTGGCAGTCTTAACCAATTGATTTTAAATTATAAAAATGAAACAGATGAAGGGCAACGTCACTCGTTAGTCAACCGTATTATTTATGATTGGACAGATGCTGATTCGATTTCGCCACAAAGTCGTGGCAGTTATGTCGATGCCCGTCAGCTTGTCGCTTTAGAGCATTTCTTAGGCGATAGTTTTTATCAAACTGGCTGGGGAGCCAATCCAGGCGTGACGGCGGGTAAGAAAATTGCGGCGGCGTTTACCGAGCTTTCTAACTCAATGACGGCTCAATTGGAAGCACAAACTCAGTTTTCTGATTTATATCAACACGTTCGTTGGAGTTGGGATGACAGTAGCCAAACACTGCAAATGGATTTGACCGGCGTTATAGCCGCTTTGCAAACCCAACTGAATGCGGATTCAGTCAGTGGACTTTCTTTATTAGATAGTTTTGCGCGTAATTTGAAAGCATTGGGCTGGGCAAATCCTGCTGTTTGGCAAAGTTTGACCAACGGACTCGTAGCAATTCAGCCGAATGCACTTGAAATTTTGCAATTAGCCCAATTGAACACTTTAACAGGGAGTGCTGAGAATAATCGTTTGGACGGCACTGTCGCCGATGAACGTTTGTTAGGTTTCGGCGGCGATGATGTATTGAATGGACAAGCAGGTGACGATGTACTTGAAAGCGGTACAGGTCAGGACACTATCGAAGCCGGTGCGGGTAATGATGTGCTAATGGGAGGTGCGGGTAATGATGTGTTGGATGGCAATGCCGGCAGTGATATTTATTCGTTTCAACAAGGTTTCGGCAATGACCATATTCATCAATACGATTCTGCTACAGACGCTATAGATGTAGTGAATTTTGTCGATTTAATGCCAACACAAATTAGCCAAGTGATTAGGCAAGGTAATGATTTATCGTTAATAACTACCAATGGCGATGAATTGACGGTTGATGGTTATTTTGAAACAGCAGCTCGCCGAGTGGATTATTTTGATTTTACCGACGGCGAACAATGGGATTTATCTTCGATTAAAGCCCATGTTGATACTTTAGGGACGACAGGCGATGATTCGCTATATGGTTATACCAGTGGTGATAATCGTATTTTCGGTTTAGAAGGTAACGATGATTTACACGGCAATAGCGGTAATGATTATCTCAAAGGTGATGACGGCAATGATTTACTTTATGGACAATCTGGCGATGATATATTAAACGGATGTTGTGGTAATGATACGCTAAATGGCGGAATGGGAAATGATACATTAGTTGGTGGAATGGGAAATGATATATTAACTAGTGGATCGGGAAATGATTTTTTTCAATTAACATCTCTTGATAAAGACAGTATTAGTGATTTTTCTGTGATTGATGATACGATTCAATTAGAAAATGATGTGTTTCTTCAATTAACTACAATAGGGCAATTAAATTCGTCCTATTTTAAAATCGGCACAGCCGCATCCGATAATAATGATTTTATTATTTACAATTCAGTGACTGGTATATTATTTTATGATGCCGATGGAAATAATAGTGGGGCAGCTATTCAAATTGCAGGTTTAACTCCAAATTTAGCTTTAACAATTACTGATTTTATTGTGATATGATATTTTTTAATTTGACTTAATAGCCGCTTCTCGTGTTATCGAAAGCGGCTTTTTTATTGGTAATGAAAAATTTAAAAAATAACTAAAAGCTAATTTAGACTTTCATATTTAATAAAAACCGAATTTAAACTTTTTTACATTCGCGCACCGAAATAGAAAAACTAAAAATGAATATCATTAAAAAATTTTAGGTATAATCATTGTTAACAAAATAAATTTTTAATGATACGTTTTAATATAGTTAATTTTTATAAATAAAGATTATTTTATAAAAATTAATTGAGAATTATATAAAAATAAATAGACCTATTTTTATAAAACGATATAATAACACAACATTTCTCAAATATATTTAGGATTCTTAATGAAATTAAAAACTTTACCGCATTTAATCGGAAATACTCAATTAATTAAATTACAACGACTGGTGTCTGCGAATGCCGCTGAGTTGTTTGTCAAAATGGAATCAGCAAATCCTGGCGGTTCGGTTAAAGATCGAATTGGTTTAGCCATGATTGAAGATGCAGAACGGTCTGGCTTATTAAAATCCGGAGGAACAATTATCGAAGCCACTTCGGGAAATACTGGAATTGCATTAGCCTTAGTTTCAGCCGCACGCGGTTATCGTTGTATCTTAACTATGCCCGAAACGATGTCGATTGAACGGCGACAATTGTTAAGTTTATATGGCGCGCAAGTGGTATTAACCCCGGGTTCTGAAGGAATGCCCGGAGCGATTAAAAAAGCTCATGAATTAGTCGCGCAAACCCCTGGATCATTTATGCCTAAACAATTTGAAAATCCAGCTAATCCCGAAATTCATCGGCAAACGACGGCTGAAGAAATTTGGGCGGCAACCAATGGCGAAATCGATTATTTTGTCTGTGCGGTAGGAACCGGCGGAACTATTACCGGTGTCGGTGAAGTTTTGAAACAAAAAAATCCAAATATTCAAATTATCGCGGTTGAACCTAGAGAATCACCGGTATTATCCGGTGGCAAACACAGCCCGCATCGTATTCAAGGCATTGGTACTGGATTTATTCCCAGTATTTTAAATGTATCGATTTTAGATGGTGTTGAGTTGGTTAGCACCGAAGAAGCTTTTGCATTACGTTACAAATTGGCAATTGAAGAAGGCATTTTGGCGGGCATTTCTTCTGGGGCGAGTATTTGTGCTGCGATTCGCGTCGCTGAACGTTTACCTGCGAGTAAAAAAGTGGTCAGTATCGTTCACGATACCGGTGAACGTTATTTGAGCATGAGTGCCTAACTCTATGATAACAAACGACTATCTTTCGATTGTAGTCGCTGTGATTCGTAATACTTCAGGTCAACTGTTGATCAGTCAACGCGGTCAACAGGTTGATCAAGCGAATTTGTGGGAATTTCCTGGCGGAAAAGTCGAGTCGGGCGAAACTTTACAGCAAGCTTTAGAGCGCGAATTATTTGAAGAACTGGGGATTAACGTTACCCAAAGTCGTGCTTTTTTACAGATTATTCATCACTATCCAAAATATTCTGTTTGTTTAGAAGTGTTTTTAGTCACCGCATTTACAGGGGAAGCACGCGGCTGTGAAGGTCAACCAATTCGTTGGGTCACCGTTTCTGAATTGGCAAATTATGCTTTTCCCGCCGCAAATACAGCGATTTTACGAAAATTACAATTATCGGATTTTTATCCTATTTTAGAGGCGAATACCGAAATTGAATTATGGGCAAATTTACAGCGTATTTTGACTTTTCAGCCGACATATTTACAAATTCGCTTAAAAAATTTATCCGATACGCAACGTCAAGCCTGTTTACCCGCAGTGCTTGAAATTTGTCAGCAAGCCAAAATTCAACCGTTATTGAATTCAACTATAGCGACCGATAATCAACAGGGTTTACATTTAACCAGCGCAGAATTAATGCGTTGCACCGAACGCCCGCCAGTGACAGGATGGTTAGCGGCTTCATGTCATAATTGGCAACAATTACAACAAGCTGAACGATTGGCGGTTGATTTTGCGGTTTTATCACCGGTATTACCTACCGCCACTCATCCACAAATTCCGGCTTTAGGGTGGGAATTATTCCAACAATGGACGAAAAAACTGACGATTCCGGTTTATGCTTTGGGAGGGTTAACGCTTGAGCAATTAGCTTTAGCGCAACATTATGGCGCACAAGGGATTGCGGGTATTCGAGCTTTTATTATTAATTATCGCAGAATCTGATTTAGGTAAAAAATTACTCGCTAGAGATCGGTTTGAAAAATAATTGTTTTTGACTAAATTTTGCTATAGTTGATGATTAAATGTGGTACTTAAATTAGAGTTTATTTTTTATCGCTAGTGACCACTCTATTCATTTCACCTAGGCGGCTATCATGAAAACTTCCTTAAATTTATTGACTACGGCAATGCTAGTCACTGGCTTAATGCCTTTATCGATTTACGCCGACAATTTATCTTCTCAAGGTAATTTAGCAACCGGCAATCTGGCTTTATCTGCGGTCACTACCGGTAAAAATAATTTGGCAAACGGCAATAATGCTCTCAGCAAAAATACCACCGGTTCATTAAATCAGGCTTACGGGCATTTTGCTTTAGCGAATAATATCAATGGTAATCGCAATCTTGCCGTTGGCTACCGAGCTGGTTTTGATTTACTCAGCGGAAATAACAATATTTATTTAGGTCATGAAGGTCAATCTGCTGATAACGACACCATCCGAATCGGTAATGGACAAACTGCGGCGTACATCGCAGGGATTTATAACTCTTTAAGCGAAGGACGACCGGTTTGTATCAGTCGTGATGGTCGTTTAGGCATTGGATGTACTGTAGGAACGACTGGCGCGACCGGAGCAACCGGTCCAATTGGACCTCGTGGATTAATCGGTCCTACTGGTCCGACCGGACCTAGAGGGTATCAAGGGGAAGCTGGTCCGCGGGGATTAATTGGTCCTACGGGTGCAACGGGTGCTAGAGGGTTAACTGGTGAAACCGGTGCAACCGGTCCTAGAGGATTTACCGGAGCGACTGGAGCTAGAGGAGCGGTTGGAGCGACAGGTGCTATCGGTCCACGCGGCGAGACTGGAGCTAAAGGACCTCAAGGCGAGACAGGGGCTATCGGTCCACGTGGAGCGACTGGAGCAACCGGTAAAACAGGTGCGATGGGTGCCACCGGACCTAAAGGACTTACCGGTGATACCGGACCGATTGGACCTAGAGGATTCACTGGAGCCACCGGACCGATTGGACCTAGAGGATTCACTGGAGCAAAAGGTGATACTGGTATCAAAGGCGATACCGGTGTACAAGGTCCTAAAGGAGATACCGGTCCCCAAGGGATTAAAGGGGATAAGGGTGACACCGGACCACTTGGTTTGCGTGGAGCTACTGGCGATAAAGGCGATACCGGTCCTCAAGGGATTAAAGGAGACCCTGGCCTACAAGGTGTTCAAGGTCCACAAGGGGAAATTGGTCAACAAGGCATTCGCGGTAATACCGGCCCACAAGGAATCAAAGGTGATAAAGGAGATATTGGACCGCAAGGCATCAAAGGCGATACCGGACCGCAAGGTATTCAAGGTTTACAAGGCATCAAAGGCGATACCGGAATCCAAGGCATTCAAGGAAATACCGGACCTCAAGGTTTAAAAGGGGATAAAGGCGATACGGGGGATACCGGTGAACGAGGTACTGACGGTAATACCATTTTAAACGGGGTAGGTACTCCGCTTTCCACAATGGGGGTCAGTGGGGATTTTTATTTAGATTTATTCACCATGAATTTATATGGTCCTAAAACTGAAATCGGCTGGGGAACTCCAAATCGTTTACGCGGCGCAACTGGAGCAACCGGTGATACGGGGCCTCAGGGTGTTAAAGGTGATGCTGGCCCTCAAGGGATTAAAGGCGATATAGGTAGTGTTGGCGCGACAGGTCCTAAAGGTGACACCGGCCCGCAGGGTCCACAAGGAGACAAAGGTGATACCGGTTCTCAAGGCCCACAAGGACCTCAGGGAGCGCAAGGCAGTGTTGGTCCAGCTGGAGCTGCTGGAGCTAAAGGGGATACGGGTAGTAATGGAGTAGGCGTTACCCTTTCTGCATCAACTTCTTGTGGATTGAAATCAGGTGTAAAAATAAGTGTTGGTTTGTTAAGCTCGCAAGATGTTTGTAATGGAGATACTGGAGCACCTGGTGCTAACGGTACTAACGGTACTAACGGTGCTAAAGGTGATACTGGTCCAGCGAATTCTTTATCCATTGGCACAGTCACTACCGGTGCAGTTGGCAGTAGTGCAGTTGCAACCATTAGCGGTACTGCTCCCAATCAAACCTTGAATTTAACTATTCCCAAAGGAGATACTGGAACGGCTGGAGCAACCACTGTGCCGTTTATCAAAACTTATAATCTTCCAGTAGCACGTAGTATAACTAATATAGATAATTATGTAATTGACTTTGCAAATACTACTGTCGTTGTATCAAATAAAGCAGTAGCGTTTAATGTTTTACCCAATGCTTGCAGCACACTGACTTTGACCGCCGTCACTACCACTTCAATTACTAATGGTGGTATTAGTTTGAACGTTGATAGAGCACCTTCTGGAAATATTAGCTCACTTTCTACTGCTATTTCCTGTTCATTAAGTTCGACAATTACAAGTTGTAATCCAACAGCAACGGTAGCTTATAGCGCAGGAGATGCACTTGCATTAAGAGTAGCAACTACTAATGGAGCAACCTCTCTGGGACAGGCACTAGGCGGTACAACTATTGCTGATACTCAATCTTTATTAGTAGCTATTACCTGCAAATAATCTATTCCACAAACCTTGCAAATTTTTATTTGCAAGGTTTATTTATTGCATTAACTCAATAATTATTGCACTAAAACGTTTTTGTTAAATATTGCAGTGCAATTATGATTACCGAATTGTGGATTAATCGTTATCAAAATATTTCCTCCTTGGCAATCTCCGGTCCATTGATAAAAATGATAACCCCGTTTAGGAATCGCTTTTAAAGTGACTTTTGTAGTCAAATCGCTAGTGATTTCACAATTGTTATCGCAATTCATTCCACCGTTATCACTCATCACTTTTCCAGAGCCTTTTATATTCGTTCTGATTTGAATGGTATTTGGATCAACGATATCTGTAGTATAAACATTTTCAATCCAAACCAAATTTCCAGCCGCAGTAAAAGGCAATTGAGAGGTAAAATAAGTGCTTAAATTACCAATTCTTTTGACAACGTTTTGTCCTTTAATTACTTTACCAAATACGGTATAACCTTGATTATCACTACTGGCGTAATTCAAAAAAAGATTATCCACCAAATTGATAAAAAATTGTGAACTCGCCGAATTCGGATCCGAAGTTCTCGCCATTGAAATAGTCATTGCTAAATTACTCCCCGCATGACTGGCTTCATTTATAATTGGTGCGTCGGTGGTTTTAAATTGTCCAGTCGTTTTATCTACACCACCTCCCTGAATTACAAATTCTTTCACCACTCGATGAATTAAGGTATTTTGATAAAAATTTTTGTGAATATAATTGACAAAATTCGCGCTGGTAATCGGCGTATTGATATAATCTAATTCTAAAGCAATCGTACCTAAATTAGTCTGTAATTCAATTCGTGCCGGTGTATCATTTGCATGAGTTAATCCGGTATTAATGATTAAACTACTGCCCATTAATAATAAAAAAAATCGATTCATAAAAAATCTCCAAAAAGGGTTTACCATCTTTGATCGTAACAGTTCAATTCACGAAATTCAAAAAATACTAACCTATTCAGCCAATTGTGTTTGATAATAAAACTTTTATCTAGGAACAATCTATGAATGCTTTATCTACTTTATCGCTGATTCCGGTGATTTTATCTGGCGGTGCTGGTACTCGTTTATGGCCGGTCTCTCGCGAAGCCCATCCCAAACCGTTTATTCAATTACCTGATGGGCAAAGTTTATTAGAAAAAACCTATAGACGCTGTTTAGCCTTACATTCAGTCGCAGAAATTTTAACGGTTACTCACCGAGATTATTATTTTCGCTGTAAAGATGAGTGGCAATTGGCATTAAATCATTGCCGCACTAAAGCTCGTTATTTATTAGAACCGTTTGGACGTAATACCGCGCCGGCAATCACCTTAGCTGCCTTAGATGTTTTAGCGCATCATGGCGAATCGGCGGTAATGTTAGTCTTACCTTCTGACCATTTAGTTCCGGAAGTGAATGCTTTTGCTGCTACGGTAGAAAAAGCGGTTGCTTTGGCACAGCAAGGATTTTTGGTCACTTTTGGCATTCAACCGACTGCGCCAGAAACTGGATTTGGTTATATTCAACAAGGAGTAGCAATCGATTCTTTAGGGTATCAGGTGCAGCGTTTTGTCGAAAAACCGGAATTAATCACCGCCCAAGCCTATGTAGAAAGCGGAGAATACAGTTGGAATGCGGGGATTTTTTGTTTTAAAGCTATCGATTTAATTCAGGCAATTAGCGAATACGCGCCGTCTATTTTACAAATTGCCCAAACTATTCAAAACGCTTTAACTTCTGAATCGATTTTAATTGCTGATCAGGTAGAATTTCCGGCTGATTTATTTCAGGAATTTGAAAATATTTCAATTGATTATGCGATTATGGAACAGGCAAAAAATATTGCTGTTGTTAAAGCTAATTTTGAATGGAATGATATTGGATCATGGAATGCGTTAGCGAATTTAACGCCTAAAAATGAACAAGGTAATCAAATTCAAGGACAAGTGATTTCTTTAAATACTTATCATAGTTATTTACATAGCGAATCGAGAATGATTGCAACAATTGGCGTTAATCATTTAGTTGTAATTGATACCGAAGATGCTTTATTAATTGCTGATAGAGAACAATTGCAATCGGTTAAAGAAGTCGTCAATCAATTAAAATTAATTGGACATGAATCCGCGTTAATTCATCGAACGATTCATCGTCCTTGGGGATTTTATACCGTTTTAGAACAAGGGGTTAGATTTAAAATTAAACGCATTGAAGTTAAACCGAATGCGAGTTTATCTTTACAAATGCACCATCATCGCAGTGAACATTGGACGGTAATTAGCGGTACTGCAACCGTTACTCATGGTAAAAAACAATTTTTATTACGTCCTGATGAATCAACTTATATTCCCGCCGGTGATAAACATCGATTGCAAAATCAAGGCGTAATTCCTTTAGTGATTATTGAAGTACAAACCGGTGATTATGTAGGCGAAGATGATATTGTGCGTTTTGAAGATCATTATGGACGTTAATTTAATCATAAACCTAATTATTTTTTATTAAAAAACGGAAGTCAATCATGAATTATTTACTTATTTTGGGCTTGCTTTTATCCACTCATTCTTTAATAGCTGCGGAAATGACTAGAGCTGAAGTAGAAAATACTTTAGCCAAAGCCAATGCTCAACATCATGCCGATTTACGACGTAAAAATTTGACCGATTTAGATTTATCGCATTTAGATTTTCGGTTTGCCGATTTATGGGGCGCAGATTTACGACGAGCGAATTTTAGTTATAGTAATTTATCGGGATTAAATTTAGATTTAACGATAATGACAAGTGCGAATTTCAGTTATGCCGATTTATCTAATACCAGTGTTTTTGGCGTACATATTGCAAAAGCGAATTTTAGTTATGCGAATTTATCGAATAGTCGATTTATTGCGACTTTAGATAAAGCCAATTTTAATCATGCGAATTTGCAAAATATTCAATGGGGTGCTGATATGAAAAATCAGCCTATGGGATTAATGAATGCGAAATTAAATGGAGTCGATTTTACTGAGGCGAATTTAACTCAAGCTCATTTAGAACGCGCAAGTTTACAAAATGCTAAATTAACTCATGCTAAATTAATTAATGCGCATTTATTTGGTGCAGATTTAACCGGTGCAGATTTAACAAATGCCGATTTAACAAATGCCGATTTAACTGCAATTAGAAGTGAAAATGCTAATTTTACTCAAGTGGATTTAAAAGGCACGCGCATTTTAGTCGATATTAAAAAACTCAAAGGCATTTCTACTGCTAAAAATACTGAATTAGCGATTGTTAAATAAAATATCGCAGTGGAGAATAAAATGAAGCCATTGTTGGGCATACTCTTGTTGTTATATTCATTAATGATTTATGCAGAATCCTTAAATCCTCAATCAATCCCTATTCCACAACCACCGATATTAAATCCAGCTAATTCAGAAGCGGATTTATTGCAAGAAGAAGAGGAAACAGCCCCAGAAATTACCGTTATTCGGGAAAAAGATCGCACCATTCAAGAATATCGTCGAAATGGACAATTATTTATGATTAAAGTCACGCCTGATATTGGACCTGAATATTATTTTATTGATAAAGATGGCGACGGACAAATTAATGATCGATTAAATGATTTAGATAAAGGTTTAAATGTACAACAATGGAAATTATGGCAATGGCGTTAAATAAAAACGATTAAATTAATCAAAGTTACTCATAATTACTTTTTCAATGATTGCGACCGCTATTTCAGCTTTAGCTGGAAATTTATTTGTTCATTATTGGTCATTTTTACCACCGATCTTTTTTTATAAAGTAGCGATTGTAATCGTTATTTTAAGTCTATTAAAACGCGATTATATTCCGTTTATTTTTTTGCTAAGTTTAGCTTGGACACATTATCATGCACAACAACAATTAAATCAACAATTAGCCCAAAATTTAATCAATAAAGAAATCACGATTCAAGGAAAAATTATTGAATTACCACATCATAAACCCCATGCTTTAAGTTTTGAATTGAAATTAATTCCGCAAAATATTGCTTTACCTTCACAAGTATATTTAACTTGGTATTCCCCCTCACAAATTCCTAAAATCGGCGAAATATGGCAATTTAGCATTAAATTAAAACCAGTACATGGATTATTTAATCAAAATGGTTTTGATGCAGAAACATTTGCTTTTATCCGCCATCGTGGAGCCACGGGTTATATTCGACATCAGCAAGCCATTTTATTAAAATTAGCCAATATAAATTCAATTGATTATTGGCGACAACAAATTGCTGATCGATTACAACAATTAACCGAAAATGGCGTTGATCAATCGATGATTGGTATTTTAAAAGCCTTATCGATTGGTGATGGCAGTGCTATTTCTCAATCTCAATGGACAGTATTTCGTCGTAGCGGCACAATTCATTTAATTGTCATTTCAGGATCGCATATTAGTTTAGTTGCCGGATTTATTTTTATGCTTTGTCGATATTTATGGATAAAAGGGGGTAATTTACGTTTTGCTTCAGATCAAATAGCTGCATTGATTGCCTTAATTATGGCGATTTTTTATTCCGCTTTAGCCGGATTTTCAATTCCAACGCAACGCGCATTAATTATGATTACGATTGCAATGTTAGCCATTATTTTACGCCGACATCAATCAAGTATTAAGGTATTATCATTAGCTTTAATCATTATATTAATTTATGATCCTTTATCAGTTTTAAGCAGTGGATTTTGGCTGTCTTTTATTTCAGTTTATTGGTTACTTTATTTAGGCAGTGGACGTTTATCTTCCGTTGAAGAATCAGTTATTTTACTCGATAATACACAAAATAAAGGTTTATTCCGGTTACAAACTCAATTAAAAAAAGTAGCTCAATATATAATCGAATTTGCCCATTTTAATATTGCCATTAATATAGGATTAATGCCTTTATTATTTTGGTATTTTCAACAAACTTCATTAATCGCTCCGATTGCTAATCTGATTGCCATTCCAGTGATTGAATTAATCGTTGTGCCTTTATTATTATTCAGTGTGATAGGATTATGGTTATTTAAACCTTTAGCGATATTTTTATTAAAAATAGTCAGCGAAATTTTACAATTTTTATACGTTTATTTACATTATTTAAGTGAAATAAAACGCTGGGTAATTTGGGAATTAGCTTCGCCGAATTTATTAGCTTTATTATTAGCCATTATAGCGAGTTTTTGGTTATACGCGCCGCGAGGATTTCCAGCAAAATGGTTAAGTTTTTGTTTATGGCTGCCGTTATTTTTACCAAAAACCGATAAATTAGCGCGGGGAGAATTTGAAATGACTTTGTTAGATGTGGGACAAGGATTATCTATAGTTATTCAAACTACAGACCATGTTTTAATTTTTGATACAGGGGCAAAATATTCTACAGATTTTGATATGGGAAACGCGGTTGTATTACCTTTTTTACGACAACAAAATATTCAGTCAATTGATCGATTAATTATCAGTCATGGCGATAATGATCACAGTGGAGGCACGAAATCATTATTGGCAGAATTACCAGTATTATCAATCTATACTAGCGTACCGCAATTATTTCCCAATTCATCAGCAATTTTTTGTCAATCTGGACAGCATTGGTTTTGGGATCAAGTTCATTTTGAAATGCTATCACCGCTTAAATCCACCGGATCAGAAAATAATCAATCTTGTGTTTTAAAAATAACCGGTATTTATCATTCATTATTATTAACCGGAGATATTGAATCTGAAGCCGAAAATGATTTAGTTGATCGTTATCAAACTCAATTACACAGTGATATTTTAATTTCTCCGCATCATGGCAGTAAAACGTCTTCTAGTTTTACTTTTTTAACTACGGTTCAACCCCAAATCGTACTTATTTCTGCCGGTTATTATAATCGCTACCATTTACCCAATTCCGCGATTTTAAAACGCTATCAAGAATTACATTTATCTGTATTAAACACGGCTTCTTCAGGAGCAATTAGTGTTAAATCAATTCAAAATTCAATTCAAGTGATTCGCTATCGGCAATCTTATAGACATTATTGGCATCAAGCTTTTAATTAATGAATAACTATTTGATTTTCAAGAAGATTTTTAATAGTCATAATTAAATCATCTTCGCTAAAAGGTTTGGTCATAAATTCCGTCACTCCGGCTATTTGAGCGCGTTTTCGATGTTTTTCAGTTGCGCGTGAAGTAATCATTAAAATCGGAATCAATTGCATATTGTCACGTCCTCGAATATGCGTGGTAAAATCAATCCCATTCATCCTAGGCATTTCTAAATCGACAATAATAATATTCGGTAAAGATTGATCCAAATGTTTAATCGCATCCAAACCATCAATTGCGGTTTCTACACGCAATCCTAAATCTTTAACTAACGTCGCTACCGCTCGACGCGCACTTAATGAATCATCAATAATTAATGCCCAAGGTAAATTATTTAAATTATCTGCTAAATTTTGCGTAGCGATGGCGGATAAATATTGGTATTTATGATTATGTCGCAGCATTTCCACTAAATCAATGACTGGAGCAACATCGCCATTTCCCAAAATAGATGCGCCACTAATTCCCTGAATATGTGCAATATAATGTCCCATATTTTTAACTAATAAATCTCGATACCCCAATAATTCATCCACTAAAACAATATGCGTTTTTTCAATTTCATCTTCAATTTTTAAGGCGGGTAAATGTTGATTTAATTCATATGATAAAGGCATTCCTAATAATTGTGAAAAATATAAAGCTGGAAATTTTTGCTGATTAATTTCACAATATAATTCCTGATCCAAATAAACTAATTTACATTCATCCGCATGATAAATTTTGCGTAAACCGCGATTAGAAATTGCCAAAGTTTGACCACCACATTTTACCAATAACGATAACATTGAAGATAAAGTTAATGGAATAGTCATTTCAATCGCTAATCCTTGCCCACTGACTGAATATAAATTCATTTGTCCTTGAATAGAGGAAATTTTACTTTGAATAACATCCATTCCAATTCCCCGTCCTGAAGTTTGCGTAGCAAATTCTCGAGTGGAAAATCCGGGAATTAGAATTAATTTATGTATTTCGGCTTCAGTTAAAATTTGTTCAGCGGATAATAAGCCTTTACGAATTGCAGTTTGTTTAATTAATTCGCTGGATAAACCTGCACCATCATCTTGACAACGAATTACCGCATAATTTCCTTTTCGGGTAAATTCTAATAAAATTTTTCCGACTTTATTTTTGCCATATTGTTCGCGTAATTCTGCGGATTCAATACCATGATCAACACAATTGCGTAATAAGTGCATTAAAGGTTCTACCATATCATCTAAAATTTTACTATCAATTAAAACTTCAGCTCCTTTAATTTCTAATTCAACCGTTTTATTCGTGGTTCTACAGGCTTGACGGACAATTCGATGACAGCGTGAAGCAATGGTTTGCGCAGGAACCATCCGAATACTATGCAGCATTTCTTGATTTTCTTTATGGATCACTTCCTGTTCAATCATTAAATATTTTAATTCGCCTAATTGCTCATCCATATTAATATTGATTTCTCGAATATCGGTAGCAACTTCAGCAATTCGACTCGCAGAAGTATGTAATTCATTATATTGTTCCATTTCCAAACTATCAAATTTCGTTTCTTCACCTATTTTATAAGTTTTGACCTGATAGCTTTGAATCGTAATTGCTTGATCCAATTCAGAAACCAATGATTGCATTTGCCAAGTTAATTCATTGAGATTTTTTAATTGTTCCGCAAAATTTTTAATCCTGTCTTTAAATTGTTCATTTAAAATACTACTTTCGCCATTTATGCGTAAAATAGTATCTACCAATTCACTCGCCACTCGAATCGTAACCGCCGATTCATTTGTTTTGGGTAAAGGCGCAGCTATTTCAACGGAAGGCGATACTAATTCTGTTGGCGAACAAACTTCTTCTGCGGTTAAACCATATTGCGCAATTCGATTTGACCAATTTAATACGTCTTGTAATACATGTAAGGCTTGAGTAGCTTGAGAGGAATCATAATTCTGTCCATTTAATAATAATTCTCCCATCATTTCCAAACAATCTGCGGCTTCTAATAACACTTTACTTAAAGCCTGATTAGGAAATTGTTGTTGTTCAGTTAAATATTCTAAAATTTCTTCTAAATGATGCGTTAAAATGGCAATTCCACCAACACCAACGATATTTCCTGCGCCTTTTAAAGTATGAGCAATTCGCTGCGCATTTAATAATTGGGCAACTTCGCTATTACCTGAAATAATTTGTATAATTACGCTAGAAAAGTTCCCAGTTAAATCCGGTAATTCGCTTAATAAAGAATCTAATAATTCTTGATTAACATCTTGCGGTAATGCCAAGGAAATATCACTAAATTCAGCCACCGCTTTACGCGGCTCAACTGATTCTGTTTGCTTAGATAATTCGATTTCAATTAATAATTGAATTAAAGTTTGATTGTCATGAGGATTTAATGCAGATAACCACCAATCCTGATTCAAATGTTCAACTAATTCAGTTGCTGAATTCAGCGTAAAATCGATTAAATAATTTTTGATTAAGTTAAATAAATGAATTAATCCTGAAATAAGCGTTTGATAACTTTCGAGAATATCCGTTTCAAAAATCGCGGTAATATTTAACAATATCTGATCAAAAACCTGTTCCAAACCAATTAAGCCAATCGTATTAGAAGCTCTAGCTAAATTTTCGATTTCAACTTGATAAGTGGCTAATTTATTTTTGAACTCTGAAAATTGCGCTATAGTATTAAAATCTTGATTAAATTTATCCGTAACGATATTAAATTGATCACGAATCATTTGGACAAATTCGGGATTAATCGTTAGAGAAGGTAAATTTAAAGAATCTTCAAACCATAATTGATCATCAATTGTAACCGTTTCTGCAATAATTGGCTGTTCCTCAATAATTGTTTCTGCGGTTACAAGTGGATATGGATCAGAAGCAATTAACGTTTCATTCAAATCCACTTCAATTAAATCTTCATCACTCGCTTCGATAATTGTATCGATATTTTCAAGTAAATCAGTTTCAATAAAAGTAGCGGGTATTTCTGCTTGATTATCAGCAATAATCCATGATTGCCATTGTTGACGCTCCTCGTCCATAATTGCTAATAAAAATCCACGATCTTCAATAGTTAAAGGCTGTAACCAAATATCACGTTGTAAACATTCAATTAATTGATTAAACAAAGTTAAATCAAGAATATCTTGTAAAAATTCTTTAAATAATAAATGCCATTGACCTAACTGATCAATAATCGATTCAATGAATATCTGATTTTGTTCTGCTAATTGCCAACAATTATCGGCAAAAATAAAACTGATTTGAGCTAATGAATATTCTGGACATTTTTCTGCAATAATATCCGCAATAACTAGCCATTGATGTGCATAATGTTGTAAATGTTCTGGTGCAATTAAAGGCGAATTGTCATCAATTAAGCTTTGAAGTTGATTGATTTGTTCATCTGCATCGAGAAAAAACAATTCAATCGCAGACCAAATAATTTGATAAATTTTTTCAGCTTCAAAATGATCGGTATCGGTAACATTTATTGGTGCTTCTGACGCGCTTGTTTTTGGAGCTAAATCGGCACAAAATTGTGCTTCAGTGTCAGCATCAATGGGTTCTGACCAAATTGCATCCGTTAAACAATGCACTAATGCGGCGGCAAATTGTTGATTGGGATAAGCGCGACAATGATGCGCAAATAAATGTTGCCATTTATGTAAAATTGCTAATTGTGCATCTGAAAAAGTGGCTAAATCTGCTAAAGATTGTTGACAAAAATGGACAAATAATTCAACAACGCAATATAAACTTTCCGCATAATCATCGGTAATTAAAATACTACTAATATCTTCCCAACTGGTAATATAATCTTGTACATTAAAATTAAAAGCGACGCTATTATTGGTTAATTGCGCATCAATTAACGCATTTAAATAAAAATCGCTTTGTTCAAATAAAGGCTTAATATCTGCCCAAGGTAAACAAGGCGAATTATTAGCATAAATTGTTTCTTCTATTTCATCAATTAATAATGAATCTCTATTTTCAATTTCATCAATTGGATTTAGCGTTTGATTAGTATTTTGCCATTGGGAAAAAGAAGCTATTTCAACTGTCGATTCAGCAACTTGCTCGGTTTCAATAATTAAACTAGAACTTAATAAGTGCGCATCTTCTTCAGTAATAGCTAAAGGAAAAAGTGGATTGGTTAATTGCTCAATTAATTGCTGAATGGGATTTGCTTTTAATGTAGTTAAATAAGATTGAAAAATGCGATGCCAAGTGGTTAATAATTGATAATATTCTGCATCATTTAAAAAATCAGTTTCATTAATTAAAATTTCGGCATTATCAATAAATAATAATAAAACATTTGATAAAATCGCGGTATTTTCATTAGCTTCTTGAGACTCAATTTGGCTAGATAAGGTTAGCCAAGTTTGAATATAATTCGTTTTGATTGCTACAATATGATTCGCATTTAGGCAATCACCAAGCTGTTCTAAATAATGTTCAGCTTGAGCAAATAAAACACTCAAAGAGGCTATAGAAGAGGGGAATTGGGATTGCGAAACTGATTGAGTCAATAACATCGCAAAATCCGTTGACCTATTTAGGCAGTTTAAAGATACCAACTTTAACAATTAATTCAGCCGCATAATGAGCTAAATCATCGGATAATTGTCGTTGTTGTTTTAATTGTTCATTGGTTTTAATAGTTGATTGTTGAATATTTTGCGCATGTTCTTTTAAACTGCGCCCAACCGTTAATTGGCTGATGGTTGAAGCCGCGATTTTTTTCACCGAATTAACCAAAGATTGCGTGCTTAATTGACTTTCTTTCATCCGTTTACCCGCTTCTTCCGCTTGTTGAGTACCATCAACCACTTGAGTAATCACGGTATTCATCGTTTTCATGGTATCTGAAGTATCGATTTGAATATTTTTAACCAAAGTCGCAATTTTTTCGGTCGCTTCTCGAGAACTTTCTGCCAATCGTTGGACTTCATTTGCAATCACCATAAAGCCTTTACCCGCTTCGCCAGCAGCCGCAGCTTGCATTCCGGCATTTAATGACAACACATGCGTACGTTCAGCGATGTTATTGATAATATTGACAACGCTGGTAATTTCTTGAGATCGTTCTCCCAAGCGTTTAATGCGTTTTTCCGTTTCACGAATAATATCGCGAATGCTATTAATCGACGCGACGGTTTGACTCACTGCCTCCACAGCAGATTCGGTAGTGTGCATGGTTTTTTCAGATTCTTGATCAGTCACTTGGGAGAATTTAGCGATTTTAATCATGGTATTTACTACACCATTTAATTCTTCTAAAGTGACATCAATTTCGCGACGTTGATTATCGGCATAATCCATAACGCGATTGGATTGTTGTTTCACTTGATCAGAGACATCATTAACTTTAGCAGAAATTAATCTGACCTCAGTTAAAGTCGCGGCAATTTCACTAGTCAATAAATTAATCGCATCAGAAACAGCTCCAGTCATATCTTCAGCAACTGGAATCACAATCGTTAAATCCTTTTGACTTAAAACAGAAACAGAACGTAATAAATTAATAATTGAAGTATTTAATTGATGATGGTCATATTCAGTACGAGCAAATGAAGTCGCACGTTCATCTAATAACGCATCAAAAGCTTGGGCTAATTTGCCAATTTCATCATGACCCACGCCATCCACTCTCGCCTCTAAATTTCCCGCTGCAATTTCATTAATCGTAGATTGTAAATAAGAAATCGGTTCTAAAATTCCTTGGGCAACGACAAACCATAAAATGCTAATCACTACTAAAACCACTAAGCTTAAAGTCGCATAAAATAATTGCTGACTTTGATAATAAGAATCGGTTAAATCGTCAAACTGTTGTTGATAATATTTAGTTTGATTTTGTTTAAAACTGTCTAATTGTTGTAATAAAGGTTTAGAAAATTCAATCAGCGGGATTTGAGGATTATGATCGAAAGAATAATTTTGATAATCAGCAAAAGTTTTTTTCAATTTTATCCATAATTGCGAATCTTCAGTGATTTTCAACTGGTTAAATTGAGTGGTTAATTGTTCGGTGACTATTTTGAAAAACTGCTGTTTTTCTGTGGCAGATTGCGAAGAATAATTTGAAGAGGATAATTGGGTTAATATCGTAATTTGAATCGAAGCGAGTTGCTGAATATTCTGCGATTGAGTTTGTAATTGAGTACTGAGATCACGTTGCTCATTAAGCATTTTCTGAAAAGTATAAGCGACTAAAACTGAGCCTA
Organism: Pseudomonadota bacterium; assembly: GCA_041169045.1. Taxonomy (GTDB): domain Bacteria; phylum Pseudomonadota; class Gammaproteobacteria; order Methylococcales; family Methylomonadaceae; genus CAIQWF01. Next base: position 21,505 of record JBEEJU010000095.1, read on the forward strand.
TAATCATCATCGAAAAGACCAGTAGAAATTTATAGATAATTCTAATATCGAGAAAAATTTCTTTAAGTTGTTCTAACATATTTTATTCATTAAGCGAGTGAAATACAGCAGTGGTTATTTACAAACAGCGATTCCCAAATCGGTAAAAAATTTTTCTTTATCTAATTCTAACCATAAAGTTCTATCTGGGCTTTGATAAACCGCTGTGATATAAGGGTAAATCTTAGCATCTAGCGCAGGTAAAGT
>JBEEJU010000096.1:0-6314 GCA_041169045.1 Pseudomonadota bacterium
CGCAGATATTCTTAATTGTTGCCATTGAGGTGATTGTAAATAAGTCGAATACGTTTTTGAATTTAATTGACGAGAATCCAATAATTTTTTTCGGAATTTAATTCCCCAAATAGCAATTATTAATAACAAAAACGTTTCTATTAAGATTAAAAGCAATTGCCAGTTCATTATCAGTTTTACTCTCATCTATTTTTTTATCATTACCGCTAGGTTGTGGTTTCTAATCCTCGCATTAAATCTTGTTTAATATCTTCAAGATGTTCCAGACCAACCGAAATGCGTACCAAACCATCGCTAATACCCGCAGCTGCGCGCATTTCTGCACTTAAACGCCCGTGAGTGGTTGTCGCAGGATGGGTAATCGTCGTTTTCACATCGCCCAAATTTGCCGTAATCGATAATAATTGCGTGGAATTAATCAAATGCCAGGCTTGCGGTTGTCCACCTTTTAATTCAAAACTAATTACCGCCCCGAAATGACTTTGCTGACGTTTGGCTAATTCATGTTGAGGATGAGATTCTAACCCGGGATAATGCACTTTATTGACGCTAGGATGTTGTGCTAACCATTGAGCCAAAGCTAAGGCTTGATCACATTGTACTTGTATTCGTAAAGCTAAGGTTTCTAAACCACCACAAAATACCCACGCATTAAATGGACTTAAACAAGCTCCTCCGGTGCGTAAATAAGGATAAATCGCGGTATCAATTAAGTGTTGATTCGCAATTACTGCGCCGCCTACACAGCGTCCTTGACCATCAATATATTTGGTGGCTGAATGCACCACAATATCTGCGCCTAATTTTAAAGGTTGTTGTAAAATTGGCGTACAAAACACATTATCAACCACCAATAAACAATTATTCGCATGAGCAATATCCGCTAACGCGCGAATATCGACTAATTCCATCAACGGATTAGAAGGCGTTTCAACAAATAAAAACCGCGTATTCGGTCGAATTGCCGCTTCCCAAGCTGATAAATTGGCTAAATCCACTACATCCATGCTTACGCCAAATTTCACCAAATAATTTTGAAATAACATTAAGGTGTTGCCAAATACACTGCGTGAACATAGCAAGTGATCGCCTGCTTTGAGCAATCCCATAGCCACCGCCATAATCGCTGCCATTCCAGAAGCAAACGCAATACAACGTTCTCCTTGTTCTAATGCGGCTAAACGTTGTTGAAAAGTCTCGACGGTAGGATTGGTAAAACGCGAATAAATATTCCCTGACTGTTTACCGGTGAATTTTAAAGCCGCTTCTTCTGCTGAGGCAAATACATAACTAGACGTGGTAAAAATAGGTAAACTGTGTTCATCTTCTTGAGTGCGACGATGTCCTACACGAATCGCTTGAGTTTGAGAATGATAAACCGGTTGATCTTTTGAGATTGTCATATACAAATAAAATCAATTACGTTAAGAAGCTAATACCAATTGTCGAGCTTTACGTTCTGCTTTCGCTTTATCATTACGCAAGGAAGCCACGCGCTCCAAATAAGCCTGATCAATATCGCCGGTAATATATTGTTCATCAAAACAAGAGGTATCAAATTGGGTAATATTTGGATTGCCTTTTTGTACCGCTGCAATTAAATCGGATAAATTTTGATAAATTAATTTATCAGCACCAATCACGGCACAAACTTCGTCTTCAGTTCGACCGTGTGCAACCAATTCATGCGCTGCCGGCATATCAATGCCATAAACATTCGGATAACGCACCGGAGGAGCGGCTGAGGCAAAATACACTTTTTTCGCGCCGGCTTCGCGTGCCATTTGAATAATTTGTCCTGAAGTCGTGCCGCGCACAATCGAATCATCAACCAACAACACATTTTTGCCTTCAAATTCTAAATGAATCGCATTGAGTTTTTGCCGTACTGATTTGCTGCGTAATTGTTGCCCTGGCATAATAAATGTGCGACCAATATAGCGATTTTTCATGAAACCTTCGCTGTATTTCACACCTAATTTGTATGCCATTTGTAAAGCGGCAGTGCGACTGGTATCCGGAATCGGCACAATCACATCAATATCATGATCAGCCCATTGTTGCTGAATTTTGGCGGCTAATTTTTCGCCCATGCGTAAGCGAGCTTTGTAAACCGAAATATTGTCAATGATAGAATCTGGACGCGCAAAATACACATATTCAAAAATGCAGGGGCAATATTGTGGTTGATCGGCGCATTGTTGATTATGAAATTGTCCATTGCTTTCAATCAAAATGGCTTCACCCGGGGCAACATCACGAGTTAAGGTAAAATCTAAAACATCTAAAGCGACACTTTCTGAGGCAATCATAAAATCCGAACCTTCGGAAGTTTTACGTTCGCCAAATACCAACGGACGTATGCCATATGGATCGCGAAAAGCTAAAATACCAAATCCAACAATCATAATTACGGCGGCATATGCGCCGCGACAACGACGGTGAACCGCTGTAATTGCCGTAAATACATCAGCGGCGGTTAAACGTAATTTTCCTAATTGTTGTAATTCATGAGCAAAAACATTCAACAAAATTTCCGAATCAGAATCGGTATTTAAATGTCTTTGATCTTGAACAAATAGAGCTTGTTTTAGCTCATCGGTATTGGTCAAATTGCCGTTGTGCGCCAGCGTTAGACCAAAAGGTGAATTCACATAAAAAGGTTGCGCTTCATCTGAACGTGCACAGCCGGCGGTCGGATAGCGTACATGAGCAATTCCCATATTGCCGCGCAGTTGTAACATTTGATCATTATTAAATACATCTCGCGTTAGTCCATTATTTTTACGCAAATGTAATCGATCGTGTTCACAGGTTGCGATGCCAGCTGCATCTTGTCCACGATGCTGCAATACCGTCAACGCATCATACAATTCTTGATTAACGGGTTGATGAGAAACAATCCCTACAATACCACACATTTTTTAACCTAATTAATTGAAAGATAAATCATTTCGTTTATTGGGCAATCAACATACTATCGACGTGATTGAGTTGATTAATCGTAATTTTCATTGATTCCGCGCGTTGCTGATCAGGTTCAGGGCCGACTTTTAATCTAAACAAATGACCTTTACCTTTCAACCACACTGATTCAACAATCACCATAAACCCTTGCGCTTGCAATTTATCACGCAACAGATTCGCCTTTGCTTCATCGGCTAAACTCGCTACTTGAATAAACCATTGTTTAACTCCCGTTGCTGTTGTGTTCATTGTACTTTTCGCACTCATCGGTGGATTGATATGAGCAGCTAACGAAGATTGAATAACCGAATTAGGCGGCGTTGGTGTTGGCGTTTTAACTCGAGCTTGGCGCGTAGGCACTTGAGCAAGATTATCGGCAATAATTTCGGTGGCGGGTGCTGAACTCATTGAAACAGATTGATCGACTACGTTCGGCTGAAGTTGTATTTGCCCATTTTGAGCAACGTCTCCATTCTGAATTGGAATCGGTAATGAACTAACTACGGGCGGGTGTTTTTCTACCGGTTCTTCAAATAGCATAGGCAAAAAAATCACCGCTAGAATGGTCAATACGGCCACTCCAACTAATCTGTTTTTCAATTGCTCATCGAGCTGCATAATTGCAAGCACCTTAGAAATGTTTGGCATGAGTCAGGTACTCAGACACTAAGAAAAAAGAACCAAAAATCACAATTAAATCACCTGATTTTGCTTGCTGTTTAGCAGCGTTTAAACTATGACTAAATTGTGTAAAACCTTTATGTAATTCAATACCTTGTGCTAAAAAATAATCACACATAATCCGCTCACTAGCAGCCCTTGGATTAGATAAAGGAGCTAAAAACCACGCTTTAACTCTAGGTTTCATACAAGCAATCACACTAGCTATGTCTTTATCTTTCATCATCGCAAATACCGCATAAATGGTTTTATCTGCAAAATATTTATCTAAATAGTTGCGTAAACTGGTCACCGCTTGTGGATTATGCGCGACATCCAACAAAATAGAAATATCGTTTTGAATCAACTGAAATCGTCCATTCAATTGAGCTGAGATTAATCCTTGGTGAATTTGTGTTTCGGTAACTGGAAGGCGAGATTGCAATTGTTCAACCGCACAGAGCGTGGTAGCTGCATTACAAAATTGATGTTCGCCCGCCAAACAGGGCAGTGGAAGAGCAAAATATTGTTGATTTTCTGTGATCCAATCCCAAAATGAATCGCGCTTTTGATAACTAAATTGTTGATTAATTAAAAATAAGCTAGCCTGCTGTTGTATAGCCACATTCCTCAAAGAAACCGGTGGATATAAATCGCCAACAATTGCTGGCTTAAATGGGCGAAAAATTCCCGCTTTTTCGGCAGCTATTTGTTCCCTAGTATTACCCAACCAATCTGTGTGATCAATATCAATACTGCTAATCACCGCAACATCTGCATCTACAATATTCACTGCGTCTAAACGTCCGCCTAACCCTACTTCTAATAATTGAATATCTAATTCAGCGCGGGCAAAAATATCCAACGCAGCTAAGGTGCCAAACTCAAAATAACTTAAAGAGATTTCCGCACGACGCTGATCAATCCGATCGAAGGCTTCACAAATCGCGGAATCTGTAACGGGTAATCCATTGATTTTAATACGTTCATTGTATTTTAAAATATGTGGCGAGGTATAACTACCTACTTTATAACCGGCGGCGCGATAAATCGCTTCTAAAAAGGCAATACAAGAACCTTTGCCGTTGGTACCTGCGACTGTAATCGTAATCGGCTTAATATTTGTAGGATTAAGTTGACGAAATACCGACGCAGTACGTTCTAATCCTAGATCAATTGGGCGCGGATGATAATTTTCTTGCCATTGTAACCAAGCAGACAAGTTATCAAAACGGGATTTCATAGCTACAAATTACCGTTCAATCACAGATTCACTGACAACGACAGGTAATGTCACTTCAGCTTGTTCCAATTCAGTCGCTTGATCCACAGTCGATTCTAACGGAGTTCGATAAGCCATTAACATCTCTAAAATAGAGCTAATTTTATCGCGCATTTGTCGTCGATCGATGATCATGTCGATTGCACCATGTTCTTGTAAAAATTCGCTGCGTTGAAAACCTTCAGGTAATTTTTCTCTAACCGTTTGTTCTATGACTCTAGGCCCAGCAAATCCGATTAACGCATTCGGCTCGGCGACATTAATATCGCCTAACATCGCTAAACTTGCAGACACACCGCCCATGGTTGGATCGGTCATAAACGAAATATAAGGTAAACCCGCTTGGGATAATTGAGTTAACGCTGCGCTGGTTTTAGTCATTTGAAACAAAGAGAATAAAGACTCTTGCATCCTTGCACCGCCACTAGCGGTAAATACGATAAAAGGTGCTTGGATTTCTAAGCTGCGATTAACACCTCGCACGAATCGTTCGCCTACTACCGATCCCATAGAACCGCCCATAAAACTGAATTCAAAAGCCGCTGCGACAATCGGCTGTCCCTTTAATAAACCTTGCATAACGATTAGAGCATCGGATTCTTTGGTTTCTTTTTGCGCTTGAGATAAACGATCTTTATAACGTTTGCTGTCTTTAAATTTTAACGGATCCACCGGTTTTAATAATTTACCAATTTCTTCGCGTCCTTGTTCATCTAAAAATAAAGCCAGTCGCGTACGCGCACTAATACGGATATGATGTTCACATTTGGGACAAACACTAAAATTACGTTCTAATTCAGAGTTATACAAAATCGCGTGACAATTTGGACATTTTGTCCACAAACCTTCAGGTACGGTATTTTTTTTATTCGACACACTGGTGCGAATTTTAGAAGGGACTAATTTTTCAAACCAACTCATTGATTTTCCTCACTGTGTTTGATTCATTGCGCTACGCATCGCTGAAAGGAGTTCAACAATTTGCAAATTCGCTAATTCAGGATTAGTCAAATGTTGCTCAATTTTACGAATTAAGGCACTTCCAACCACAACGCCATCGGCTAGATTCGCAATCGTTTGTGCAGTTTCAGCATCTTTAACACCGAAACCGACGGCAACCGGTAATTCGGTATATTGGCGAATTTCAGCTAATTTTTGTTTAACTTGTTCAATATTCAGATGACCCGCACCAGTCACACCTTTTAATGAAACGTAATATAAATAACCGCGTCCAATTGCCGCCATTTTTTCAATTCGAGCGGTGGAACTATTCGGAGCTAATAAAAAAATCGGATCAATCTCACGATCAATTAATAATTGCGCGCATTCTTCAGCTTCTTCAGGAGGTAAATCTACGGTTAAGATGCCGTCAATACCGGCTTTTTGTACCGCATTAGCAAATTCA
>JBEEJU010000097.1:0-4293 GCA_041169045.1 Pseudomonadota bacterium
CAATAAACATTAATTAGTTTTTTAAACTCATCCTTAATCGCTTGTTCGTGATTTGCCCCGCTATATTGAAAAATTTTATCAACAGCATTATAAAAAATGTGAATGGCTTGAAGTGACATAAATATTAAAATTTGGCTAAATGATTTATTTTTAGATTGAAATTATTGCTAAACTGTTCCCACTTTTTGCCGCAACCATTGTTGTAAAAAATCAAGAAATACACTCACTTTAGCCGATAAATATTTTCGATGTGGATATACCGCATTAATATCTAAAGAAGGATTGGTATAATTTTCTAAAACCACTTGCAAACTCCCCTTGGCAATATGCTTCCCCACAATATATTTCGGCGACATAATTAAGCCCAACCCATTTACTGCGGCGGTACGAATAGGGTCTGCAACATTTGCCCGCATTTTGCCGGAAACTTTAATCACTTTATGCTCACCAGTCGCGCTGGTAAAATGCCAAACGCTTTGTGGAGAAACCGCTAAATTCACTAAACAACTGTGGTGTTCTAATTCTTCTGGCGATTTAGGAATGCCGTATTGCGCAAAATAACTCGGCGCGCCACAAACAACGACCGGCGAGCTGCCTAATTTACGCGCAATTAAACTGGTATCTTCTAATTTTCCTAAACAAATCGCTAAATCTAAACCTTCATCAATTAAATCACTACTGCTACTTTTTAAAGTTAAATCTACGGTTAATTCAGGATAAATTTTTAAAAATTCCGCTAAAGCAGGCGCGATATGGGTTACGCCAATCACCGGTGGCGCGCTGATTTTCAAAACCCCGCGTGGCTCAGATTGCAAATGGGTAATCGCCGCTTCCATTTCTTGGACATCTTGTAAAACTTGTTGACAACGCTCCAAATACAAAACGCCCACTTCAGTCAAACTCAGCCGTCTGGTCGTACGATTAAATAAACGCGTACCCAATTGACTCTCCAACTCCATAATGTGTTTGGTCACCATCGCTCGAGAAATACTTAAATCCTTGGCAGCCAAAGTAAAACTTTCATTTTTCGCCACTCGTACAAAGACAGTCATACTAGTCAATTTATCCATCTAATCCCCCTTTTTAAAATAAATCATTATTAACCGTTGCAATAAATTATTTCTTAAAATGAAACAATTTATTTAATAAAAGCGGTATTGTAAACTATTTTTAAATTGGTATAGTAAGCCCAACTGAAAGTGCAAAATGAATTGATTTCATTTTAGCCATCACTAATGTTCAACAACTGTAGGAAGTAATGATCATGAACAGTTTTAACAAAGATGTGATTATTGGATTACTCTTTATTTTGGGTATTTGGAGTTTTGTTTCTGGACAATTTATTGTCTCAACCGTTATTTTTGCTGGTGCTGCGATTTATAGCAATGTGGCAATGCGTACTGAATTTCGCAAAAAAATGTAAATTGATGAAAACCTAAATTTTTTTACTCTCACTTGGTGTGTTGTATTAGCAAGCTTATTTTTCCTCATATAATCAGCTTGATTTGACCTCCTCAGTCGTTTAAGACTTTGGAGGTTTTTTTTCGCTTGAATTTTTTGCAAAAAAAATGCAATTGATTTTTCAAACTCACTTAATTAAAAGGCAGCCAATTTAACCAGCTACTTTTATCGTTAGAGGGGTTGGATTTTAAAGAAGGTAATTCATTAAAATGCGCCGGCGCATTTAAGCGCGGTAATTGATTATTTATCGATGATGATAAATATTGTGAACGTAATGCTAAAGGTGGTTGAATCGTGGTGTGTAAATTAAAATCATTAACTAAACGTTTTTGCACCAATTCGGTTTGTTCTTGAGTATTAAACGGGCCAGCGACCACGACAAATACGCCTTCAGATCGTGGAATAATTCGCGCAGGAATAATCGGTCCTTGATGATTTAATACGGTGGTTAATCGTTGTGCAGTCGATTGATTATCCCAACTTGCCACTTCAATAGACCAATCGTTATCCGTTAAAGAGGGAATAGATGGTAAATAATTTAAGCTTGTTGGATGCGCTACGCTTAAAGCATGAGTCATTAAATACTGAGCATCTACACTACCTAGCTCAATCGGCGTGGGAATGCCATTGGCTTGGGCTAACACTTGTTCAACCCGCGTCCAATCAATAGTTAATTTACGCGTCTGAGCTAATTGGCGAATTTTAGCGATTAAGGGCGATTTAAAATCTTTATTTTGCAACGGCTTATGTGCTTCTAAAAATAACATCTCTTGTTGCCAACCGAGCAAATAAGGTTGTTCCACAATTCGTACCGCTGTACCAACGTTGACCACCTGATACAATTCTCGAATATGTTCTGGATATAAATTCAAACATCCATGACTGACTCGTAAACCAATGCCGTAGGGTTTGTTCGTTCCATGAATTAAATAACCACTGCGACTGAGTTTGAGCGCGTATTCACCCAAAGGATTATTCGCACCACTGGCAACGATTGCAGGTAATGTTTCGCCTTTTTGGGCATGTTCTTGTTGAATCGAAGGCGGCACTACCCACACTGGATTTTGCGTTTTACTGATAATCCGCATTCGCCCCAACGGCGTTTCCCACCCTTCACGTCCAATACCTACGGGATAAGTAATTACCTGTTGATGTCGATCTTCGGGATAATAAAACAAACGCATACTCGCCAGATTTAACACAATCCCTTTATGCGGCGCATCGGGCAGGGTAAACATCAACGGTAATACAACCCGCGTCTGTGCTGGCGGTTGCCATAAATCAAGTGTCGGATTAGCATTGACAATTTCTTGATGTCCTAAGCCAAAATGTCTTGCCAAATCTGGCAAAGTGTCTTCAGCTTGACTGTTCACCGTCGCCAACGTGCCAATCAAATTTTGTTCATAATCTAAACTAAAGCGGTAAGCTTCAATAGACGAATGGATAGCTACCAGCGGATTGCCGCTATCGCTTGTCTTTAAGCCGAAACGACTCAAAGATTGACAGCCGGTTAATGACAATACCGTAACTATCATCAAAAAAACCACAAGCTGAGTTTTATTCAAACAACACATCATGATTCCCCTTTTTATATCAGTAGATTTTTTAAAAAGGATACCACGAAAGAGAATGATAAAACCACTGTTATCCGTAGCAGATAACCGCTTGAATTTGACTGATTCAGCTTATAATATCGTGACTCAAAGCAAAATTTAACCCCAAATTAAACCTGTATTTCTTTGAGTGTTACAACAATAATAAATGAAAAAACCACCGGAGGATTGTATGAAAAAAATCTTGAATTTCTTTTTAATTGGCATACTGGCATTTATTCCAGTTGTGGTGATTTTAAATATCGTTTTTTTTATGAAAGAATTAGTATCGGATTTATTTAAAATGGTCTATAACTATTCCGATAACTATTTAATGACTTTTACTTTATTTATGATCAGTTTTTCCATGTTTGCCTATGTAGGCTATAGGGTTAGTATGGGACGATCGTTAATTATTGCGAGTATTGATGCGGTGATTGAAAAAATCCCTTTATTAAATACCGTTTATCGCGTTACTAAAAAAGTCGTTAATATGTTTTCTGGTCACGAAAGAAAAGAACCTAAAGAAGTGGTTTATGTGGAATATCCTAAACAAGATATTTGGGTACCGGCATATGTGACTAATAAAACGAAAGATATGTATGTGTTATTTATTCCTACTTCACCGAATCCCACTTCGGGATTTACCGTGATTGTGCATGAATCTAAAGTCATTAAATCGGAAATGAATGTTGAGGAAGCCGCCAGTTTTATCATTAGTGTAGGCGTAGATTTTGCTAAAATTAAAGAAATGAATTTATTACCACGTTGATGAATTCATTAATCCGAAAATCTGGAAAGTATTTCTCACTTTCCAGATTTTATTAAATTTAAACGATTTTAATTATTTTTTTAAATCTCCCTAGCCCCCTTTAATAAAGGGGAGAAGTGCGATTATTTTTCTAAACGATCTCTAGCGAGTAATTCTTTACCTGAAAAAATAACGGTTGTTTCCACTTGAGCTTTTTCTAAATTTTCAAAAGCTTGGTAAATAATTTGCTTACGCCATTCAAAATCTCGGATGCTGATGGTTTCGGTAATCGGTTTTAAAAATTCGCTTAAACTGTCTGTGAATATTCCTGTCACCAGCGCGTCGTATGCGTTGATCACTTGCAAATGAAATCTTGCGCTGATCCACATCGCGTAAGCGTAAACCAGCGGTTTCACAACGTAAGTTCCCTGTTTTTGATTAAAACCTTTAACAATTTTAACCGGTTCTAAGTTGTTGATTTTCTCGGAT
>JBEEJU010000098.1:0-15128 GCA_041169045.1 Pseudomonadota bacterium
AACATTTAAATTTTGAATATGATGTCAATGACACTTCTTTTTTCTTAGGCAGGCAAACTTTATTAGCAAAAGATTTAAGTATTTCCGGCTGGAGAATGCAAATTTTTACCTTTTTATTTCGTAATGGTAGTAGTCCAGTTAGTTTTTTTAATATTCCGCCACAACGGGTAATTGAAATTGGTGAGCAAATCAGAATGTAATCATGATTGAATTTAATCTGAATTAAATAAGACAAAAAATTAGGCAACTTTGTTGAAAGAAATAATTTTTTTTCAATCTTCAGAATTGCCTAGTTTTTAGCGGGATTTTAGATTAAATGTGATTGAATTTTTATCAATTAAAAACATCATCATTTTGCTTTCACATTTTTTACCCCATTAAAGCATTACGATCTATATAAATCATTCTTTTTTGCCCACCAATATGCACAATTGGTAAATCAATTCCTTGTTGCCATTGCGTAAATGGTTGATGTTTATTTGCACCGGTAATCAGAAAAATAACTTCCGCTGTCGCTGATAAAGCATTAACACTGAGCGAAACTCGCTCCGCCGGAGGTTTAGGTGCATTAAAAACTGGATGTACCCATTGATTGGCATTATGAATCTGTCCGGGAAATAAACTCGCCGTGTGTCCGTCTTCTCCCATGCCTAATAAAACCAAATCCATTGGCAAATAATGGCGGATAATCATTTCATAATCGTGAGCAGCGATTATCGCGCCTTTTTCTGCCGAAATAGGAAAAATTTGTGATTTGGGAATGGGAATTTGATCCAGCCAAATCTGTTGTGCCATCCAACTATTACGTTCAGAATTCTTCGATTCGGCTAAACATCGTTCATCTCCCCAAAATATCCACCATTCTGACCAATCGCTATTGGCTTGTGCTAATAATTGATAAACTTGATTAGGCGTATTGCCACCTGCTAAAACCAGTTTAAATTGATGACGTTGTTGAATGGCTAATTCCGCAGCCATTAAAATTTTTTCGGCGGTATATTCAGCGCATTCAGTTGCTGAATTAAAAACGGTATATTCAGGAATAGCTAACATATTAAGATTCCATTTCCGGAGTTAATGAACTGCGCCAATGTTGATTTTCTTTTTCAAATAAACGTTGACATTCTTTAGGTCCCCAAGAACCTGCGGGATAAGTGGTAATAAAATCGCGTTCAACTGCCCAAGTTTGTAAAATAGGATCCACAATACGCCAGGCATATTCGACCTCATCAAAACGTAAAAATAACGATCGATCGCCTTTAATAACATCGAGTAATAAATCTTCATATGCGTCGGTTGCACTTTCATTATCATTCCGGAAACTCGCATCTAAACTGCTGGTGCGAGTACGCATTTCTAATCCGGGTTCTTTAACCGTCATTTCCATACGAATACACTCTTCAGGTTGAATGCCTAATAAAATCCAATTTTGATTCATGGATTGCACTTGAGTATCACGAAAAAATTGTAAAGGCGGATGACGAAAACAAATCGAAATCACCGATTGTCCTTTAGCTAATCGTTTACCGGTGCGTAAATAAAAAGGTACACCGCGCCACCGCCAATTATCAATATATAATTTAATTGCGGCGTAAGTTTCGGTAATACTATCTAAGGGGACATTTTCTTCTTGTAAATAAGATTTAACTTGTTTTCCATCGACCATTCCGCTGCCATATTGAGCGCGAAACGCATGAGCATGAACCGCTTTTTTGGGAATAGGACGAATCGATTTTAACACTTTAACTTTCTCATCGCGTAACGCTTCAGCTTCCATAGAAACTGGCGGTTCCATTGCAACTAAAGTTAATAATTGTAATAAATGACTTTGCAACATATCACGCATTGCACCGGCATTATCATAATAATGCGCCCGACTGCCAATGCCTAATTCTTCAGCATGAGTAATTTGAATATGATCAATATAATTTCGATTCCATAAAGGTTCTAACATTACATTCGCAAAACGAAATACTAAGACATTTTGTACCGTCCCTTTACCTAAATAATGATCAATACGATAAACTTGTTCTTCCTTTAAATAACGGGTAATTTGTTTTTGTAAAACCTGCGCACTTTCTAAATCATATCCAAAAGGTTTTTCAATGACAATTCGCCGCCAACCGGTTTCTTCATTTAATAAATTCACTTGACTTAAATAACGAATCGCTGTGCTAAAATCTTCCGGCGCAATCGCTAAATAAAAAGCAATATTACTAGGAAATTCAGCCTGTTTTAATAATTGCGCCATTTCAATATAATGTTGCTGTTCTAAAATGCTGCCACGATGATAAAATAATCGCTCACTAAATCGTGCAAAAACGCTTTCATTTAATCCACCTCTCGCTTTTTCTTGAATCATATCGCGCACTTCTGAAATCCATTTCGCTTGATCCCATTCTCGTCGTCCTAAAGCTAAAATTTTACTGCCTTGTGGAATTAAATTTTCCATTTCCAAATGATATAACGCGGGCATTAATTTGACCCGAGATAAATTTCCTGTGGCACCAAAAATAATATAAGTACACGCTTCAGTTTGCATTTTTTTAGAAACTCCTTTGATTAAAAAATAGATTTGAGATTAAAAATAAGTATAAATAAAAGGTAAAGATTAAAAATAACTTAATTTAATTATTTAACGCATTATAACATTGGCAAATTTTATTTTTAGGGATTAAAATAACGATTGCTATCTCTAGCAATATAAATGCCAAAATTTAAAATCCCTATTCAAGGTAATTTGAAAAAATCAGGCAAATGACCTAATAAAAATGCGTTAAATAACATAGTTTTGTTTTAAAATAATCATAAAAAATAATTTTATTTTTTATTAATCAATAACTTAAATAGAATCGGCTTATTTTATGCTTGGTCTTTTGGTTGAGTTTTAATGGCAACGTGATCTAAAGCTAATTGTGATAATTTTTCAGTTTCAATTAAAAAGGCAACAATGAAAAAAAAGTTTATAACGTATTGTTCAATATTTATTTTCAGTTCAACCACAGGGTCTGTATTCGCACATACCCAAACTGGAACTTTAGCGACTTCTGCTTCCGCAGTTGATTTGTATTCAGTGAGTTGTTCACCTGACGTAGGACAAAAAACCGCAAAGTTGCAAACCCATATTCAAGGATTATCGCAATCTTCAGGTGCATTAAAAATTTCTGTGATTAGTCAACGATTTGCAGTTGCCAGCCGAACCACTGATGTGCGCAATGCCGATGGTCAATTTAGTCCAACGGCTACGATTGCTGGAAGTGATGGCGTTTACAACGTGATGGTTGTCAAAAATAGCAGTGGTATGATGTCGTATAGTGTTGAGTTTCATTGTTTAAGTCAATCAGGAGCGCATACGATGACCAATTCATTTTTATTACAAAATCAATAAATTGCCTGAAAAGAAAAATCAATAAATCTAAAAAATCTTTATGAAATTAAAACGGTATCTGTTGTTATTGGGAATTTCATGTTCTGTTCAAGGATTGACATTAAATCATCCTGTGCCAGATTGCCAATTGAAAACGACTGATCATACAGTCACTTATCAATTACACAAAGCTCGTGGGCAAGTGTTGTATGTTGATTTTTGGGCATCATGGTGTACTTCATGTTTGTTGTCATTTCCTTTTATGAATAAACTTCACCAAGATTTAAGAGAGCAAGGTTTAGAGGTGATTGCTATTAATATGGATGAAGTTTCCGCGAATGCGGACGAGTTTTTACAGCAACATCCAGCACATTTCAGAATTCTTAGCGATACCAATGAACAATGCGCCAAAGCATTTGCCGTCAAAGTAATGCCTTCATCATACCTTATTGATCGTAATGGGATTATTCGTTACGAACATATTGGTTTTAAAGCGGGAGAAACGGAAAATTTACGAATGATGGTCAAACAATTATTAGCAGAACCCCTTACTAAAAAATAGGTTATTATGAAATCAACGATTATGTTAAGTTTATTTAGTTTATTTTTATTAGCTGTGATATTAAGTGGATGCAGCGAAGTTTCTGCTTGGCAACGAGGTCATTTGGCTAAACCCCATATGGCGGTTCAGCCCCATCCGTTACAAGTTGTGTTACGCGGACACATTTATGGTAGTCGAGAAGCAGCTTTAGCTTCTGGAGCAAACGAAGGTGGCGGTGGTTGTGGTTGTTACTAAACCGAGTTTACAAGCTTTAACCGCGGCGGCTTTATTGTTGCCCGGATTGTTGCATCAGGCTTCAGTATTTGCCGAGGATAATGAAGTCAGTTTTCAATATGGGCATTATCAAGAAGGTCAACGTCAACTTTATGGCGTTAATAGTAAATTTCATCCGATTGAGGTCAATAGCTTACATGGCAGTGGACAATTGTCACTGACCGATCGGATTAAATTTGCCTTTAACTATACGGAAGATACTTGGTCAGGTGCAACGCCAATCACCACCGCCCCTTTGGCTTTTCAAGGAAATCGCTCTTCGGCTGCAGACGGTATTTCCGGAGCAACGCCGCTGATTAATTTAAATGGAAATATTTTTGTAGATAAAAAATATCAGCCGCTTTCTCAAGATCAATTAACCGGTAAGCTCACGCAAAATTCTCAGTTAGTCCATACTTTATCTTCAGCCTCGCCCGAAACTCGTCAACAAGGGGATTTTAATCTGAGCTATGAGTGGGATGAAATAACCCTTAGTGCAGGCGGGGGAATTTCGGTTGAACGCGATTATGAATCGCGCTTTGGCAATGTGGGTGCGCAATTTGATTTTAATCATAAATTAACAACGCTAACTGTTGGGGCGAGTTATACCGATAATTGGATGCACTCTCGGCTAGATCACGACGCTGCGCCTTATTTAATCAAAACCGCTTTTGCCAACCAAATTCAAATTGTCGATGGCGCGACTGTGCTTCAAGGTAATAAATATGATTGGTCAGGACATTTGAGCTTAACTCAAGTTTTGGATAAAAGTTCGCTAGTGACAGCGGATTTTGTTTACAGTCATAGTCGTGGTTACATGGAAAATCCGTATAAAGCGATGTCGATTTTATTTGTCGATCCTAAATCGTTAAATGGCGATCCTAATGCCAGAGGAGCACGAATCGGTGAGGTTCAGGCATTTTTAGAACAACGTCCAGATGAACGTAATCAAATTGGTATCGGTGGTCATTATATTCAACATATCAATACATTAGATGCCGCATTACACCTTAATTACCATTATCATCATGATGATTGGGGGATCGATGCACATACTTTTGAAGCGAGTTGGGGGCAGCCTTTGGGTAACGGGTGGACAGTAACTCCACGGATGCGTTATTACTCACAAACTGCTGCCGATTTTTACGCGCCTTATTTATTATCCAAACAAGCATTTAAAAAAATCACTTTTGATCGTTTTGGAATGCCTAGCGAGAAAAATTATGATCCGAAAAAATTACCGGAAAATTTTTCCAGTGATCAACGTTTATCCGGTTTTGGCACCATTAGCGGTGGGATTGTGGTTAATAAACGTTTTAGCAAAGGCTTGAGTTTAGAAGCAGGTTTTGAATATTATACCCATCAAGGTGGATTAAAACTTGGCGGTGGTGGTGAGAATAGTTATGCCGATTTCAATTATTATGCGGTGAATGCGGCATTAAAATTGGATTTATTTGCTTTGGGCGCATTACATAGCGCGACTGAACACAGCGAGCATCATCACCATCATCAACACGCGCCGGTTCCCGCTGGAGTGATGTTTGGACATCTAATGAATCAAAGCGATCAATGGATGGTAGGCTATCGTTACATGTATCAACGTCAAGCTGGCGATACTTTACATGGAACTGAAGTGGCGATAGATAACGCAATTGTACGCAACGGTTGCGGACATGGTCGAAAAGCGCGTTGTCAAATTACGCCGGCAGAACATACCATGCAAATGCATATGTTAGATTTAATGTATGCCCCTACAGATTGGTTAAATTTGATGTTGATGCCGCAATTTATGGACATGGATATGAATTTCCGATCTTTGAAAGGTGGCATACCTAGTCCACATACCGGTCATGGTCATGCAACTGGAGGAATTGGCGATACCGGAGTCTATGCGTTGGTCAAATTGTGGGATCAGTCGATTCATCATGTTCATGCGGGAGTAGGAATTAGTATTCCTACCGGAGAGGTAGGCATTAAATTACGTCCTACTCATCGTACTGATCCGGGATACATTCATTATGGAATGCAATTAGGCAGTGGCACTTGGGATTTTAAACCAAGTTTAACCTATACTGCGCAGATCGATGATTGGTCCTGGGGAGCGCAATTGAGTGGCACTAAACGTTTAGAATCGCACAATCGATCAGGATTTGCTTTCGGTAATTTATTTCAAGCTACAGCTTGGGGGAGTTATCGACTGTTTGATAATATTTCCGCTTCAATTCGAGGGTTATATACTTGGCAGGGTGCGATTAAAGGCATGTATAACGAACGTTCTGATCGTCCTAGTCCTATGGATTGGCCAAGAAATTATGGTGGCGAATTTTGGGATTTAGGTCTAGGACTTAATGCGCATATCAGTCAAGGATTATTTACCGGTCATCAATTGAGTTTTGAGTGGTTACAACCGCTAGTTGACAATGTGAATGGTTATCAACTAGAGCGTGACAGTGCGTTATCTGCGACTTGGAGTGTAACTTTTTGAAATTGAAGGATTTGTGAGTAGCGAAAAATTATATCAATATACCTTTCAAGCCATGGGATCACCTTGTGATTTGCAATGGTATAGCAAAGATAAAGAATGCTCAGAACGGATTGCGCGTTTAGTGATTGAGGATGTGCGCCGTTTGGAAGCGCGTTATTCACGTTATCGATCAGACAGTTGGCTAACGACTATTAATCAAGTCGGTAGAATTAGCGGAGAAATTGAAGTTGATGCAGAAACTGCCAGTTTATTAAATTATGCTGCCACTTGTTATCAACAAAGTGAAGCTTTATTTGATATTACTTCCGGATTATTAAGACAAATTTGGCATTTTCGCGCTGATCAACAATTGCCGAATCCTGAAGAGTTACAAGCGATACTGGCGAAAATCGGTTGGGAAAAATTAATTTGGAAACCTCCATTATTACGCTTTACTGTCGCTGGAATGGAGCTAGATTTTGGCGGAATTGTAAAAGAATATGCGGTTGATCGAGCCGCTGCTTTAGCAAAACAAGCGGGTATTGATCACGGCGTAATTAATTTAGGCGGAGACATTAAAGTGATTGGTTGTCGTTTGGATGGACAGCCTTGGCGAATCGGCATTCGTCATCCACGTCAAACAGAATCGATTATTCAAACAATTTGTTTAACTGAAGGGGCTTTAGCCAGTAGTGGCGATTACGAGCGCGGATTCAGTTTGAATGGTAAACGTTATAGTCATATTTTAAATCCAAAAACCGGTTATCCAGTCAGCTATTTAGCCGCAGTGAGTGTGATAAGTGAATTTTGCGTGGTTGCTGGCAGTGCTTCGACTATTGCCATGTTGAAAGAACAACAAGGGATTAAATGGTTACAGGAATTAGGTTTAGTGCATTTTTGGGTGGATTTACAAGGACATCAAGGTGGAAATGTCGAATTGCCTTCTAATTGATTTCTAAATTATTTTAGAGATTAAACTTGTTTTATTTTAATTAAAAAACAATCAATTAAAATAGGGCTTCCCCTTTGTAAAGGGGAGGCTGTATGTTTATATTACGTTTAAATAAAAATAATGATATAAATAATTAAAATTAATTTTCAGGTAATTTTTTTAGGAATAGATTAATGACAATTCGCAGTTTTAAAAACATTCAACCCAAAATTGCTCAAACCGTTTATCTTGATCCACAAGCGATTGTGATTGGCGATGTCAGTTTAGGTGAAGATTGTTCGGTGTGGCCTACAGCGGTGATTCGCGGTGATGTTGAACGAATTGTGATTGGTGAAGCGACTAATATTCAAGATGGTGCGGTATTACATGTTTCTCATGCTGGAGATTTTTCGCCACAAGGACATCCTTTACAAATTGGCAATGGCGTTACAATTGGACATAAAGCCATCGTTCATGCGTGTACCGTTGGAGATTTTTGTCTCATTGGCATGGGTGCGATTATTATGGATGATGCGATTTTAGAAGATTATGTGATGTTAGGTGCGGGTTCAGTGGTGCCGAGCCATAAACGTTTATGCAGTGGTTATTTATATTTAGGTTCACCGGTTAAACAAATTCGGGCTTTAACCGAAACCGAAAAAGCTTTTTTACGCTATTCTGCTGAACATTATATTCGCTTAAAAAATGAATATTTAAATCAATCAAATGCAGCTATTGATTAATGATTTCAGCAATCATTTGTCCTTGAAGATAATGTTTTCCTAATTGCGCTGTAAAATGAATGGATGAATTGGCTTCAAATAAGATTAATATATCTGATCCACCAAATTGAAAATAAGCCAATTCTTCACCTTTAGATAATAATTGTCCTATTTCAACCGTAATCATTACTGAAGAAACTTGAGCCATTCCAATGGGTAATATGGCAATTAATCCTATGCTTGTTTCTAAAATAATTAATCCGCGTGTTTGGCAAAATATATAACCAGAATGTTGTAAATCGATTCCAATATCTCGTGTATATAATTCGTGTTTTCCCTCAATATCATTAGCAATTGGTTTTGATTGAACTTCTAAATAAACTTGCCCTTGAATTATTCGCGTTTCAATGACTTTTCCAGCGATTGGACTGTGCAAACGATGATAATCGTGTACATCTAAAAATCCATGTACTATCCAGCCATTTTGAAATCGAGATTGATAAATACTATCGGCTAATAATTGTTGAATCGACCACGATAAACCTTTTAAATTGACGTTAAGCTCATTATTAATTTTTAGATAATTTCCTAATACAGCATCGGCTGGAGAAACGATAATCGCGGGATTATGAATTTGCTGAATTGGACGACATGCTTTTTTAACGTGACGCGCAAAAAAATGATTAAAACTTTTCCACCCACCAAGCGGATATTCATAATCTTCAAAACGAAATAAAGCAGAGCGTTGAAAGGAAAGTAAGGATTGTTGGCTAAAAGATTCTGCTGTATCTAAAAAAGCTCCCATTGCTTGAGCATAATTCACCATCCATTGTGATAAAGGCGATAATTGAATCGGTAAAATTGATGGTAAAATAGGAGACTGTAATTGTCGTAATGAAGGTTGATTTAAAATAAAATAAAAGCCGCTAAATCGTAGATAAATTTCTCGACCTTGTATCGTTTCATTCGGAATCCAATAAAGTAAATCATTAATCCAGAGTAAATAATTGTCTAGGTTATTAATAGAGGCTAATATTGTAATTTTTTTAGTCTGAACTTGATTAATCGCCAATTCAAAAGCTTGATGCCAATGATATTGTTGTATAAGTTGAATCAGTTGTTTAACTACTGGATGAATATCAGATTGCATAATTTTTTAACAAAGTGGACATAATGAAAATTGCATTAATCGTAGCAATGGCAAATAAACGGGTCATTGGTGTTAATAATCAATTGCCTTGGCATTTATCAGCGGATTTAAAACGTTTTAAACAATTAACCGCAAATTATCCTTTATTAATGGGACGTAAAACCCATGAATCAATTGGTCGGGCTTTACCGAATCGAAGAAATTTAATTTTGACTCATGATAATGATTATACAGCTAAAGATTGTGAAATATTTACCGATTTATCTGCTGCATTAAATAGTTGTTTAATTTCCGAAAAATTATTTGTTATTGGCGGCGCGAGTTTATATCAAACATTATTACCTAAAGCAGATTTATTATATATCACCGATATTCAAAAAACTTTTGAAGGTGATGTGTATTTTCCTGAATGGCAAATCAATGAATGGCAGTTAATTGAACAACAATTGATTACTCAAGATAAAAGCGTCGATTTTAATTATCGATTTTTAACTTTTCAACGTTTGCAATCGCAATCCGCTAGATTATGATAATTATTCACCAGAATAGGGTATTCTGGTGAATTTAAAGGGGAATAAAATCAATTGCATTTTTTGCAAAATTATTTCGGAATATAACTTGAAGGCGCGGCAAAATGAGCATGATTAAATAAAAATTTTTCGCGTTGTTCCGCTAAAAATTGTCTCGCTTTAGGATCATAACTGGCTAAACGATGTTCATTAATTAATACCGTTTGCATTTTTAGCCATTCCTGCCAAGCTAATTTAGAAATATTTTCAAAAATATATTGACCTTTTTCGCCCGGGAAAGGGGGATGATCTAAACCTTCAGATTCAATGCCTAATTTTACGCATTTAACAAAGTGAGTCATGATTTTTCTCCTAAATGTATTTTAAAAAATGATAAATTATTTTATCGGTGAATCGATTAAATTGAGTAATAATGGTTTAATCGGTGCAGGTAAAGCCAATGATAAAATCAAATCTTGATGATGCCAACTTTGATTGGGTTCTAATTCCGAAATCGGATCAGGAATTGAAATATATAACGGCGTATAATTTAAATGATAATGAGTGAAACTGTGTCGTTGTGTTGCAAAAATTTGCGGTTGAATAGAATTATTCAATAATTTAACCGTATTTATTGCCGATTCAATCGTATCAAATTCGGGTAAACTCCATAATCCGCCCCAAATTCCCCTGGTTGGACGTTTGCTTAACAACCAATGTTTTTGGCTGTGTAATACTAACATCACCACCGATTTACACGGTTTCGTCACACGCGGTTTCGTGGTGGGTAATTGATCAGTTTGTTGTTGTTGATAAGCCCAACAATAATCTATTACCGGACACTGTTTACAATCGGGACGGCGTTTACAAATCAACGCGCCTAAATCCATCATCGCTTGTGTATATTCTGCAACTCTATGATTTGGCGTATAGAATTGACTGATTTTCCATAATTGTTGTTGAATCGCGGATTCTCCACTCCAGCCATAAACGCCTTCGATTCTCACTAAGACTCGCCGTACATTACCATCTAAAATGGGGGTTGGAATGTCAAAGGCTAAACTTAAAATCGCCCCCGCCGTTGATAAACCAATTCCGGGTAACGCGGTTAATTCCGTTAATGTTTTTGGAAAATCGCCTAACGCGACGATTTGTTGCGCGGCTTTATGTAAACATCTGGCTCTAGTGTAATATCCCAAACCTGCCCATAATTGTAAAACTTGATCTAATTCAGCAGCGGCTAAACTCTCAACTGTCGGAAAATGTTGCATAAAGCGTTCAAAATAGGGAATTACTGTTGTGACTTGAGTTTGTTGCAACATAATTTCGGATACCCAAATCCGATATGGACATAAAGGGTGTTTCCAAGGTAAATGTTTACGTCCTTGTTTGTCGAACCAATGGAGTAAAGCTTGTTGAAAAGCTTGAATTTTATCGGTTTTTACAGTCAATCTCTTTGGTATAACTTAATGAATGAAAAGCAGATTTTAACATGACACGCCTAGTCTTTTGTCGCTAGTATGAAAATTGACTTGTCTAGCAGAGTAGTCGATAATTTTCCTTTTAATTCAAACTTATAAAGCAATTATGAACAAAAAATATGGTTATCTAAGCTTAATTTTATTAGCGATGAATGGAGTGGCTAGTTTAACTTTTGCAGCGGAATTAGCGGTTAAAATCGGTATTGCAGGCCCCTTAACTGGACCTCAAGCTTTATTAGGAAAAGATAATGAAAATGGCGCGCGGTTAGCGATCGATGAAATGAACGCCGTCGGTGTGACGATTGCTGGACAAAAAGCCAAATTTGAATTGATTAGTGAAGATGATCAAGCTGATCCAAGAACCGCTACGATTGTTGCGCAAAAATTTGCTGATCAACAAATCAATGGGGTGATTGGACATTTAAATTCTGGAGCCACGATTCCCGCGTCAAAAATTTATCATGATGCAGGGATCGCCCAAATTTCACCTTCAGCTACCGCTACTGCTTATACGGCTCAAGGTTATAACACCGCTTTTCGCTTAATGACCAATGACAGTCAACAAGGATTAGCACTGGCGCAATATGTGACTAAACAATTGAAAGCTAAACAAATTGCTATCATTGATGATCGTACTGCATATGGACAAGGATTAGCAGATGAGTTTGAAAAAGATGCTAAAGCGGCTGGAGCTACGATCGTTGCGCGGGAATATACCCATGACAAAGCGGTGGATTTTACCGCTGTATTAACTGCTTTAAAAAGTAAAAAACCTCAAGTGGTCTTTTTTGCTGGCATGTCGCCTCAATCAGGTCCAATGGCAAGACAATTTGCGAATTTACAAGTCAAAGCTCAATTTGTCAGTGCGGACGGAACCCGAACTCCTGAATTTATTAAACTCGCAGGTGCCGCCGCCGAAGGCGTGATTGCTTCAGCCCCCGGGGTCGTTTTAGAGCAAACTCCCGAAGGTAAAGTGTTTATCAATAAATTTAATGTGAAATATGGTGTGATTCAAAATTATGCGGCTTACGCTTACGAATCGACTTTGACTTTAATTGAAGCGATGAAAGCGGCTCAATCGATAGAACCGGCAAAATATTTACCTTTTTTAGCCAAAATTCAACGACACGGGGCAATTGGTGAAATCGCTTTTGATGCAAAAGGCGATATTCAAAAAGGTAAAGTCACGATTTATCAAGTTAAACAAGGACATTGGGTGGCTTTAAATTAAATGGATAATCAATAATGGAGGTTTTATTACAACAATGTATTAATGGATTGGTATTAGGTAGCATTTATGCCATTGTCGCCTTAGGCTATACTTTAGTTTATGGAATTTTACGCTTAATTAATTTCGCTCACGGCGAAGTGGTGATGTTAGGGGCAATGATTGGTTTATCGGTCATGCAAAAATTAATTAATTTACAATGGTCGGTATTGCCAATTATTTTCATTTCGCTATTGATTGCGATGATAGGTTGTATGACAATCGGTTATTTAATTGAAAGAATTGCTTATCGACGATTACGTCATGCACCGAATTTAGCCCCATTAATTACCGCGATTGGCGTTTCAATTGTTTTACAAAATATAGCGATGATGATATGGGGAAAAGAATTTGTTGTATTTCCTCCAATTATTCCTATCAATTATTATTCAATTCACGAAGCAACGATTAATAGTTTGCAAATCGGTATTATTTGTTTATCAATCATCATGATGCTGGGATTACGTTATTTAATTCAAGCGACTCGTTTAGGTAATGCGATGAGAGCAACGGCACAAAATACTGAAGTGGCGGCTTTAATGGGAATTAATATTAATCATATTATTTCATTTACCTTTATTTTAGGATCAGCATTAGCTGCGGTTGCTGGATTAATGGTTGCGGCTTATTACGGATTAGCACATTATGATATGGGATTTATTTTAGGATTAAAAGCTTTTACTGCCGCAGTATTAGGCGGAATTGGCAATTTAACTGGTGCTATGTTAGGCGGATTATTATTAGGAATTATTGAAAGTATAGGCGCAGGTTATTTAGGTGATTTAACTGGTGGCATTTTAGGCAGTAATTATCAAGATGTTTTTGCTTTTTTTGTGTTAATTACGGTATTAATTTTTAAACCTTCGGGCTTATTAGGTCAAGCCAGTGGTGAGCGTCCATAATGCCAACAATCATAACTTTTCGATGCGGATTAAAATGGATTATTATTGCCAGTTTATTAATCAGTTTACCTTTTCTAACTGATGTGATTATCGGACGGAATTGGGTTAGAATTTTAGATTTTGCATTATTGTATAGCATATTGGCTTTAGGCTTAAATATTGTGATTGGATTCGCCGGTTTATTGGATTTAGGATTTGTCGCTTTTTTCGCTGTCGGTGCTTATACATATGCCATTTTAGCCTCACCGCATTTAGGATTACATTTACCAGTAGGAATAATTTTACCTTTAGGAACTATTTTAGCCGGTGGATTTGGTATTTTATTAGGTTTACCCACTTTAAAATTACGCGGCGATTATTTAGCAATTGTAACTTTAGGTTTTGGCGAAATTATTCGGATTTTTTTAAATAATTTAAATGCGCCATATAATTTAACCGGAGGTCCTCAGGGAATTAATTTAATTGATCCGCTTATTTTAGCGGGATTTAATTTTAATCAAAATGATTTATTGCCTTCAGTTTATCAATATTATTACCTATTTTTATTTTGCACGATGATTACTTTATTTATTTGTCAGCGTTTACAAAATTCCAGAATTGGGCGAGCGTGGATTGCGATTCGAGAAGATGAAATTGCAGCACAAGCGATGGGAATTAATACGCGCAATATTAAATTACTCGCTTTTTCAATGGGAGCAAGTTTTGGTGGGTTAGGCGGTGGATTATTTGCTGGATTTCAAGGATTTGTTAGCCCAGAAAGCTTTAATTTAATGGAATCCATTATGATTTTATGTATGATTGTTTTAGGCGGAATGGGACATATTTGGGGCGTTATTTTCGGTGCAGTGGTTTTAACTTTATTACCTGAGGCTTTACGTTATTTAGGCACTATTCAACAAGCTTTATTCGGTCAGATTTGGATAGACCCAGCAGATTTACGCCTATTAATTTTTGGTTTGGCATTAATTTTGGTGATGCTATTAAGACCGGCAGGATTATATCCTACACCTGTGCGTAAAAGTGAATTTGAAACTGCTGAAGAAATCGATGAACTCTAATTTATTATCCTTAAATCAAATTAGTAAACATTTCGGTGGATTAACCGCGTTATTTGAAGTTTCATTAACCATTCAAAGCGGTGAAATTTACGCGCTAATTGGTCCTAATGGGGCAGGTAAAACCACTTTATTTAATGTGATTACCGGTATTTATACGCCAGATCAGGGACAGATTTATTTTAATCAGCAATTAATGAATCGTAAAACGCCAACTGAAATGGCTATTTCTGGAATTGCGCGTACTTTTCAAAATATTCGTTTATTTCCAAGTATGACCGCAATTGAAAATGTCATGGTCGGAAGACATTGTCGTACTCATTCAGGTATTATCGGAGCGATTTTAAATTTAGCTCATACTCGAATTGAAGAAAAAGAGATTGAAAATAAAGCCTATCAATTATTAAATTATGTGGGTTTGCAAAAACAAGCTTTAAGGGTGGCAAAAAATTTAAGTTATGGCGAT
>JBEEJU010000099.1:0-6086 GCA_041169045.1 Pseudomonadota bacterium
TGTCAAGAATGGGAAGATGGTATTATTGATATTCCAAATGTAAAGTCTAATCACCCAGAAAAAACAGAACATCCTTGTCAATTTCCAGTAGAGTTGGTAGAAAGATGTGTTTTAGCTTTAACTAATGAAAATGATTGGATTTTAGACCCCTTTGGTGGTGTTGGTTCTAGCGTTATTGCCGCATTAAAAAATAATAGAAAAGGAATGGCTATTGATAAAGAACCAAAATATATAGAAATTGCAAAAGAACGGATAAAACTATATCAAGCAGGTCTTTTAAAAACAAGACCTTTAGGAAAACCAATTCATGTTCCGACTGGAAAAGAGAAAGTTGCACAACCGCCAACTTCATGGATTAATAAACAACAAGAGGTATTATTGTGAAAATAGTTGCCAAATATGATTTTAATGGAGGGAAAAGTGCTATTGAAAACAATTATAACGTGGAGTTTTCACAAATTGAAGATATTATAAACTCAATTGATTCATCGCTTTATAAAACAAAGAAAAGTAAAGAGAAAACGATGATGGGAAAAATGCTATTTTCTCCAGATGTAATAAACGAAGCATTTAAAAATGAGTTTGCGAAAATAGGTTGGAAAAATCATAGAGTAAATTGTGATTATATTCATGGCGAATATTTGAATGGATATACTCCTTCAAAGTCATCAAAGAAGCAACCCCCTTTTAGAGATATGGATTTTGTAAAACCAGGAACAAAACTTGGGGTTGAAGTTCAGTTTGGTAAATATGCTTTTATGGTTTATAACGTTTGTGCAAAAATGACTATTTTCAATAA
The DNA here is from genome assembly GCA_041169045.1 of Pseudomonadota bacterium. Taxonomy (GTDB): domain Bacteria; phylum Pseudomonadota; class Gammaproteobacteria; order Methylococcales; family Methylomonadaceae; genus CAIQWF01. Next base: position 800 of record JBEEJU010000099.1, read on the forward strand.
AATGGGAATCATTGACACTGGAATTGAAATTGTACCTGTAAAAAATTTTGCTGATGAAATGAGTACAGGTGTTTCTTATTTTGAACAATTCGCATGGGATTTACATCATCGTGGAACATCGAATATTGATATTCCTGTTTTAATTCTTGGTATTGATGCTTAAATTGCACGGCAGCGCCGCATAACAACCCAAACCACCAAAGGTGGTACTTATCCGCCTTTTTTGCAAACAATTAAATAAAAAATCAATCTTTAGAGGAAAAAATGCAACTCGCTATTGAATTTCCAGACCAATTATTTTTTGACTTGCAAGAAACCTTACCGCAACAAGATTTAAAACAATTTGTATTAGACGCGGTAGAAGCCAAACTTTTACAGGAAAAAAGAAAACAGCAGCAACGGGAATTAATGGCAATGATAAAAGCCATTCAGCCGGTTAAAGCCGCTTTATCTTCCCAAGAAATGACACGCATGTTAAGAGCAGGAAAAGACCATGAATTAACCGAATTAATGAATCATGGAAAATAAAGTTGTTTTAGACTCCTGTGTATTTAATAAACTGTTTCTACAAGAACCTGAAACAGACAAAACAATTGCATTAATTAATCATTTAACGGCACAAGCCTATAAAATTTTTGCCCCCAACTTATTTTTATATGAAGTATTGGCAGTTGCTAAAGTCAGTAAAGTTGACACACAACAGATTTATGCCATTATTGTGAAATTACAAAATTTAGGATTACAGCTTATTGAATTAAACTCGCCAATCATTGAAAAAGCTTTAGCTATTTGTGATATGGGACATGATAAATCAGGCTTTCCTTCATTTTATGATGCGGTTTACCACGCTTTAGCAATTTTGAATAATTGCTATTTCGTCACTGCGGATACAAGACATTTTTCTAAAACTTCGCAATTAGGAAATATTATTTTCTTTTATTTAAAGTATAGTAATTTATAGTAAAGCATAGTCAATTACTTTACTAAAAATGGGGGGTCGTGTTCCTTTGTGATCAAAAAAAATTTCAAACAAAATAGGTTTTTAATTATACTTTCAACGCTTTCGATTTAATCTCGAAAGGAGCATTGGGAGTTGACAATGCTATACGAACGCAGAGCTGATATAAGACTAAGGTCGATTATTCGAGACAGCAGTTGGCGATGAAGCGTTTAGAGGAACATAGATACTTTTCTATGGAAATCACAACTATCTACCGCCCTTTAGCAAAACCTGCGGCGGTTTTTTATTGCCAACAATTGATAACCCCCTCCATTCTAATTACATTAGCTAACCTTAGCCAATTAAAAAGGAGTTGCTATGCAAGTCAATATGTTAGAAGCCAAAAGCCGCCTCTCTAGTCTTATCGCGGCTGTCGAAAACGACGAAGAGGTCATTATTGCGCGTAACGGCGTACCCATTGCCAAAATCATAAAATACACGCGCTCGAAAATTGCAGCACCGGGTAGCTGGAAACATAAAGTTTCGTATACGACAGAATGGAACAGCGCGGCCACAAACGCAGAAATAGAACAGCTATTTCAAGGTATCAATAATGAAACTACTGCTTGATACCTGTATTGTTTATGACTGGTTAATGGATGAAATGACAGATGATGACTGGATAAAACGAATTCAAACCGAAGGCGCAATGGTCAGTGCTGTGTCTGTTTGGGAAATGGCGATTAAAAATGGGTTGGGAAAATTGCCTTTGCCTTCTACTGAGATTGCGCAAGAAATTCAAACACAAGGATTTAGCTGGTTGAACATTACACCGTTTCATACCCAAATTGTGCTTGAGTTAGCCGATTATCACAAAGACCCTTTTGACCGTTTACTCATCGCTCAAGCAAAATATGAATCATTACAACTTGTTACCTACGACGCAATTTTTCGCTCTTACCTTGAAAATAGCGTGATTCTTAAAAAATAGCATCATGGTAAGCAAAAAAACCTGCCCGCCCTACACAAAACCCCCTGCGGCAAAAACGACGGCGGTTTGTTATTGTCTATCGAAACGACTTATTTGATTAAATCATTCGATTTAAACTAAACTAATGACTTTCATCCATCAAACCTTAACAAAGCGATGCAAACCTTTACTGCAAATCAAGCGAAAACCCATTTTGGTGAATTTATTGATCTCGTTCAACGTGAACCAGTACAAGTAACACGACATGATAGAGTCATTGGTGTCATGGTCAGCGTTCACGATTATCAAGCGATGCGTGCTTTTTACGCCAATCGTTTACAACAAACGATCGCAGAAATTGCAAATCATGCAGAACAGGAAGGTCTCACTTCAGAAATTTTACACACGCTCTTGGCTGATGAAAGCTAAGATGCCCATCGTGATTGGCACTAACGTGTGGATAAGCGGTGTGTTGTTAAAAACAGGAATCCCTGCGCTGTTCATTCAGCAAGTTTTGCATGATATGCAACCACTTTTTACGCAAGCAACGTTTGCAGAACTGGAACAACGTTTATGGCGAGCTAAATTTGACCGTTATTTGACCATCGAACAACGCAACCGCTTGTTGCACGATATTAAAGCGATAGGATTGTGGATAGAAATTCCAACAAAAATGGGAGAGCAAACTTTTTGTCGTGACGTTGATGACGACAAATTTATCCATGCTGCTTTGACGGCTCATGCACCCTATCTTGTCACAGGTGATAAAGATTTACTGGTTTTAGCGGATCATTTTCTCAGTTTGAATTTGCAAATCATCACGCCAGCTCAAGCGTTGTCATTAAAAGAATTTCAATGAATTTTTCAATAATCATGGAATCAAAACCGCCCTAGTCAAAACCGACGGCGGTTTTTTATTGCCTTAAATTTTGATTAATCCAACAACTGCGTTTCTAAAATCTGCTTAAACTTGCGTAAAATTGCAATAATTTGTAATAAATCCTCTTGCTCAGTACAGTTTCTTATTTAGAAAAAAACAAGGAATATCAAAATGTCCACTCAGCTTATCACCACATATTACGGCGAAATGTTCGTACACTTTCAAGAAAATGGCTTTATCAATGCCACCGCCATTGCAAAATAATGCAATAAACAACCGAAAGAATGGTTACGTCTTGAAAGCACAATCGAATACATTGTCCAGTTAACTGAATTTCAAAGGTGGGAATCATCAAAAAAGGCTCACCTGAAAATGGTGGCGGCACTTGGTTTCATCCAAAATTAGCCATTCCTTTCGCTCGTTGGCTGGAAGCTCGTTTTGCAATTTGGTGTAATTTTCAAATCGAAGATTTCCGTTGGCGACATCAAGTGCTGTTTAATGCTTGGCAAAATTTACAAAATGCCACCATAATCATGACTTTTACCGGCTCAGAGTTATTAATCGGTAAACGTTTATTTTAAATTCAAACTATTTTTATCGCGCTGTTTGATTCAGCACAACCTTAAAAAATAAAACCGCCATTGATAAACTTCAAGGGCGGTTTTTTTTATTGCCTGCTGTTTACAGTCTGTTAAATTAATCTGAGTTAGGGATAAAAACCGTTGATTCTATTAATATTTTTTCATTCTGCATATTGTAGTTCTTAAAATCAATATGTTGTAACCGGATTGTCAGAAAAAATTTCGAAAACTGATAATGGTGTGCGAAGTTGATTAATCCAAGGTTAAATGTAACTTATTGATTTATAATAAAACAGAGTGTACTTTCTTATCCCGAACTCAGGTTATATAGTAAAAAACCCTACTGTTTAAAAATAAAAAACGCCCACCTCTATTTAGAAATTAGAAAACGGGCGTTTTGAGAATGTGAAAATTTATTTTTTCACTTCTTCAAATTCAGCATCTAATGCGTCATCAGCATCTTTTTTAGTATTTTGCGATTGTTGTTGCGCATCCTCATGATTATGCACATCGCCTTGTTGAGCATAAACTCGCTCCGCTAATTTAGCAGACAATTCCGTTAAAGCTTCGGTTTTAGATTCAATTTCTTCTTTATTTTCACCTTTAATGGCTGTTTGTAAAGCGGCAATGGCTTTTTCAATGGCAGATTTTTCTCCAGAATCGACTTTATCACCTAATTCTTTGAGCGATTTTTCAGTCGCATTAATCATGCCTTCAGCGTGATTTCTGGCATTAACTAATTCGGTAATTTTACGATCTTCTTCCGCATGAGCTTCAGCATCTTTAATCATCCGTTGCACTTCATCTTCTGATAAACCACTAGAAGCTTTAATCACAATCGATTGTTTTTTACCGGTCGCTTTATCTTTTGCCGATACATTTAAAATACCATTTGCATCAATATCAAAAGTCACTTCAATTTGCGGCGTTCCGCGACGTGCGGGTGGAATATCATTTAAATCAAATCGACCCAAAGATTTATTTCCTGAAGCAATTTCACGTTCACCTTGTAATACATGAATCGTTACCGCCGTTTGATTATCTTCAGCAGTAGAAAAGACTTGCGAGGCATTAGTTGGAATGGTGGTATTTTTTTGAATTAATTTAGTCATTACGCCGCCCATCGTTTCAATGCCTAAAGACAAGGGCGTAACGTCTAATAATAAAACATCTTTAACATGACCACTTAATACTCCAGCTTGAATCGCTGCACCCAAAGCAACTGCCTCGTCAGGATTCACATCTTTACGCGGTTCTTTGCCGAAAATAGCTTTTACCATTTCCTGAACTTTAGGCATCCGCGTTTGTCCACCGACTAAAATCACATCATCAATATCAGCCGCCGATAATCCGGCATCTTTTAAAGCGGTTAAACAAGGAGCTTTTGTTTTTTCAATTAAATCTTCAACTAAAGATTCTAATTTAGCTCTAGTTAATTTGACATTTAAATGTTTAGGTCCAGTGGCATCTGCGGTAATATACGGTAAATTAACATCAGTTTGTTGCGCTGATGACAATTCAATTTTTGCTTTTTCAGCCGCTTCTTTTAAACGTTGTAAGGCTAATGGATCATTGTGTAAATCAATACGATTATCTTTTTTGAATTCAGCCGCAAGAAAATCAATAATTCTTAAATCAAAATCTTCGCCACCTAAAAAGGTATCGCCATTAGTCGCTAACACTTCAAATTGATGTTCGCCTTCAATTTCAGCAATTTCAATAATTGAAATATCAAAAGTTCCACCGCCCAAATCATAAACTGCAATAGTCGTATCGCCTTTGGGTTTATCCATGCCAAAAGCCAAAGCCGCAGCAGTAGGTTCATTAATAATCCGTTTTACATCTAAACCAGCAATCCGTCCGGCATCTTTAGTCGCTTGGCGTTGAGAATCATTGAAATACGCGGGAACGGTGAT
>JBEEJU010000100.1:0-4174 GCA_041169045.1 Pseudomonadota bacterium
CGGCTTTTGCATAACCAATAATTGGATTTAATGCGGTCACTAAAATAGGATTTTTTGCTAAAGCTTGTTGAATATTCGATTCACAAACTTTAAAATCGCTGATTGCTTGATCGGCTAATAATTTACTCGCATTTGCCAATAATCCAATAGATTGTAAAATATTATAGGCAATTAATGGCAACATCACATTTAATTGAAAATTTCCAGATTGACCGGCAATTGTAATTGTGGTGTCATTACCAATCACTTGAGCTGCAACCATAGCCGTTGCTTCGGGAATCACAGGATTTACTTTTCCGGGCATAATACTACTTCCTGGCTGTAATGCAGGTAATTCAATTTCGCCTAATCCTGCTAATGGGCCGCTATTCATCCAGCGTAAATCGTTAGCTATTTTCATTAAACTAACTGCAATCACTTTACATTGTCCAGATAATTCCACAATACTATCTTGACAAGATAAACTTTCAAAAAAACTGTCATTATTTTTAAAGGGTAAACCACTTATTAACGTTAATTGTTGCGTAAATTTTTGCGCAAATTGTGGATGCGCATTAATGCCTGTACCAACCGCTGTTCCGCCTTGGGCTAAAGCATATAATCTGGGTAAAGTTGCTTGAATTCTTTGAATACCTTGTCGAATTTGATAAGCCCAAGCATTTAATTCTTGACTGAAACGCAAAGGCATTGCATCCATTAAATGTGTACGTCCAGTTTTAATAATATGATCCAAATTTTTCGCTTTTAATTCTATTTTTTCCGCTAAATAATTTAAATTCGGTAATAAATGACGATGACATTCTAATACAGCACTAATATGAATTGCTGTAGGAATAACATCATTACTACTTTGACCACAATTAACCTGATCATTTGCATGAATCGTTTGCCCACAAATATCACTGGCTAAATGCGCAATCACTTCATTGACATTCATATTGGTACTGGTTGCTGAACCTGTTTGAAAAACATCAATCGGAAATTGATCTGCATATTCTCCAGCAATAATTTGATCAGCGGCTTTAATAATTGCTTGTGCAGGAATTTCAGCTAATTCTCCTAATTCGGCATTAACTATTGCAGCTATTTTTTTAATTAATGCCACTGTTTTAATAAAACTCGCGGGCATAACTAAATCACTAATTGAAAAATTATTAATTGCGCGTTGAGTTTGCGCACCATATAAAGCTTGAATAGGCACTTGTAACGCACCCATACTATCTATTTCAGTTCTAAATAAAGTTGTATTCATAATAAATTGAGAAAGTTGTTGCTGATTAAAAGGCCATGCTAATTCTTGATGGCTATCGAGATGAATAATGACTGGAATTTTTAGTTGATATTCATCCTGCCATTCTGCATGATCAATAATATCAATTACGGTTAAATTAAGTTTAGGATATTGAGATTTAAGATTTATCCATAATTGTTGTGCTTGTTCACATAAATGACAAGCCGAAGTGCCTAATAAAATAAATTGCATGATTTGAAATTAAGATTTAAAAATAGCTAAAGCTTGATTATAATTCGGTTCATCAGTTAATTCAGAAACTAATTCTGTATATAAAATTTTATTATCCGTATCTAAAATAAAAACCGCTCTCGCGGTTAATCCCGCTAATAAACCATCAATTAATAATAATCCATAATCTTGAGCAAATTGAGAACGAAATGTTGATAAAAATATCAAATGATTTAACCCTTCCATTTCACAAAATCTCGCTTGAGCAAAAGGTAAATCTGCGGAAATAATTAGAATAACGGTATTTAATAAATGCGCGGCTTTTTCATTGAATTTGCGCGTTGATAAAGCACAAGTTGGAGTATCAATACTGGGTACAATATGCAATATTTTACGTTTATTTATATAATTAGCTAAAGTAACTGTTTGCAATTGTTGATTAACTAAATAAAAATCCGGGGCTATTTGTCCAATAGACGGCAAATCAGAATTGGTTTGTATAGGATTACCTTGAAAATAAATTTGAGTCATTTTAAATTTAAGTGTTTGATTAGTAATTTTAAAAACCTTTTTAAAGATTTTTATATTTTTCGGTAGTCCTTTAATCTAAATAATAACTTAAAAAATGGTACGATAACATTTTTGCCTGCTTATGATTTTATTTATCTAAAATCTGCGTTACAATATATTTCAAAAACTAGCTATTTTTTAAGCTTTCTTCCAATTGTTTGATGCGTTTTTGAATTAGGGATTTTGGCAAAGTCTCGGGAACGTTGATGAGGTTTCACAAAAATCCCTATTTCAATTCTGCTTTAATGATTTTTTTCAAAGTTTTAAACATTTTAAATATCTCGAATAATTCATCATCAGTCGCTTTGTATTCACGACTAATGCAATATTCATTGCCTTGCAAAATCATAAAATTCCAAATCAAACCAATCACAAATAAACCATAAATCGGCAACTTGTTCTCATTTTTTTCCCGCGCCACCAACATCGCCGCTAAGACTTGTGCATCCGGTGAACCTTGATTTTCAATACTGCGTTTATATTCATGCAAACAAAACAAAGGCAGTCCCGGATCACGAAAACCCGTTGCAATCATGCCATCCACAATGCCAGAAAGCTCATAATCACCCACCGTACCTGATAAATTACGCTCTAAAAAATAGCCAATTTGCTCATCATCAATATCCGCAGTCATAATCACCGGACTGATAAATTTATTTTCCAGCTCCGTTTCATTCCACGCCCGTCCACCGCGTATCAAGGATTTTTGTAATTTCAGCAAGGCATCCCTTTCAGAAGCTGCAATCTCGGCTTCTTTGTTCTCCCATTCTTGCATAGCTGAAGAATCCCACGTTTGTTTAAGCCCAAAAGCATTATCAAGATCGGTTAATGTCCACTGTTTAAACGTTGCTGTTTTCATTTTCAATTTCCATAAAAAACCGCTACTAAATATCTACCATAATCTGTAAAAATCTACAGAAATCTACTAAATATATTCACACCGTCAACACAAAAGCTGTAACTAAATCCACAGTCTGACTCTGCTCTGATGCGCATTTATAAAGGTCTGGCTGTAACGTATCCTGACCATATTGGTTTAAATTCAGCGCGGCGTTTAAATCTCTATCCGCGCTAAATCCACACTCGCAAGTAAAAACCCGCTCTGCAAGCGTTAAATTTTCTTTGATTTTTCCACAGCAAGAACAGGTTTTACTACTAGGGAAAAATCGGTTTGCAATCACAACAACACAGTTTCTAAGTTTTGCTTTATATTCAATCATTTGTCGCAAAGTACCGAAACCTGCATCACTGATTGCACGGCTGAGTTTTCGATTTTTCACCATGCCTTTGACGTTCAAATCTTCAATCGTTATCACGTCAAATGTTTTAGTTAAATAATCCGATAACTCATGTAACAAAGCATGTCGTTGTTTTACAATGCGAAAGTGAAGTTTAGCAATCGCAAGCTTGGCTTTCGCTCGCCGATTTGAACCTTTCACTTTTTTTGCAAGATTGCGCTGAAGTTGGGCTACAGAATTCAAATTTTCCTTCAGCTTTTGATTCGCTGCAAACACTTTTCCAGTACTTAATACGGCGAGTTCTTTGATGCCAAAATCTACACCAACCGATTGTTTTCTATCACTATCTTTCGGATTGTAATCATAGGTTTCAATAAGAATTGAGGCAAAATATTTACCTGCCCGTTTGGAAATAGTGACTTGTTTGGGAGTGCCTTGAAAACGCAATTTTTGACGCATTTCAATGCGTGTTTTGAGTTTTTCAAGCCGCAACTCACGCCCAACAACATCAAATTTTGCCGATTCCCGTAAGGCAAAACTGTCGTTAATATCTTTCTTTTTAAAGCGTGGAAAACCTGCCTTTTGCTTGAATTTGAGTCGTCTAAAAAAATGCGAAAAAGCGTTGTTCAAATCATCAATCGCATTGCGGGTCACACGAGAGGAAACTTCGCTATACCATTGAAATTCTTTACGAATCACGTTGATATAGTGTTGATAAGCAGCGGTTTTTGACCACTTATTTTCAGGTTTTGAAAAATGCGCGAGTAATTGATTGTAACAATGCCGTTTTGATCCACAAGCCTTGTCTAAATAAACGGCTTGATCAGGCGTTGGACGCAATTCAATCTTGTGGGCAAGTAGCTTTGCTGTCTCGCCTATCTTAACTAATTTCTTATCCATAAGT
>JBEEJU010000101.1:0-5340 GCA_041169045.1 Pseudomonadota bacterium
AATCGCAATTCCAACGGGCTGTATTTTTTCACTGCTGACACCGGTAATTTCCAACTTTAAAGTTTTTAAAATTTTGCGCGTATTCACGTCGATAATGGTTAAAGTTCCCGCCATTTCTGAAGTGACCCATAATTGCTGATTATCCGCAGTAAAACTCAAAGCTCGTGGACGCGGATCAACTAAAGTATTTTCTATAACTTTCAAACTCTTAGTGTCAATCCAATGCACCATATTTGTGGTTTCAGAAGCACTCACTGCCCATTGTTGATTAGGACTAACGGCAATTCCTTCAGGTTCAACACCGACTTTAATTTGCGCCAAGCGCGTTTTTTGCGTCATATCAATGACGCTGACTAGATTATCATCTTCATTAGAAACGTATAATTGTTTGCCATCGGTGCTTAATGCAAAAGTTTCCGGGTCTTTATCGGAAGGCAATTTGCCAATTTCTTTCAGTGTATTGCTATCAAACAGACGAATGGTATTGTCATCGCTGGTCGCTACTAACAAGGTTTTGTAATCACCCGTTAAGGCAAGCCCGCGTGGACGTTGCCCCACAGGAAAGGTTTTTAGCAATTTGCCGGCGATTGGATCCACCATTGCAACGGCGTTGTCTTTTTCTAAACTGACAAACACGGTTTCCGCAATCACCGATTGAGTCAATAAACATCCGACTAAACTATTGAATAATATGATTTTAATATTCATGGTAAATGATTTTTGCAATGAGATTCGGGTTGATCATATCCTAAAGTATCTAATTCCGTTTTGGGATGTAAAAATCCTTCAATCGGCGCGACGGCGACTAAAGAGCGAGGTTCGGCTAACAAAATCGGTTGACGTAATTGTCCGTCCCAGCGGCGAAACGATAACGGATTACCTTTATAACCTTGTAGCGCGAATTGCTCACTAAATAAATACGATTGAATCGATGACAATTGATTAGAATGACTACGAATAGCCGCTTCACCAATCGCTCGAATCGCTAAATAAGCCCCATAATCTACGTCCGTCATCGCCCGTCCAGCATGATGATAAAATCGATTTTGAATTTGACTCGCTCCCCATTGTTCATGAGTCGGATGCCAAGCGGTGGCAATCAGTCCTTGAGTTCCTATCACTGGACGAGGCAGCCAAGTGCGATAATCAAAATACTCGCCAAACACACCTTGCTCATCGGCTAAAACCAATACATCATAATCAGTCACTTGAGTAAACACTGCCACTTCAGCTTGCTCATTGCGTCTGGCATCAAAAGTATGTGACCAGTTTTTTTCAGCAACAATCGTCATGCCAAATTTTTTCGCAGCTCGTTTAATCGCAGAAGCATATGCACGATCTTCGGCGCGATTACCAATCACTAAAAACCATTTAGTCCAACGTTTTTTAAGCATTAATTGCGCCAACGCATCGGCTTCCATGGCACGACTGGGTAATAAATGAACTATATTCGCTCTACACCATTGGTTACGCAGTTCATCATCATGACTGGCGACATCAAAAAATAATTTTTGGTTACTTTGTGGTAAATCCGCCAATTGCAGCAACCGGGCGGCGGGTAAATTTACCAAGACTAAAGATTGCTTCTGAGAGACTTTGCTATTAAACCATTGAGTGACATTGGCGTTCAACGGCAGCACAATTGGAGTTAGTTTATAGGTTTGTTGAATAAATTGACCGGTTGTGTTGTTATCTTCAATCGCTAATTCAGCACCAGCCAGTCCTTTATTGGGAATAAAAGGATCAAGATTCGACAACGCCGGCGGCGGCACTTGTTCCTGAGTAAAATAAACAATATCGATTAATTGATTAGTGATAGATGTTGTAGTAACCGATTTTTTATCTTTAGCTTGTACCAACGATCCGGTAGTGAATAACATCAAAAATAATAGATAAATAACCGATTTAACCCATGATTGCATTTGTTGTGTTTCGCTGTCTTTAATTAAAACCTAAAGGTGAATCTCATTGTAGCGGATTATAAAAAATTTTTCGCGCTTGTTACTTAAAACTTGAAAATCGACTACACTGCTCAAAGTTCACTATTACGATTTTAATTTAATCATTAGACACTATGAATTCGCATCAAAAGCCAGATTCTTCTTCAGAACAGTCTGAAAATTGGAATAAAACGTTGCATGAATTAGATGATTTAGATGAATTCTTACGCACTAAAGAATTGTTACAAAGTCATCAAGTTCGTCAAGGTTATGAAGGCAATAAACGAAAAACGGTTCGTTATGTGCGTAAAGGCATTACCGCTTTTATCAGCAAAGCCGATATTTTTGGCGGTTATCAATTATTTAGTTTTAGTCGATGTATTCGGGTGCGTGTATTAGACATTAGCAGCAATGGGTGTTTAATAGCTTGTCCAGAAAAATTAAAAATCCATCGTAAAATTCGCTTAACTTTAGTGTTTAACAGTAATCGTCATTTTGAAATTTCAGCCATCATTGTGCGTAAATTGGCTGAAGATCGTAAATTTTATGGCATTCGTTTTGATCATGCTCATGATGAATTAGCGGATTATTTATTAGAATCGGATAATGAATGGAGTTTACGCTAATATCCATTGTTTTAATAAATTCATTTGTGAATAATGCGTTAAATCCAATTGCAATGGTGTAATTGATATATATCCTTGGTTAATGGCAAAAAAATCAGTTCCGGGACCTGCATCTTGCTCATTTCCCGGCGGTCCAATCCAATAAATCGGACGTTGACGTTGATCCAGTGCTTTGATAATCGCTTCGGATTTATGCCGTTGACCTAAACGAGTAATTTGATAACCTTGCAATTGATTAAACGGAATATCTGGAATATTAACGTTAAGCAAAGTATCTTCAGCTAACGGATATTTGAGTAAGCGTTGGATTAATTCCGTAGTCACTTGTGCAGCCGTGTCAAAATGCTTGGGATCATTAGCCACTAATGAAATAGCAATTGCTGGACAACCTAAAAAGCGTCCTTCGGTGGCGGCGGCTACGGTGCCGGAATACAAAACATCGTCGCCTAAATTAGCACCGTGGTTGATACCTGCGATCACCATATCCGGTTGCTGAGGTAATAATCCAGTGATTGCTAAATGCACACAATCCGTTGGCGTTCCATCAACTCGAATAAAACCATTGTCACAATGATACGCGCGTAAAGGTAAATCTAAAGTTAAAGAATTACTAGCAGCACTGCGATTTTTATCGGGTGCAACAACCGTGACTTTAGCAAAATTGGTTAACGCTTGAACCAATGTTGACAAACCTTGTGCTAAATATCCATCATCGTTACTGACTAGAATGTGCATATAAACCTCCGTCATTTATTATCACCCGCCATTTTAACCAAGATTGTAAAATGCTATGTCTGATTTTCGTAAAAAAATATTGACCGATGACGATAAAAATTTGTTTAAACAAAGTGTAGGCAAGGTCACTGCGATCAAATCAGAAGCGCATTTCACTTTTAATCATAAACCTAAACCGCGTCCGATTCCCAAAAAATGGCAACTTGATGCTGAACCTACGTTTGAATCCTTACTACATCGTCCTACTGAAACGGTTTTTGCCGAAGATGTATTGAGTTTTTTAGACAATCCATCTGCCCCAAAATTATTGAAACAATTACGCCGCGGCGAATTTCCGATTGAAGCTCACTTGGATTTGCATGGCTTAACGATTATCGGCGCGAAACAACGCTTGACGCATTTTTTACAATATTGCGAAGATAAAGATTATCGTTGCGTACGCATTGTACATGGCAAAGGTTATCGTTCGGTACATAATCATCCGGTACTGAAAAACGAGTTAAATTATTGGTTAAGACATTGTGCGACAGTACAGGCCTTTTGTTCAGCCCCGTCAAGAGAAGGTGGCACAGGAGCTTTATGGGTGTTGCTACATAAAAAAAATTCAGCGGCAAATTCGGTTAAACGGGGTCACTAAAAAATCCCCATCTGTTTTTTTCGATTGCAAATGTTGTAAAAATCTTTAGAATAACCAATAGATGCCGGTGTAGCTCAGTCGGCAGAGCAATACATTCGTAATGTGTGGGTCAGCGGTTCGATTCCGCTCACCGGCTCCATTAATTAAAAGGCTTGGATTTTTATCCGAGCCTTTTTTGTTTAAGCCTGCATGAATCAATGATCACTTTCTCAATCTTTGTATAATTGAAATGACTTTTCATTATTGGTTAGCACAAATTCAACGATTAAAAGCACAATTGCACCGCTATTTATTTTGTTTTAATCGTACAAAATCTGCAACACTATTTTTACCCGCGGATTTCGATAATTCAGGATTCTGTTTATTTAATGAATTAGCTAATTCTTTTCCCCATAAAACCATTATTGTGATTGGAATAGAACGCAGCGGCACTTCAATGATCGCCGGTGTTTTAGCAAAATTAGGGATTTTTATGGGAAATACGCAATCTCATACCTATGAAGATCATGAAATGGCTGAATGTTTACGAATGAATGATTATGCAAAAGCACAACAAATAATTCAGCAACGTAATCAATTATATCCGATATGGGGATTTAAAAAACCGTCATTAAAATTGCTTAATCCACGCTGGCAAAAATTATTTCGTGATCCAATTTATATTGTGGTATTTCGTGATATATTAGCGATTGCCAATCGACGAACTATTGGAAATGGCAGTGATTTATTTACGAATATGAATCGAGCTTTATATTATTATTTAAAAATTAATCAATTTATTGATCATACTGAAAGACCTGTGTTAGCAGTGTCATATGAAAAAGCGTTATTTAATCCTGAGTTATTGGTGAAATCTATTGCCGATTTTATTGGAATTGTTGATCAAAAAGCAATGCAAAAAGCGATTGATTTTATACAACCTTCACCGATTGAATATCGAATTGCCGCTACCTCGCATAAAGAATGGTTAGGTCATATAGAAACGGTCAGTGCCACAACGATTACTGGCTGGGCTTTTCGTTGTTATCAAAAAGAATCGGTAAAAGTGATTTTAACTTTAGCCACCGGTGAGGAATTAATCAGTTATGCAAATCTTTCACGTCAAGATGTACAACGCTATCATCATCATTTAACCGAATATTGTGGTTTTGAATTTAAATTATTACCTGCTCAAAGTTTAATTGATCAGCAAATCATTCGAGTTCGGATTGAAAATGAATTTTATGAATTAACTAATTCACCTTTTACTTATAAATCCCTCTAAATCCTTCTAAATTCTTTAATTAATGGTTAAAAATAATTTAAACTTGATAAAAATAATGTGGAAATTCGCACTAGGATTTATCCTTTGCATTTCTTTAGGATTAGCCAATGAAGAACCGAGTCTTGGACGACAACAATT
>JBEEJU010000102.1:0-6066 GCA_041169045.1 Pseudomonadota bacterium
CTTGACGGTACAATTCATGAGAACACGGTAATATTTCTATAATTTTTGCGGGAATAGCTAAACACATAATAAAAATAATAATAAATAATGAATTCAATTTTTTATTTAACAACAATACAGCGATTTATTCTTGGGTATCATTAATTTCACAGGCTTCTAATTGTGAAACTTTAGCTATTGGACATTCAATTCCGGCAACAATCAAAGCTTGTTGCATTGCTTCAACTTGTTTATCCATTTGATGAATATGATCCAACATTTGATTAATTGCTTGCGCAATCGGATCAGGCATATCCGCCGCAGTACCGTAAGCTTGAAAACGTGATTGATTAGCCAGCGAATCGCGTTGATGAGCGGTATTCGATTTATCCACTAAATGCGCCGGAATCCCAACGACCGTCGCGGCTGGAGGTACATTTTTTAACACCACTGAGTTAGAGCCGACTCGCGCTTGATCCCCAATCATAATCGGACCTAATACTTTTGCACCCGCGCCAATCACTACGCCATTTCCCAAAGTTGGATGACGTTTGCCTTTTTTCCAACTCGTACCACCCAAAGTAACGCTATGATACAAAGTGCAATCATCACCAATCACGGCGGTTTCGCCGATGACAATTCCCATACCGTGATCAATAAATAAACGTCGCCCTAATTGCGCCCCCGGATGAATTTCAATACCAGTTAGCCAGCGTCCACAATGTGAAATAAATCGACCTAGCCATCTCCAGCCTTGTTGCCAACAATAATGACTGAGGCGATGAATCAGAATCGCATGAAATCCCGGGTAACAGGTAATCACTTCAAACACGGTTTGTGCCGCAGGATCACGGTCAAATACACAGTCAATATCTTCGCGTAACTGTTGAAATAGGCTCATGGTTTTAAGGAATGATGTTGTGCAAAACGTAAAATACCACGCAAAATATCCAATTCGTGGCTATCTAAGTGAGTACGATTAAAAATTCGTCGCAACCGGCGCATCATGGATTCGGCGCGTTCCGGTTGTAAAAAACCAATCACTTCAATGGTTTGTTGTAAATGTTGATAGAAACCTTCCATTTGTGCGGCGGTTGCTAACGGTGGTAGAGTTTGATCACGACCCGTTGCATTTGCCGGTATTTCCTGACTGGCTAACCAAAATTCATAACACACAATTTGCACCGCCGCTGCGATATTTAATGAACTATAAGTTGGATTACAAGGAATTTTTAATAAATAATGACATAAATCCAATTCTTGATTGGTTAAACCGGAATTTTCTCGTCCAAAAACCAAGGCGATCGGGGTTGTCAAGGTAGCGTATTGTTGCGCACAATTTCTAGGGCTGATTTCCGGCACGGGAACGGTTCGTAAACGCGCGGTTGCGCCAATCACCCAAGTACAATCGCTAATTGCTGTTGCTAAATCGCTGAAAATTCGCGCTTGTGCTAATAAATCATCGGCTCCAGAAGCCCTAGCTGTCGCCTCAGCACAAGGAAACTGTTTAGGATTCACCAAACGGAGCTGCGATATTCCCATATTTTTCATCGCTCGCGCTACTGCGCCAATATTTCCCGGATGCGAAGTTTCGACTAATACGATATTAACTGGTGATAACACTATCGTTCTCAGATAAAAAAATTCATTTTAACAAAAGATTTGTTATTCTAAGCAGTTTTGTTGATTACGGATTGAGTTTCAATTATGCATCCAATGCTCACTATCGCCATTCGAGCGGCACGTCAAGCCGGTGATTTCATCCGCCGCTGTTCAGAACAAGTACCCCAATTAACCATTCAGCAAAAAACCAAAAATGATTTTGCTTCAGAAGTCGATTGGAAAGCTGAACGCGAAATTATTAAAACCATTCGTGCCGCGTATCCGACACATGGCTTTTTAGCTGAAGAAAGTGGCGAACAATCTGGCACAGATTATGTATGGATTATTGATCCTTTAGATGGCACGACCAATTTTTTACATGGATTTGAACATTATTCAGTGTCGATTGCTTTACGTTATAAAGGAAAATTAGAGGTGGCGGTGGTTTTTGATCCGGTGCGCGATGAATTATTTACTGCTCAACGGGGTGGCGGAGCAAGATTAAATAATCGAAAAATTCGTGTCACTCAACCTAGCAGTTTTAAAGGCACTTTATTAGCTACCGGTTTTCCGTTTAAACATCAACAACATTTGGATGCTTATTTAGGCATGTTTCGCGCTTTAACCATTGATACGGCGGGGATTCGACGCGCCGGATCAGCCGCGTTAGATTTAGCATATGTTGCTGCGGGACGCATGGATGGTTATTGGGAAATTGGATTATCGCCTTGGGATATGGCAGCCGGTATTTTATTGGTTCAAGAAGCGGGCGGCGTAGTCACTGATTTTTCATTCAGAGAATATTATATGAAATCCGGTAATGTGATTGCCGCAAGTCCCAGAATTCATCAATTAATGTATCAAGCGATTGAGCCGTTTGTTAACGAATCATTAAAATAAAATCCCCTCAAATTCCCTTTATTGCGTTTTTAAATCAAAGAAATAATTTTAATGATTATAGAGACGTTGCAATCCAACGTCTCTACACAATTTCAGTATCACCTATTGAAAAAAGGAGCAGGAGGATTTTAGAAAAGAGCAACGGCAATTGTTTAAATAAGATTACAGTAGGACTTCACGTTATAATGTCGTTTTGATTTGACTGTTGCAAAAATGTCCGCTGAACTCCTGAAACCGCTGTGGTCGAAATTAGCTCGTTGTCTTACCCAAGATCGTCCGCATTTTAAACGACAACTAGAACAATTACGTCGTTTATGCCAACGAGGCGAAGAGTGTAGCCAAAAAATTCAACAACTTAATCAACAATTTATAGAGTCTATCGCTACCGTACAACAACGTCGTAGCACCATTCCCCCGTTAAATTTTCCAGAACTACCCGTTTGCGAAAAACAACAGGAGTTAGTTCAACTGATTCGCCAACACCAAGTGTTAATCGTTTGTGGAGAAACCGGATCAGGAAAAACCACTCAATTACCGAAATTATGTTTAGCCGCCGGTCGTGGAATTTATGGGTGGATTGGACATACGCAACCGCGTCGAATTGCCGCGCGAACCGTCGCTGATCGAATTGCTGAAGAACTCGGTCAAACCATTGGTGATACGGTAGGTTACAAAGTTCGATTTCATGATAAAACCCAACCTCACAGTTTAATTAAATTGATGACGGATGGGATTTTATTAGCCGAATCGCAAAATGATCCGTATTTAAATCAATATGATACGATTATTATTGATGAAGCTCACGAACGCAGTTTAAATATTGATTTTTTACTCGGCTATTTAAAATGGTTATTGCCTAAACGTCAGGATTTAAAACTCATCATTACCTCAGCAACCATTGATCCCCAAAGGTTTGCGAATCATTTTAGTCAAGCTCCGATTGTCAATGTATCGGGACGGAGTTATCCGGTAGAAATTCGTTATCGACCGATTGAGCAAACGGATGAGGATGATGAAACCGATGATGCGTTACAACGCGCAATTTTAGACGCAGTCGATGAATTATCGCGTGAAATTCGCGGAGATATTTTGATATTTTTAGCCGGTGAACATGAAATTCGTGAAACCAGTGAATCGTTGCGTAAACATCATCCGGCTCATTGTGAAATTTTACCGTTGTATGCCAAATTGAGCATCAGTGAGCAACAACGGGTATTTAGACCGCAAACCTCGATGCGCATAGTATTGTCCACCAATGTTGCCGAAACTTCATTAACCGTTCCGGGTATTCGTGCGGTGATTGATACCGGTCATGCGCGAATCAGTCGCTATAATCCACGCAGTAAAATTCAACGTTTACCTATAGAAAAAATTTCTCAAGCCAGTGCCAATCAACGCGCTGGACGTTGTGGACGAGTCGCTGCCGGTATTTGTATTCGTTTATATTCTGAAGAAAGTTTCCAAACTCGTCCGTTATTTACCGATCCGGAAATTGTGCGCACCAATTTATCTTCAGTAATGTTGCAAATGGCGAGTTTAAAATTGGGCGATATTGAAGCTTTCCCTTTTATTGAACCGCCGGAAATCAAAATGATTCGTGACGGTAAACAGATTTTACAAGAGGTGCAAGCTTTAGATAAAAATGGGCAATTAACTGAAGTGGGAAAACAATTAGCCAAAATTCCAACCGATCCAAAATTAGCGCGAATGTTATTAGCGGCGGCTGAATGGAATTGTTTAACCGAAATATCCATTATTGTTGCCGGTTTAAGTATTCAAGACCCGCGTGAAAAACCGGTAGATAAAATGAATCAAGCGGAAATGAAACACGCGATTTTTCAAATTCCGGATTCAGATTTTTTAACCTTATTGAATATTTGGCAAGTATTTGAAGAACAAAAAAAACATTTGTCGAATAATAAATTACGGCAATATTGTCAGGCGCATTTTTTATCCTATTTACGGATGCGCGAATGGCATGATATTCATACTCAAATCATGCAAGTCATTAAAGGCGAATTACAATTAGCCACCAATTCTACACCTGCAAATTACGAGGCAATTCACCGCGCCATTTTACCCGGATTATTATCCAATATTGGTTTTAAACAAGATCAACATGAATATTTGGGAACATATGGTTTAAAGTTTTTTATCTTTCCCGGATCAGGATTATTTAAATCCAAACCGAAATGGATTATGGCAGCAGAGCAAATTGAAACCAGTAAAGTTTATGCGCGTTATGTAGCTAAAATTGAACCTGAATGGGTAGAATATTGTGCTGCTCATTTAATTAAAAGCCAATATTCAGAACCGCATTGGGAAAAAAATAGCGGGCGTAGTATGATTAATGAACGGACTTTATTATATGGTCTCACTTTACAATCTGAGCGTAAAATTCCCCATGAAAGAATTGATCCTAAAGCCGCGCGTGAAATTTTTATTCGTTGTGGTTTAGTGGCACAAGATTATCATACCTCTGCCGCGTTTTTTCGCGCTAATCAGCAATTATTAGAAGAGGTTGGTTATATCCAACATAAACATCGTCGAATTGATTTAATGACTGATGAAGAAGGCATTTATCAATTTTATCATCAGCGATTACCAGAAACGGTGGTAAATAGTATTACTTTGGATCAATGGCGTAAAAAAGCTGAACGTCAAAATCCCAAAATTTTATTTTTAACCCAAGCGGATTTAACCCGTGAAACACAAGCTCATACTCAAGAATGGAATTTCCCAGATGAGAAAAAAATCGGACGATTAACGCTCGCTTTATCTTACCATTTTGATCCAGCAGATGATGAAGATGGCGTGACTGTGATTGTACCAATACATCAATTAAATCAATTATCTACGTCAATTTTTGAATGGTTAGTTCCGGGATTATTAGAAGAAAAGATTATTCATTTATTAAAATTATTACCCAAATCGCGGCGAAAATTATTTGTCCCTATTCCTCAAACCGTTAAAGCTTGTTTAGAAATTGAGCCTGATTTTAAAGGCTGTTTATATGAATGGCTAAGTCAAAGATTACGCAAATTAACTGAGGAAAGTGTACCTTTAAATGAATGGAATCCCGACGCTTTACCCGCACATTTAAAAATGAATTATCGTGTGGTTGATGAAAATGGAAAAGTGTTAGGATACGGGCGAAATTTAACCCAATTACAATCACAATTTCAATTTAAAGCTAATGCCAGTTTTGATGAATTAGCGGCGAATGAATTAAGTTATTCTAATTGTACAACTTGGATATTTGGTGATTTAGCTAAAACCTATCAATTTGTACAAAATCAACAAACTTTTATCGGTTATCCAGCAATTATCGATCAAGAAAAGGCAGTAGGGATAAAAATATTCGATACTGAATTCAAAGCAAATTACGCTCATGAACAAGGTTTAATTCGTTTATTTCAGTTATCTTGTCAAAAAGAATTAAAATTTTGGTTAAAAAATTTAACGCATTCTTCTGCAATTGAATTATTTTATCAACAATTACCAGCTCATCCTTTATTAACTCAAAGACAAAGCGATAATTTCAAAACGGATTTACAACAATTATTATTATTTCATTTATTTGTT
>JBEEJU010000103.1:0-5093 GCA_041169045.1 Pseudomonadota bacterium
AGTGGTCAAAACTGAAGCGGTCGCCAAAAAATTAGGCTATCGTTTATTCGCCTTGCAAATTGAACTCGATCCTCAACAAGCGCAAGGTTATCGCCGCGATTGGTTAGCTCCGGTGATATTATTGCCACAACAACATCGTGCTTATGCCGTACAATGGTTTGCTTTAGCTCTGACCTTAACCCTTTTATTTTTCTGGAACAGTTTACATAAATCTGCTGATGATGACCGCGCAACAAAAAAATCGTAGAACCATTCTTTTATTATTTGCAATGACAATTATTCCGTTCACCATTGCAGCTTATTTCACCAAAATATCACCCACCAAAACCACGAATCGCGGACAATTAATTGTGCCAATTATTTCGACAAATAAAAGCGATTTTATCGGTTTTGATGCTTTTTCAAAGTCGAATTTAACAGAATTAACGGGGCATTGGTTATTAGTGAATATTATTGCACAACATGATTGTGATTTATATTGTCAAGAGGCTTTACATAAAAGTAAACAATTACATTTAATGTTAAGTAAAGATTTAACTCGTGTTCGGCGAACCGTTTTGATTTTAAATCATCCTTCGCCAGCAATTGCGGCAACTTG
The DNA here is from genome assembly GCA_041169045.1 of Pseudomonadota bacterium. Taxonomy (GTDB): domain Bacteria; phylum Pseudomonadota; class Gammaproteobacteria; order Methylococcales; family Methylomonadaceae; genus CAIQWF01. The sequence continues at coordinate 599 of JBEEJU010000103.1, forward strand.
GTGGGCTGATGATTCTCGTTTATTACGTCTTACAATGAGTCAAGAATTAAGCAAAAAGTTATCTCATTTAGCTTTAAATGACGGCATGTTATTACTTATTGATCCTTTAGGAAATATTATGATGCAATATGCAAAGGGTTTTAATCCATATGATGTGGTTCACGATTTAAAAAAATTATTAACGGTTTCACAAATTGGCTAATTTTTCTATGTTTAAACTTTCTTTTTTTATCGCGCTTTTTTTAGCAATTATTGATGTCAGTATTACTTCTGGATCGCAATGGCTAATTTTACCCAATTTGCCTATATCCCCTTTATTAATTATCGATTCGACAATGATTTTGTGGTTGTTGATTCATTTAATTGTGGTATGGAAACAGTCAGATAAAAGACAATCGGTTATTTCGACACGATATTGTAGTATTTTAAATCTGATTATTATTGCGGTTTATGGTTTAAAAGCCGGATTATTTTTACAAAATTATCCATTAGCTTTATTAGAACGAGATTTATTAGCTTGGTTTGGTTTAGGATTAATTTTTAAATATTATTTAACAATTTCGCCGAAATTGACAATTCATAATAATCCATTAAAACCGTCCAGAATACTAATGACTTTGGCAATGTTATTATTAAGCAGCCAAATTATCATTGGTTATTGGGTACAAATTCATCAAGCTGCTTTTGTTTGTAGCGAATTTCCTTTATGTGATTTAACCAAATTACACGTTTATGATTTTCAAAACAGTCTCAATTTGTTTGCGAGTGCTTTAAGTTTCGAGGCTAAATTAGCTTTACATTCTATTCACCGTTTATTGGGATTGGTGAATTTTGTTGTGTTAACTTTAGTTATTTTTCAAGCCACCGCAGATCATTATCCAAAAATTATTCGCAGATTAGGTTTAATTTTAAGCGTATTATTATTAATCACTTTAGCCAGTGGTATTTTTGTCATTCGTTGGGAATTTTTAATTATCTTTCGAGTCATCCATCATTTACTATCTGGCAGTTTATTATTACCGTTAATTGCGATTCAATTTTATAGTCGTTATTCATTGGATTCGACTGTTTCAATTGACAAAGTTATTCCAGACATTATCCAACCGGTTAATGATTCATTAACGCTACGATTAAAATCTCAATTAGCTAAAACTCGTCACGGATTAGGAGCTGCATTTGCCCATATTCCTTTTGGACATCAGCAAATTAGCGATGATTTATTAGAAGAAATTGAAGCCAATTTATTATTAGCCGATATTGGGATTGAAGCGACTACCGAAATTATTGATAAATTAACCGAAGGTTTAGATAAACATCGATTAAATGATGGCGAAGCTTTATGGGGTGAATTAAAACAAGATTTGTGCGAAATGTTATTGCCTTGTAGTCAATCGTTGCATATTCCAAAACAAGAAAAACCGTTTGTCATTTTAGTGGTTGGAGTCAATGGGGTTGGCAAAACCACAACTATTGGCAAATTAGCTAAAAAACTGCAAAATCAAGGACTTAAAGTAATGTTAGCGGCGGGAGATACTTTCCGCGCCGCCGCGGTAGAGCAATTACAAATTTGGGGAGAACGTAATCAAATTCCAGTGGTTGCGCAACAAAGCGGTGCGGATTCAGCCTCAGTGATTTTTGATGCTTTACAGTCTGCTACGGCAAAAAAAATCGATGTTTTAATTGCTGATACTGCTGGACGTTTGCATACTAAATCGAATTTAATGGAAGAATTGAAAAAAATTAAACGAATTATCAATCGCTTAGACCCAGATGCGCCCCACGAAGTGTTGCTTATTTTAGATGCAGGTACTGGTCAAAATGCGTTGTCGCAAGCGAAATTGTTTAATGAAACCGTTGCTTTGACGGGGTTAGTGTTGACCAAATTAGATGGCACTGCCAAAGGTGGAATTATTTTTGCCTTAGCTAAACAATTACAAATTCCGATTCGTTATATTGGTGTGGGTGAAAGCATCGACGATTTACAAGAATTTGATGCACAACGCTTTGTACATGCCTTATTTACAAATGATTGATTATGTTAGTATTTGAACAAGTTAGTAAACGTTATCCTGAAGTTGGAGATGTCTTGACCGACATCAATTTTCATTTACAACGCGGCGAAATGGCGTTTTTAACCGGACATTCAGGTGCGGGAAAAAGTACGGTGCTAAAATTAATCGCAATGATCGAACGCTGTAGTCGCGGACAAATTTTGATTGAAGGACATTCGCTTAATCGTTTGCCTGAGCGCGAAATTCCGTATTTACGGCGAAAATTAGGCTTGATTTTTCAAGACTATAAATTATTAACCGATCGTAGTGTGTTTGAAAATGTTGCATTACCTTTGATGATTTGTGGCTATAGTCCTACTGAAATTTCGCGCCGAGTGCGGGCTGCATTAGATAAAGTCAGTTTGTTAGGCAAAGAAAAAAAATATCCTGCGGCATTATCCGCCGGCGAACAACAACGGGTTGGCATTGCTAGAGCAGTGGTTAATAAACCGGCTGTGATTTTAGCAGATGAACCCACCGGCAGTTTAGACCCTGAACTGTCGGCTGAAGTAATGAAATTATTTGAGCAATTTCAACAAGTTGGCGTGAGTGTATTAATCGCCACCCATGATATTGCGCTGATTAGTCATATGAAACATCGGGTTTTAAAATTACATCAAGGTCAATTAATTGCAGAATCTTTATGAAATCGAATAAACGTTTGCAACAGCGATTACGTTTTCGTCGTCAAACTCGTAGTAAAGCATTAACTGCTACGTCTGTTATTAATCCGATTCATTTAAAAATTTCGGTTCGATTAAAAGCGATTGCGGAGTTGCATTTACAAGCGTTATTTATTAGTTTACAACGGATTTTTCTTACGCCTTTTACCTCGTTAATGACAATTATGGTATTAGCGATTGCGATTGCTTCAGCGGGAGGGTTTTATTTATTTTTAAATAATATTGAGCAATTAACCAAGCATTTTAATACGACCAATCAAATCTCCTTATTTTTAAAAAATCAAGTTACCGATCAAGAGGCGCAATTATTGGTCAATCGTTTACAACAAATGCGCGATATTCAACAAGTACAATTGATGACTAAAGATCAAGCGTTGACTGAATTTAAACAAGCGAGTGATTTTGCTGCGGCGATTGACAGTTTAGATTATAATCCATTACCCGCAGTAATTCAGTTATTTCCTAAAACGAATGATATTCAATTGTTAGAAAATTTGCGTTCAAAATTGAATCAATTATCCCAAGTCGATGTTGCGCAAATAGATATGCAATGGTTACGTCGTTTACAATCGATTATTGAATTAACTCGCCGTTGTGTCAATATTATTAACACTTTATTAAGTCTTGCAGTATTATTTATTATTGGTAATACCATGCGTTTAAGTTTAGAAAATCGCCGCGAAGAAGTTTTAGTGTGTAAATTATTAGGTGCAACGGATGCTTTTATTCAACGACCTTTTTTATATAATGGATTTTGGCTAGGATTTTGCGCAGGTGGATTAGCTTGGTTAATGATTTCAATAACGCTATTATTGGTAAAATCTCCGATTGAAACATTAGCAACGCTGTATCAAACGAATTATCAAATCATATTTTTAAGTTTTACCGAGAGTTTTTTATTATTATTCATTTCCGCATTATTAGGCGTTTTCGGAGCATGGATTGTATTATATTTTCAATTAAAACAAATTAAACCTGAATAATTATTTGTTTTAGTTATTATTATGGAGAAAAAAATGTTAAAAGTTAAGCTAATTTGTTTATTAGGTTTATTGGGACTTTCTTATCAAGGATTAACTCTTGCAGAATCCACGCTAAATTTTAAAGAAACGCTACAATCTACAGTACGAAAACCGGCAGAGTGGGAAGCACAAGAAGCTATCTGGTTAATCTGGCCAAATTTCAACTTTTTGAAAAGTAAACCTGTTGTTAATGTCCATTTGCAAATTATAAAATCTCTCGCTAATCATGTAAAAGTTAATTTAATTGTGCAAAATCAACGCGAAATTGAATTGGCTAAACATGCTTTAACCAAACGTCATATTGCATACGATCATGTGAATTTTAAAATTATTCCCCATTTCGATATTTGGATAAGAGATTTTGGCGCGATCTTTGTGAAAACAGCCGATAATCAATTAAATGTCGTTGATTTAAATTTTAATGTCTGGGGATATGAAACGCCTACCTCCGATATCGGTAAACTGAATGAGTCAATAGATCGTACGATTGCGCAACAATTAAAATTACCCACATTAAAAACTTCGATGATTATGGAGGGTGGTGGTTTGGAATTTAATGGTTCTGGAACAGTAATTACGACTGAATCCGTCATTTTTGATCGTAATCCTTTAATGAGTAAATCTGAAGTCGAATCCGAATTTAATCGCTTATTCGGTGCTAAAAATGTCATTTGGTTAAAAAAGGGTTTAGCTGAAGACGATCGTACCAATCTCGTGGCACTTTACCCGGAGGTATTTT
>JBEEJU010000104.1:0-2723 GCA_041169045.1 Pseudomonadota bacterium
ATACTGAGACCAATAATTGCTTTAATTGCAGTTTGATTCGGCGCAATCAACTCGCACTGTTGTGCAGCAACTTCTACACAACGAACAATCCAATCAATCGAATCGGCTAACGTACCATCCCAGTCAAAAATCAGTAAATCAAAATTTTGTTTCATTAGATAATAATTGCTGTAAATCATTGGGTAATGGAGCGTGAATTTCTAATATTTCCGCAGTTAATGGATGGGTAAATTTTAGCGTTTTAGCATGTAAAAATAACCGGCTATAACCTCGTTTACGCAGTTGAAAATTTAGCGATTGAATCCCATAACGCTCGTCTCCGACAATCGGATGACCTAAATTCGCGGCGTGAACTCGAATTTGGTGAGTACGTCCAGTGTGCGGTTTAGCTTCCACTAAAGTCAGTTGTTGAAATCGTTGTAAACGTCGAAAATCCGTAATTGCCGATTTTCCGGCGCGGCTGATAATCACTCGCTGATCGCCTTCTTTATCCGATTGTTTTAACAGAGGTTTATCAACCGTTTGTTGTTTAGTTTGCCAAACGCCGGTTAGTAAAGCTAGATAAGTTTTTTGCACAGCATTTTGCCTAAACTGTTCGTGTAAAGGTAACAAAGCACTGCGTTTTTTAGCAATGATTAAACAACCGGAAGTGTCTTTATCTAAACGGTGAACCAATTCTAAAAATTTGTGCTGTGGACGCAATTGTCGCAAGTGTTCTATTACGCCACCATCAATACCACTACCGCCGTGTACCGCTAGTCCAGCGGGTTTATTTAAGACCGCCAAAACCTCATCTTCATATAAAATCGCCGCAGTTAATAAAGAATTCCTAGTTTTTGCCACAGTTGATTCAGAAATCGTTGCTACTTGCAACGGCGGAATTCTAACTATATCACCAGAGATTAAGCGATCGCTGACTTGCGCGCGTTTTTTATTAATTCGCACCTCACCTTTACGCACCAAACGATAAATGTGACTTTTCGGTACGCCTTTCAGATGGGTGATTAAAAAATTATCCAAGCGTTGCCCTTCACGTTCATCATCGATAGTTAATGAATAAGCAGTTGGATAAGAGGATTGATTAGTTACATTCATCATGAGTCCATAATAACGTAAATTTTACCGTTTGATGGTTTAAAATTGATGCAATCGATTAAGATTGCTATATTAAGCCGGTTTACCTACATTCCAGTGAAAAGCTACAGACTTAGAAAATCACTTTAAAAAGGCGATCACTGTAAGCGTAAATCATTTAATGAGCCAGAGATTAAAAAATTTTGATTCAATCTGGTACCGATTTCGGGTTTTTCTTGTTCCCCATAAATGAACCAGAACACTCTTAACCGAGAATTTCAAATAACAAAGCATTCGCTTTGGTAGTTTATCGCTGCTTGCGGCTATTAATCTAGGCTCACTGCTACCAAGTGATGCGATATTTTGGTTAACCGCTTAAACTCCACTGATGATCAAGAGGCAGATGGATAATCGCTTCTTTGAGAATTCAATCGTGAGCATGGAGTCTAAGCTATATCATCAAGGATACACAATGAAAAGAATGCTTATCAACGCCACGCAACCTGAAGAATTGCGGGTGGCTTTGGTAGATGGTCAGAAATTATATGATTTTGACATAGAAATCCCTTCAAAAGAACAAAAAAAATCTAATATTTACAAAGGTATTATTACTCGTGTAGAACCGAGTTTAGAGGCAGCGTTTGTCAGTTATGGTGCTGATAAACATGGTTTTTTACCTTTTAAGGAAATTTGTCCTAAATACCGTACCCCTACTGAATCTGGACAAACCGGACGCTCGACCATCAAAGATCAAATTCATGAGGGTCAGGAAATCGTTGTTCAAATTGAAAAAGAAGAGCGCGGCAATAAGGGCGCGGCGTTGACAACTTACATCAGTTTAGCGGGGACGTATTTGGTGTTGATGCCGAATAATCCTAAAGCTGGGGGGATTTCGCGTCGTATTGAGGGAGAAACCCGCAGTGAATTACGCGAAGTGATGGCTGGCTTAAATATTCCCGATACGATGGGATTAATTGTACGTACTGCTGGCTGTGGTAAAAGTTTAGAAGAATTACAATGGGATTTGGACTATTTATTGCAACTGTGGCAGGCAATTGAGCGTGCAGGGGAAGAACAAGCTGCGCCGGTACTGATTTTTCAAGAAAGTAATGTGATTATTCGCGCTTTGCGAGATCATTTACGCAACGAAATTGAGGAAATTTTAATTGATCAAGAAGAGGCGTTTAAATTAGTACAAAGTTTTTTGCGCCAAGTGATGCCGCATTTTTTACCAAGAGCGCGTTTATATCAAGATGCTGTGCCTTTATTTAGTCGTTATCAAATTGAATTACAAATTGAAATGGCGTATAAACGTGAAGTGCCATTACCTTCAGGCGGATCGATTGTGATTGATTACACTGAGGCTTTAACCTCAATTGATATTAATTCAGCACGTTCGACTAAAGGTGGTGATATTGAGGAAACCGCATTAAATACCAATTTAGAAGCAGCGGATGAAATCGCTTTGCAACTCAGATTAAGGGATTTAGGCGGATTATTTGTGGTTGATTTTATCGATATGGTATCGAATAAAAATCAACGAATTGTTGAAAATCGATTACGCGATGCGTTAAAAATTGACCGAGCGCGGATTCAAACGGGTCGAATTTCTCGGTTTGGCTTGTTAGAAATGTCTCGACAACGATTAC
>JBEEJU010000105.1:0-4264 GCA_041169045.1 Pseudomonadota bacterium
AAATTATTTTGAGCTTGATTTGAAAATTAAACCTTTCAAATTGTATCAACTTGAAAGGTTTTTTATTATGAATAGATTAGCAATAATTTCGTCAATTATTGATAATTAGATAATTGATCGAAATTCAAATAGCGATAAGTCTGATCCGCATTCGATTGAATTTGATTCATATAAGATTGATATTCGCTCAGATTAGGAATTCGCCCTAAAATTGAACAAATTGCCGCTAATTCTGCCGAAGCTAAATAAACTTGCGCCCCATTGCCTAAACGATTAGGAAAATTTCGCGTTGACAGTTATATTTTTTAACCTATTCTGATTAATCATTTATACTTTTAAAACCCTATCAATAATCGATTTTACAAATTCCGGCAAAGTTTGATTATTCAAAATCGCTTGCTTTTTTAAAGCCTCATATTTTTCTACCTCGTTATTTTGCCAAATTAAATCCATTCGTCTAATTTGCAACATAGCAATATGGCTGTAATCTTCAGGAAATGCCCAATAGCAAGTTAAGCAAATTTGTTTATCTTTTTGTTGCCAATTTTCACAATGTTCACAAGACCACGATTTTGCTCGATTTGCAGAACTGGATAACAGCATAAAATTTTCTATATCTGTTTCATTATTACCGTTTATCTCAAATGGTACACGATGATCTATTTGCAAATCACGTTCATTAATAATTTCCTGATAAATAAAACATTTACAGCTGTATTTAGCAATCAATTGTTCTTTTATCGCTTTAGAAAAACTTGTACGACCAGAAAGTTTAGTAAAACGTGATTGTTGTGGATTGCCAAATTTGTAAGCGGCTATTTTTTTACCATCAGAAGCGGTTACGCGATAAGTTTCAATTGGAATACCGCATTCTTTTACGTCTCGAATGGCACGAGGCGGATGATTATAACCATAAAGCTCTTTTAATTGCTCAGTGGTAATAAAACCATGTTTTAAAATATGCGTAATTACAGTTTTAGGGCGTTTTGCTGTGACAGAATGCAATAACTCCAAAAATTCTTTTGAATAATCAGGCATAACAAAAATTCATTTGCGTAGATTGTACGGATTTTATCGAAATAACCGATAAACGTTGTTTTAATGCAGGTGAAATATATAGTGATTCAATCGTGTTTTCTTGTTTACCTAATAAAGTCGCTTGTGCAGAACGTCCGGCATTGATTTCTAAGCAAGTTAAATGGAGAAAATCCGGCAATTTCTCACCGTATTGTTTATTACCCGTTTTACCGTCGTAACTGATTAAATATAAAACCTGTTGCTGATTTAATTTTTCTAATTCAGCAATAAATTCTGCATGATTAATACTGGCGAAATAGCGCGAATCTTTATTGCCGCATACACCTTGATAGGGTGGGTCAAAATAAACTAAATCATTTTTTCCGATATTTTTTAAAACCTGTTTATAATCGTTGCTGGAATAATAGCATTTGCCTTTTAATAATGCCGAAACTCCAAAAATATTTTTTCGCATTGTTGCAGGTTGTGTGCCTTTTCTACGTTTATCGGGGCTTTGATTCATTTCGCCTTGATTGTTATAGCGCACCGCACCTTTTGCACAGCGGGCTAATAAATACAGAAATAAACGGCTGTCTTGGGTTTGGTTAAATTCTTTTCGGACTGAGTAATAATGTTCAACGCTGTCATTGTGTTGTTGTTGCCAAAGTGTTTCGTAAAAGTCGGCAATTTGTTCAGGCTTTTCAATTATCAGTTTGAGCAGATTTAATAACGGTTCATTTAAATCGTTAATATGAAATTTTTTAATGTTTTTTTGTGTAGCAGCAGCAACGCTTAATGCGGCTGTTCCGGCAAAGGGTTCTATTAGCGTGTCAATATTATTGGGAATGTAATTGAGGATTTGGGTGGCTAAATTTCTTTTGCTGCCTTGATATTGGATGGGGTGGGGGAGTTTCATTATTTCGAGCCATTAAAGTTTTCAATTTGAAAAACTAATTCAGAAATTTGATTTGCTCCATTCTTCAAAAACTCAATAGCACACTCTTTGCAATAATACTCTGTACTTCTACCGTCTTTTAATCCGAGTCGAATATCACCTTGATTAATTCGGTGTTGTTTATTATGCTGGCAATTATGAGACTTTTTAGCCTCATCTATAACTAAGTTTTTTATAAATGATTTAGGCTTTGCCATTAAACAACTCCATTTCAACAGTGGCTAAAATAGAATCCAAATTTTCATTGATATTATCTAGTTCATGTTGTGTAAACTCATGCCGTTGTCCTGAACTTCTGCCAATAAGTTCATTACATTTTCTATCAATAGCAGACTTTACAATAACAAAGTTTGTTTTCCCCAGATAGTTTTTGTCTAACTCTTTTCCTTCTGAGTTGATATTGCGTTTTGATAATATTTCTCCAGTTTTTATTTTGTTCAAATCATCAAGTGCTGTTTTTGACGCAATCCTTCTCTTTTGTTTTGTAACAGGTATTGGAGAAAGTTTTACATCGTAGCCTTTTGACCGTAATAACTCTACGGCTTTTAAAGCTTCAATATCATCTTTCAATAAAGGTAATTCTTCAATAGTTACACTATCTTGTTCTCTAATTTCGATATAGTTTGTTGAGGTTCTTTGATACGGTTCACGAGTTAATTCATTATTATCGGTAAAATTAACCTCATCTACTGGTAATAATTGGTCAAAATAATCTTGGTCGGCTTCACTAAACTCCTGAAAGTCAGACCAGCGTCTAGCAATATTAGACCCCGCATGATAAATAACAACGCCTTGATTTTTTAAGCTATTCTTATCATTTTGGTCAATGACTCGCATAACTCGCCCAACAAACTGAGCAAAAGGAGATAAATGGGAAAAAATACTGCATACGGTGGCAATACTAAGATAAGGATGGTCAAAGCCTTCGCCTAGTTTACGAACTTGTACAATAACATCAAGCTCATGATTATCTAGTTTTTCTAAAATTCTTGAATTTACTTTGCTATCCTCCCGACTATGGATGTAATCAGCCCTCAAATCTCTTGCTCTGTATGCTTCAGTAATTTGAATGCAATGAGTGTAATTTAATGCAGAGGCAATAATTTTATGATTGTTATCAGAAGTCTTATTTCTGAGATTGTTTAATTCTCGAATTGAACAATCAATAATAGTGCTTAAACTTTCTTCAGAACTAACAATACTTCTTCTAAAATCAGCATCTTCTTCACCTAAGCGTATTACTTCATCAAGACTGACTTCTATTTCTTGTCCATCTTGTTTTCTAACATATTTTAAAGAAGTTGGATTTAAAACTTTTGCAGTTAATCGTTTTACAAAACCATTTTCAATGGCTTTAAAAATGGGATATGAATAAATTATTTCACCTTCCATTGATTGACCATCAGCCCTTGAAGGCGTTGCGCTAAAATTAACTATTTTAGCATTTGGAAATTGACTTCTAACACGAGACCAACTATCAGCAACATTGTGATGTGCTTCATCAACTAAAATTAAATCAAAAAAATCAGATGATAAAGAGTTCAACCATTTGTTTTCAGTTCCTTGAATTTGTTGAATATTAGTAACGACAACATCTGCTTCTTCAAGGTCAACTTTATTTGTATTCTTCCCTTCAATTTTAGCTGGTTCAGGATATTTAGTAATATCAATAACCTTGCATTTTTGATAAAACATTTGTAAGTTAGAAGGATTAAACTCTTGATATAACTGTTCTTTAATATTTAGATTAGGCGCAATTACTAAAGTCCTTTTTGATTTTATCGCAAATGGCGTTAATGTGATTAATCCTGATTTTCCACATCCTACAGGTAATACAATACCAATTTCACGCTTTGTATTTTCAGGATTATAGTGATTAGAAATTGCTAAAAAGCCCTCTTTTTGAGGTTCTCTAAGCAAAGCATTATTTTCAATATTTGGTTGAATTAATGCAAAGTTGTCGTCTTTCATTTTATTGGTTCCTATAGTTGATATTTTTTGTAAATTCAATCTGTTACATAATAGGATAGTTTAAAATTTGCAAATAATTGTATTTTGCTTAATATCTCACTTGCAGCTTCTAAAATTTTGTGGACTATTCTACTTTATTTCAAGTACAAAAAACGCTCTGTTATTTAAATCGATAAAATTTTGCTAATATGAAGCACACCAAATTATTTTGAGCTTGATTTGAAAATTAAACCTTTCAAATTGTATCAACTTGAAAGGTTTTTTATTATGAATAGATTAGCAATAATTTCGTCAATTATTGATAATTAGATAATTGATCGA
>JBEEJU010000106.1:0-3988 GCA_041169045.1 Pseudomonadota bacterium
CAAAATAATGCAATTCTTTTTCATAACTGAAATGAATTTGCGGATGATTTTTTAATTTATCATATAACCATGTAGTGCCGGCTTTCATTGCCCCTACAGACAAAAATAGTTTGTGAATCAAGATATTTATTCCTTAAATTAAGCAACACAATGATTATGACCAAATATATGATCTAAATAAACTTGTTGTTTTAAATAACGATTTTTTAATAAATGTAAAGTTTCAGGCGATAAATCTTTGGTTTCATCTAACGCATTAATTTTATGACTGAGCGTTTTTTGGTAAGTATTAAGCGATAATTCAACGCCCAAAAACTGACTCAATTTGGTCGCAGTTTCAATCGAACCAATTAATTCATCATGACTAATAAATAATACTTGTGAAAATTCTTGACGATAATGAAACAGCGCGGTTTCATAATCATTTAACGCATCTTGTACCGCTAACCATTCACCACCATGTTGTAGCGTTTTTAATAATTCTTGTTCAAATTGACTATGAGTTAATGCGGTTCCGTGTGTTAATAATTTAAAAGCAGATACAAAACGTTTCACCGGATTTCGAGCAATTAAAATGATTTTACTATTTCCGGTTAATTCGCGCATTTTACGAATCCCAATTGGCGGCAAAATCATATATTCAGGCGTAATTTCACCTAATAATTGATGTCCTTGAATACACGGTCTAAACAAATCCACATAGTCAATTTGTTGTACTTTTTTGGTCGCTAATAAAAAATTGGCACGCAGCGCATTTTTATATCGTTTATTCATAAACGCAAAATTTTTAGCTTTGACTAATCGCTCGATTTCATGATTCAATTGATTTAAAGAAAATTTATGCAATACCGTTTCTTTGCGCACGTTAAATAAAGTATCAAAATAATGCAATTCCTTAATGGGGTGCATATAAATTTCGCTAGACGTTTCTAATAAACGATGTAATAAAGTCGAGCCAGCACGTTGAGAACCAACGCCAATAATAAACTGTGGTTTCATGAAATAAAATAATTATCTAATAGAAGAAGTTACGCCATTTGGATTCCAACTTTGTGGAATATATTTAGCTAATTTAGAAGGAAATTCTGTGGCTTTGGGAAGTTGATATTCTTCAGCTTGATAACGTTGTTGTAATGCTCTAATTAATTCAGATGAAGGATGAAAAATAAAATCTACCTGATTAATGCGTTTACCCTGTAATTGATTAACGATTAATGGATTTAAATTAATTTCTAAAAACTGTTCTAAATGTTTGACAATGTCATTTAAATTAGATTGCAATTGTTCATTGACAATTACAAATACAGGAATTCCCGCTGCTTCAAAAGTGTCAATTGCCCGCTGATACTGATTAAATTGATCCTGCTGTTGTACCCACCTATCCTCACTTTCTAACATTTGTAATGCGCGTTTAGATAAAGCTTCATTTCCCTCATGACGAAAAGGTTCATGAGCAGATAAAAAGCGAAATGCCGAAATAAATCGTTTAACAGGATCACGAACAATTAACACCGCTTTGCAATTCGGTACTATCGATTTAATTTCAGTTAAAGCAGCTAATGGTAAAAGCATATATTCTGGCGTAGATTCTCCCAAATAACTAATATCTTGTCGCCGTGATAATACCGATTGAAAATGATAAAGATAAGAATGTTGATCACAATAAGGATTTTGAATTAATTTAAAATCACTTACAATTTGATCAGCTAATAATTCTAATAATCCTTGCCCAGGATAACGGCTCATAGAATCGATATTTAAAGCTAATCGATCGCGCCCAAAAGATTCTAAAACCTGCGGATGTCGAATCCCGTATTTACTATCGAAATAATGAATTTCTTTTAAAGGATGTATATAAGCTTTAGGAATCGCATTTAATAAATGAGAAACAAAAGTTGAACCCGCACGTTGTGAGCCAATTCCAAATACGAAAGGTATAGTTATTTTTTCCATATTTAAAGCTTAATTCCTAAAGCAGTTTGATAAAAATGAGTTAATTGTGAAAAATGTAATTCGATCGCTTGATCATTTTCTGATGAATTGATTTCGATAGAATTGACAAATGAACGATGAGAAAACTGTTCAGGTAATTGTTGAAATACGCGAATTAAATCATTCTCATCATTCACATTGACAATATTACCATTAACCCCTTCAATAATACAGTCGCCAATCGCGCCTCGATCGGAAGCAATCACCCATAAGCCGGCTTGTAAAGCTTCTCGAGTCACTAAACCATAACTTTCTGGCCAAATTGAAGGGGCAACCAATACATCAAATTGTGCATATAATTCAGCGACTTCTGATTGTTTAACTTTAGCACGAAATTCAACTTTGGTTGCTCCCCATTGACTGTAATGCACTTCGCCAGTTTGTAAGCTGTGATTAATTACGATGGCGGTTAAATTCGGGAAATCACCTTGCTGTAAAGCCGCTTTGAATAAATCATAACCTTTATGCGTACTCATGCCGCCAATAAAACCTAATACAATTTGAGAGGAATTTCGTATTGGTCGTGGTAAAGCTTGGAAAGGTTCTGCATAATTTTCATGCACTTGTACCTGATTTTGTCCCGCTTCTCTATAGAGTTGCGCAAATTTTTCTGATACAGCCATCACGACATTGGCTTTGCTCAACAATTGTTGTAACTGTCGCCAACGAGTCACAATCCATTCCATATGTTCCACATCATTGCCACAAACGCCGCTTAAAGGTGAACGATGATCAACTAATTCGCCTTCTGGATTCACCAAAAATTGATAAATCGATAACCACCACGCATCATGCAAAGTAATCATATACGGAATTTTCAATTTAATTGCCGCTTGGACTACCGAAGCGGTTAATATTTGAATTGAATGGAAATGAATTAAATCGAATTCATAATCTTTAAAAAATTCCAAACTAAATTGATAAACCGATTGATCTTCATATTGCGTCCATCCTTTAGGCGGAATATTTAATCGTGTAATTAATGCTTGTTGAAACCAATATTGTTCCACAAAATAAGGTTTGCCAATATCAGGATCGGCTTCGGTGGTTAATACAAAAATTTCATATTCATTCGCATAACGATCCAATAAACCGCGCACTTGATTTTCAAAAACGCGAGTTGCTCCACCAATCGATTGCGGATAAAAATAAACATTGACTAATAATAACCGTTTTTTAGAATGAATTTGACAATTTTTATTTAACGGAAATTGCGATAATAACGGTTGCAAGGTTTGTTGTAAAATATCTTCTCCCGTTTGAGGCGAAAATTTTTCAAAAGCGCGTCTTTTAGCCGCAATACCGATTTGCCGACGTAAATCAGAATCGATAATTAAACGTTGTAATTGTCGTTGCCAATCTGCAATGGTTTCAGCAAATAATACATTTTCATTATCGGTTAAAACTTGTTGATAAGCTAATGTAGGAGTAACAATTGAAGGAATTTCAAAAGCAGCGGCTTCTAACCATTTAATTTCGCTTTTGGTATCGGTTAAAGGCGATTGTTCTAAAATAGCAATATTAATATCAGCATCTTTTAACAAATTAATATAACCCATAAAACTAGAGGTAGGAGGTAGTATTTTAATTTGTTGGGCATATTTCGTTTCTGGAATGTTGTCAAAATAGCCGATTAAAATTAATTGAACTTGAGGATATTCGTCTAATATAGCTAATATTGCAGGTAAAAAAGTGGTATAAAAACTTTGTTTATGTGCTTTAGTCGCACTGCCATATAAAACTGAAATTTTATCAGAATGATTTTTTAAATAATTCCCTCTCATTTTAGCTAAATCATACAATTCATAACTAAAAACATTCGGATGAACGTGAATTGGTACTGAAATATGTTTTGCCATTGCCTCAGCTAATGGATGAGTGGATGCAACACCTATATCGGCAAAAGTTAATGCTGTTGCAAAAAACGGATTATCCATGGTTAAATGTAAATGCGTTTTTTCATCAATAGTTCCGGCGTAGGTTTCTAATGCCGCTG
>JBEEJU010000107.1:0-19770 GCA_041169045.1 Pseudomonadota bacterium
ATAACTGTTCTATTTCCCTCTTGACTATATTTCTGTAATTGAGAATACATAGCATTAATCGCTTCGGTTGAACCATATAAACTAAAACGCAGCACTTTAAATTGCTCATTAGTTAGTGCAAATGCAATGCCTACCATTTGTGCTTTACTAAAAGCAGAGCCCATTAAATCATGGTCTTTAAATAAATAAGTATAAAGCTGTTGATTGTGAGTACCATCACAATAAACTTCAGTATGAATTCCCTCAGATGATAAATTAAGTAAAACCGGAGAAGAACTGTTTTTAATACAAGATACATCAAGGGCAAGAGACCAATGGCACATGTTGTTTGATAAGTAACAAACTTTTCCCAATAGCGAATAGCTGCCATTCATTGTATAAGCGGCAATATAGCCTTTTGAAGTTGTACTGTCATCAAAGACCCAATCACCAAATGCTAATGATTGGGCGTTGCTATTTAAGCTAATCAGCATTAACAATGCAGATAGAAATGAATGAATGGAAAAATAAATTTTCATGATGGTTTTCCTCAAAATTTGTTTAATTGTTTGTTTTAATGAGTTTTTCTAATTAACCTGAGTTCAGAATAACTTATTGCAATAAAGGCGACAGAACGTAGGTCAGAGTGAGGTACGAGCTACAAGCTATGAGCTGTGGAAAGTCCCCGCCGCGCCGTCTGCTGCAACAGAAAAATCTGCTGGCTTGCTGCATACGTCCGAGACGTTCAACACCCACTCTCCACAACTAAATCAAAATATAACACAGCCTGAAAATAATCCAACTGACATTGATGCTGAAACTAAATTATTGCCTAATGAAACCGATGCGACTTCATTTGATAATTTAACCAGCGCGTAGATTGGAGTTCGTATTTCACGTCAATCTACACAGTATGGTTTAATTGTTTTAATAATAAAGCAATACTTTTATCAGTTGCGCCTTGATTTTGCTGAACAAATTTCAAGCCATTTTGTTTAATTTTTTGATAATAATTGGAGTTTTGATAAAGCGTTAATACCGCTGTGAATAATTGATCAGTATTAATACATTGAATTGCGGCTTCAGCAGCTAATAATCCATCGGCAATTGCTTGAAAATTGTGCATATAATGACCAAATAAAACCGGAATTCCTAAAGCAGAAGCTTCTAAAACATTATGTCCGCCAATATTAACTAAACTTCCGCCCACAAAAGCAATATCCGCTGTTGCATAAAACATTTTTAATTCGCCAATGGTATCGACTAAATAAATATCGGTTTGTTTAGCACAAATTTGTGTAGAAGTTCGGCTAATGACTGATAATTGATATTCTTCACACAATTGTTTAACTTCAGAAAAACGTTCCATATTGCGTGGAACAATGATTAATAATAATTCGGGAATTTGTATTTTTAATTGAGGATAAAGTTTTAAGAAAAATGTTTCTTCATTTTTATGCGTGCTGGCAATAATCCAAATCCACCGTTTTGGAAAATAGTGTTGGCGAAATACAGAACCTTGTTCTAATAAATTTTGCTGTGGATCAACATCAAATTTTAAATTTCCAATCACATGAATTTGTGCTGTTTGCGTTAAATGACTAAATCGTTGCGCATCAATTGGCGTTTGACAAGCAATTTCACAAATCGCCTGTAAACTGGGTTGTATCCAATTGGATAATCGCCGATAAGCAGAATAAGAACGATCAGATAATCGTGCATTAATAATAGTAATAGGAATTTGATATTTTCGACATTGATAATATAAATTCAACCAAATTTCGGTTTCAACCATCACCGCTAATTGTGGACGAAATTGCGTTAAAAAACGTTGATTAGCATCGGGAAAATCATATGGCAAATAAACATGTTGAATTGAATTGCCCAAAACCGTTTGAATGCGAATGGAAGCCGTTGGAGTAGTGGTGGTAATTAATAAACGATAATTGGGATATTGTCGTTGAAATTGTTTAATTAAAGGAAAAATGGATTCGACTTCACCCACCGAAACCGCGTGAAACCAAATATCTACTGTTGAATAAGATCGGGAATAAAGGGCTAATCTTTCCAGCCAGCGTTGGCGAAATCCTATAACTTTACGACCGCGCCAATATAATCGTAAAAATAAGAATGGCGTTAATAAATAAAATAATCCGGAATAACATAAACGTAATATCATTCTGGCATTGGTAAATTAAATAGAGAAAAAAGCAGAATTAACGATCGTTAAGCCATTTTAAATATAATGGTACACCTTGTTCGACCGTTTTAAATGAATGATGACAACCAATTGCGCGTAATTGATCTAAATTGGCTTCGGTAAAACTTTGATAACAGCCTTTTAAATGTTCAGGAAAAGGGATATATTCAATTTGTCCGCGTTGATAATAATTAATCACCGCATTGGCTAATTCATTAAAAGATTGGCAACGTCCAGTTCCTACATTATAAATACCAGAAATATTAGGATTGTCTAAAAACCATAAATTGACATCAACAATATCTCCAACATAAACAAAATCGCGGCGTTGTTCGCCATCTGCAAAACCGTCGTAACCGGCAAATAAGCGTAATTTATCTGAAGTTTTTAATTGCTCATTCAAATGATAAGCCACGCTCGCCATTGAGCCTTTATGCGATTCTCTAGGACCGTACACATTAAAATAGCGCAATCCGACGACTTGTGCAGTCAAACGCGCTTTGTTATGTCGTACATAATGATCAAATTGAAATTTTGAATATCCATAGACATTTAATGGAGCTTCAAAGGCTGAACCTTCTTTAAAATGCGCTCCTGCGCCATAAACCGCAGCACTGGAAGCATAAATAAAAGGAATTTTATGACGTTGACAATAATGAAATAACACTTTGCTATATTCATAATTGTTTTCCATTAAATATTGACCATTCCATTCAGTGGTGGCAGAACAAGCACCTTGATGGAAAATGGCTTCTATAGTTTCTGCGCGAAAATAACCTTGTTGTAATTTGGTTAAAAAGCTGGTTTTATCCATGTAATCACGGATATGACAATCGAGCAAATTTTTGTATTTAATGCCATTACTCAGATTATCAACGATCAAAATATCATCGTAACCGAGTTCATTTAAGCCTAAAGCCAAATTACTACCAATAAATCCTGCGCCGCCGGTTACGATGATCATAAACTGAATTACTCCGCCACGACCTGAACCGCTACAGTGACATTCACATCAGGGTGTAAATGAACCCCTACATCAAATTGACCTAAATGACGAATCGTTCCGTGTGATAAACGAATATCGTGTTTGCTGATTTCAACGCCGGCTGCAGCAATAGCCTCAGTAATCGCCTGCGCTCCCACAGAACCGAATAAACGTCCTTCATCTCCGGCTTTGTGAGCAATGCTGATGGATAATTTGCCCAGTTGTGCAGCTTTAACTTGAGCCACTGCTAATTTTTCAGCCGCCGCTTTTTCTAATTCTGCGCGTTTTGCTTCAAATTCAGCAATCCTTTTGGCAGTTGCAGCAACCGCTTTGCCTTTAGGAATTAAAAAATTACGCGCATATCCGGGTTTAATTGAGACTTTGTCACCCAAATTTCCCAAA
The DNA here is from genome assembly GCA_041169045.1 of Pseudomonadota bacterium. Lineage (GTDB taxonomy): Bacteria > Pseudomonadota > Gammaproteobacteria > Methylococcales > Methylomonadaceae > CAIQWF01. The sequence goes on from JBEEJU010000107.1 coordinate 3,567, forward strand.
TTAGCCACTTTTTCTAATAAAATAACTTCCATTTGTAACCTCTAAATAAAGCGACGCTTTTAGTCGCTAGTAGAATATAAAATTTTAGAACGCAAATTTAATTGAGTATCTATCAAACCAATCATAGCAATAGCCAATCCTAAATGTGGAATCAACAGCAGAGTGATATACAGCAGCGGAATGCTAAATTGGGCAAAAGCTAACCGAGTCAACCATTGATGTACAATTGCTGTGCCAATAAGTACATACCAAGCACTTAAAATGACTAAGCTATTGCTGCTTATTTCTTGCCACAAGCCTGAAGTGGTACTCGCTATCATTAACATCAGTAGCGTTACTATAGCGACTGCAACCTTACCTCTTAAAGCTAAATATTCAACTTTAAATCCGCCAGGATTGTATAACAAGGCTTGCCATCCCCGCGCTAATAACAATCCACAAGCTAAGGTAAATAAATAAGTCTGAGCAACCAATCCTGTGAGAATAAAGCGATAAAACCATTGTAATTGTTGTTGTATTTGCGTCACTGTGAATTGCGGATACCATTGTTTGAGCAAGGGTTCTAGCAGTGGATTAAGCCAATATTGCCAAAAATTGAAAATTTCAGGGTAGATTATCAATAATATTGCTAATAAGGCTGCGGTTAAAACAACCAATATTTCGATGACTAATGATAATTGTCGTGTGATTCGTAAACAAATCGCACTTAACCAAATCGGCAACCAAAAAACCAAAGCATAGCTTAAAGCGAGTTCGGCATTACCGATGATTAGAGTCGCTAAAACCGCCGCTGCTACCGTAGAACCGATGACTAAATAACTGCCTTCAGTCGCGCCTAATCGCAAAGTGACCAATCCTATAGCGGCTGAACTCACAATATTCATGGGAGGAAATAACAACGACAACAACACCAGCGATGACGCTACCATCATCGCTTGGCTTCGACCTCGCATAATAAAGGTCGCTAAGGATTTCATCGTTTTATGCCTAGATTTAACGATGAGCGTCGCAATAAGGTATTAACGCCAAAAATCGGGCATGTTTAATCGCACCTGATAATTGGCGTTGATATTTAGCCGGAATGCCGGTAATACGACTAGGAACAATTTTACCCGTTTCGGTAATATATTCAGTTAATAAAGCGAGATTTTTATAATCTACAATTTCGGCTTCATCTGCTTGAATGTGAGCAAATGGAGATTTTTTATGTGCCATCGATTTTCCTTATTTCAAAAAATTATTCAGTGGTAACTACAGCAGTTTCTGTAGCTAATTCATCAACATTAACTTCTAAATCTAATTCATTTTTTGCAGTTTCTTTAGCTTTGACTAAAGCCTTTTCATCGTTAACTGAAGTTAAAATCAACGAAGAATTGGTGATAGCACGTTTTCTCACCAAAGTTAAACTGCGCAAAACAGCGTCGTTAAAGCGAAAACCAGATTCCAATTCTTGTAAGGTTGTTCGATCACATTCGATATTCATTAACACATAATGCGCTTTATGAACTTTGTTAATCGGATAAGCGAGGTGTCTGCGTCCCCAATCTTCTAAGCGATGAATCATGCCGCCCGCAGCGGTAATGGTCGTTTTATAACGTTCAATCATCGCGGGAACTTGAGAACTTTGATCCGGATGGACTAAAAATACAATTTCGTAATGTCGCACAATATCTCCTTGCGGATGTAAAGCTTCCGGCTGACAAACCGTGAAGCAAGGTTAAGCGAAAAATGCTCAAAAATCCTAAATTATAGAAGGGTTCTAATTAAAAATAAAGCTATTTAATTAAACGATGTAAATCAATAGCTGATTTACAACAATTAGCTTGATCTTTGATAGAATTAAAACGTAATTTAACGTGTTGCCAAGTTAATAATTGCTTAATGATTGAAGAGGCCTCAAATTCTTTGCAAATAGAACTAAAATCAGTTGATAAATAAGCAGATTGAATAAACATATTTTTCGCTTTAGGACTGACATCAACTGCGTTATATAAAATTCCTGATTCAAAATAAAGCTGAAAAATTTGCGAAGCTAAAGAATTTTCAATTTCTAATAAACAAGTTTTATGTTGATAACTAATTAGTTTTAAAAAATCAATCAATCTAATTTGTGAAATAGGCAGAGTTTGAAATTCAGCAACTCCTAACACTTCAATACTAACAAAATGAATAAACTCTTTTAAAGAAATCGGTTGATGAATAAAATATAAACTATTCAACAAGCATAATTTTTCACTATCAATATAAAAATCGGCTGGCAAGAAAAAAGCAATTTTAATCGATGGACGAATGACAGACAATTGAGCCACTAATTCTAACCCATCGGTGTCGGTTAAATTTAATTCGGTGATGACAAAATTAATCGATTCTTCATTAACCATTTCAATGGCTTTTTGAGCATTTTTGGCAAATATTAAATGCTCTGAACTATGGGTAGCCCAGCGTTTAAACATCGATAATAAAACAACATCACTATAAACAATTAAGCTTTTCATTTATGCAATTTTAGCTTTAATTTAACCTGAATAAATAGCCACATTTTCCGCGCTTTGGATCACTTCAGTCGCAGCTAATTCCAATCCTTGTTTATAATATTGACAAGCTTTATCTTTATCATTAGAGTGTGAAAAAATATCACCTAACATTTGATAAGCGGCGACACTGGGTTCTTTATCCAAACTTTTCGATAAATAACGAATCGCTTTTTCGGTTTCTTGGCAACGTAAACTAATTTTACCTAAAATGCGTAATAATACGGCATTTTCGGGATAAGAAACTAACCAACGTTCTGCAATGGCTAATTGACGTTGCGCGTCGTTATTTTCAATACTGGCGAAAACGACTAATAAAGTTTCATGCCAATGTGAAGATAATTTTTTAACTAATAAATCTTCGATTTTCGCGCCAGCTCCAGCATTAATCATTGCTGCAAAATAAATGGTAAAAATATCTTGTAATTGTTGAATATGATGTGGAATCGTTTCCCATAAAGCTTGAATTTTTAATTCATCTCCAGTTGCAGCGATTTGTTTTAATAATCGACTAAAAGTTTCGGTTTCTAATAATTTAATTTCCGCTTCAATTAAAACTTTATTTTTGTGTAATGAAGGAATTAATTTTCGTAATCCTTCCCAATCACCAATATGCTGATAAGTTTGATGTAATAACTTTAAAACGGTTGCATGTTTAGGATCGAGAGAATTTAATTTTGTTAAGGTTTGCAACGCTAAATCGAATTGTTTTTCAGATAAATGTAATTCGGCTTGTGTTAAACCAACCGCAATATCCGCACCTTGACTTTGATCAGCCGCTTTACGCAAATATTCGTCGCGTTTATCAATGGCACCTCTGGATTGAGCCGCACGCGCTGCGGTCAAATAATGCAATAAAGGCGCGCCACTATTTGACGCATGTTTAATTAAAATTTTCTCCGCGGTTTCCCAATTTCCCGCCGCCGAATCGACCAATCCGGCAATTAACGCTTCTTGTGAACGATTAAAACGTACCACTTGTCCCCGAGCTTTCATCTTGCTGGGTAAGCGCATTAACCATCCTAAGCTACGGAAAAATAAATATAAAATAAAAAATCCAAATACACTCCCAACGGCAAATACCACCATTGAAGTTTCCAATGACCAACCACCAAAACCAATCAATACATATCCGGGATCATCATTTGCTGACAACCAGTAATGTAATAAAAAGGCACAAGTAAGGGTTAAAGCGAGTGAACCTAGGAAATAGATCAAATTTTTCATGACGGATTTCCTCTTAATGTTCAGGCGTTGTGGGAACTGTAACCGGTGCAGAATCTGTCGCTGATTCAGACGCTGAGGGAGTCGCAGTTGCTTGAGATTGAGCAGCAGATTCTACGGAAGGTGTTGATGTTTCTGTTTTTGTAGGTTCTGTGCTAGAGGCTGAAGATTCGGCTGGTTTAACCGGTTCAGAAGTTTCTGTAGGTAACGCTTTATCGGTTTCTAAACGCAATTTAGCAATATCGCGTAACATTTTGAGTGATAAACTAATATCTGGCAATTGAGCATTTAATTGGATTTGATTTAATTCTTCTAACTGATGCGTGAAATTTTTAGTTTGCGCATTTTGATTAAAATTTTGCGTTAACCAATTTAAAGAATCTTGTAAGCTGGTGCTATATAACGCCTGATTTTTTTGCACTAACGCCAATTTGGTCATTTCCACTTTTAAACTCAATTGTTGACGAATAAATTGCACTTGTTCGGTGGTTAAAATCGCTTTAATCGGTTGTTGAGTATGACGCACCGTGACATATCCATCCATTTGTTTCAAGGCTGCATCCAATAGCGGATATTCAGTTAATGATGAAGTGGGATGTTGATCATGTTGTTGAGCAGAGACGACCGGTTTTCCTTGATAGGGCAAGAACAAAGGCAATTTATCAACTTGCGTACTGAGCGTTTGTAATTTGGCATACAAACCTACTATATCCAAATTCGGTATGGCGCGTAACATTTCCAATTCTTTGGCAATTTGTTCGCGGATTTTAAACGCGCCCGCATCTCCACTTTCACGCAAGCGTTGATCAGCCGCCTCCAAAGCTTCACGTGCAGTTTGAACATCACCAATTAGTTGCAAACGTTGACCGGCAACGGTTAGCAAATAATCGGCATCAGCTAACAACCAATCGCCGCGAGTTTTACCCCATTGGCGTTGTAACTGTATTAAAGTGCTGCCCAATTCTTGATGCACCGCTTGCAATTTATTGTCTTGAGCTTGTCCCAAATCCGCTAATTTGCGATCGAATTGAGCATTGGTATTTGCCAAGCTAGAAGTTGCAGTAGCCAATTGCGATTGGATTGCGGACAATTGCGATTGGAAACCACTGATTTGCTTGGAAATTTCAAGACTACGCTGATCTTCTTTATCTAAAGTATCACTTTGCGAACGTAATTGTTGCCATAAATAAAATCCAGCTCCGGCTAGTACAATAATGATTAAAAATATAATAATCCCTATCCACAAACCTTGAGTGCGTGGCGACTGTTGAGGCGGGATTATATTTTCAACTACTTGTTTTTCAATGCTTTCTTCAGCCACTGTCTTCCCCGTTACATACTGTTGTTATTGTGTTAAAAACTGCCACATCTGCTGGACTGGCACTGACAACCACCTTATTAAAACCGTAATCATACGCAATTTTTTGAATCCGTTGACTGACGACTATTAAGGGAATCGTCAATAACTGTGTCCGAACTGGCTGTAATAAGGTTAGTAAATTTTCTAAACCTTCAGCACTACTAATGGTAATGGCGGCGATTTGTCGTTGTTGAACCCGCTTAATAATCGGTTCTGCGTCTATGGTGGGCAACAATCGCTGATAAACGGGTAAATCATCAACTATCATGCCTAATTCAGAGAGTCGTTGAGCTAATTTTTCACGTCCGCCCACCCCACGAACAATCAATATTGCTGATTTTGCCGTTAGCAACGGTTCTAATTCAGCCAGCAAATATTCGCTGTTAAACCCTTGTTGCGGTAATAAATTGACTGTTAATCCCCATTTTTGTAATGCCTGAGCCGTCGCCTGACCAATAGCGGCTATTTTAATTGGTTTAAAAGCCGCTATTTTGCCATTATTTGCTTGCAGTGCAAAATTAACCGCATTAGCACTGATAAAAATAAGCCACTGATAAGCTTTAAGATTTTGTAATTTATTTTGAATATCAGTTTGATTAGCAACAGAACGAATTTCAATAGTAGGAAAATGAATCGCTGGCTTTTGATGTTGTTTCATCAATTGTAATAGCGTATCCGCCTGAGAAATCGGTCGAGTAATCAAAACAATAGATTGAGGTAAAGCAGGTAATAACTCGGTTAATAAAGACATTTGGAAATATAAATGAATTGCTAAATAACCCAAGGTTATTTTTGAAAAGCAAAATGTTTATTATTAAACCTCGGCACGAAATCCTGCTGTTTCAATGCCAATAATTGCACATTGTTCATCATGCTCAGAAATATCGCCACTTACCCCAACAGCACCAATAATTTCATTGTCATCATCACGAATTAATACACCGCCAGTAATGGGCATAATTTTACCCTCAGAAATATTAATTAACGCATTCATAAATTCTGGACGTTGTTCAGCAACTGCGGCTAATGCGCGTGAAGAAATCCCCATATTAACTGCTCCCCAGGCTTTTGCGGTGGCAATTTGTTGCCGTAACATGGTCGCACCATCTTCGCGCTGCATGGCTTTTAAATGTCCTGCATTATCCAAAACTACAACAGTTAACGGAGCTAATTGTAAAGTTCTTGCTGTAGCAATAACGACATTGATAATTTGATTGGCTTTGGCTAAAGATAAGGCTTTCATAATATTAAATAAAAATGAATAAAAAACATAAATAAAAACTAAAAGATAATGAATTTGAGATTAAAAATATCATAACAATTAGCAACAAAAAAAATTATAAAATAATGCGGCTATTTCAATCCTAAAGGATTATTTGGATCAATGCCTTCCATAAAAGGTAAACGCCGATCTTGATGAGTAATTTGATAAACTTTTCCTAACCAATTATTAAAAACGGCTTTGGCTGTATCGCGCCAAGTATTATCAATTTCAGCTAATAATAAAGTTTCAGGAAACTCAGGAAATGGTTGTTGCTTTTGTTGTGCAATAAGCAAAGTTTGTCGATAATCTTGCAAGATTTTTTGACAATTCATATTAAAATAATTATCTGGAAAAGGCGGATAATCTAAACGTTGATGATGATAAAAACGTAAAATTTCGCGTTTATATTCTTTTAATAAACTAATTTCATCATATTCTGGATGTCCTTGAAAATAAATCATCCGAAAACCGTCGCGGCTGACCGCTAAATGTACACCAATATTTTCATTAGCGGCTAAAACTTTTAAGCCTTTGGATTCCATCATTGCTAAAGAAATATCATTAAAACGTGAATGCGGTACATCAAATCGACTATTAATATCAATCACTAATGGATGATGTCGATCTACCAGACGATGACTAAAAACGCCCCAACGTTTTATTGGATTATGAACCCGTTTTAAGCCATAACAATATTGAATCAGCGCGTGCGTCGCTAAACAAGAACACAAAATCGAAGTCACATGTTGTTTTGCCCAATCAAACACTTCAGTCAAGGGTTGCCAAAAGGCTTCATTTTCTAAATTTGCATGGGTTACGTTTGCACCACTGATAATCAGCGCATCTAAACCCTCCCGTTTAATTTGCTCAAAGGTTTGATAATATTGCTGAATATGGGCTTGAGCTTGTTCACTTCTAGGTAAACCGGAAATGGTAAACGGGTGTACATAAAATTGTGCAATTTGATTACAAGCCCCAACCAATCGAAAAAATTGACGTTCAGTCGCTTCCAGAGCAGCATCCGGCATCATATTCAACAAACCAATATGTAACGCGCGAATATCCTGTTGATCTGCACGATGTTTTTCTAAAATATCTTCACCTTCTTGGCGTAAACGCGAAAAGGTCGGTAAATTCGTATCAGCAACTAAGGGCATAATTTATATAAAATCGGCTGTGTTTTTTAAAAAGCATTAACAAAATTATTTAGCTAAAATATCGCTAATCAAATCGATAAAATCAGTTTCATTATTCACTTCAGCAATCGCTTGCGCAGGAATGGTATATCCATAATGATCAGCAATCGATTGATAACGCGGAACTCTCGATTGAAATAAACAAGGAAACACCCAACTGACAAATTCATCAGGAATAATTTGTTCTGCATTCTGATAACCTTTAATAGACATAAATTTAATTAAATGTTCGTCTAAAAATTTTTCACGATAATATAAAGGTTTCGGTTCAGCTTGTGCGCGTTGTTGTAATAATTTTTCTAATTCAGGCGTAGTTTGAATATATAAAATTAAAGTATATTCGGCTAAAGTTTCTAAAACTTGAGGACATTCTAATTCACATAAACTGCCGCCGGCATCATTTAAAAAATGCTGATAACCATAAATTGCCGCGACTTTATGAATAAAATCTGGAACATCTAACATACTGGCAATTTCGGCTTGACGATGTAAGGCTTGGCGACGTTTAAATTCAGCTAAAGATAATCCGCCTAATTCCGAATTGCCGATTTTACCTAAAAAATGCGATACCACAGATAAATTATCTATCGTAATATTATTGCGAATATAAATAGAATCTGAGCGTAATAAGGTTTCTAGCGATTTAACTTTCATCGCTTCTTGTTTTAAATAATCGATAATTGGCTCATTTAAATATTGGGTGCCAATTCGATAATCGCCTGAATAATGAAACCAACGATTTTTGGGAAGTTTAGCCGCTAATGTGGTTTTGCCTACGCCAGACATCCCCAATAAAGTAATCCGTTTATGTTCACTATCACGAAAAGCTTGCGCATTGAGTTTCATGCTAAAGTCTCTTTAAAATAATTCAGTTATTTTTTTAATAAAACGCTCAGATTGTTTTCAATTACGAAACAGATAATAACGGTGAGTGCTGAGGAAATTGAGTGGTATTTTGTCCACGATGACGCAATAAATGATCCATTAAAACCATTGCCACCATTGCCTCAGCAATCGGTGTCGCTCGAATTCCAACGCAAGGATCGTGCCGTCCTTCAGTAATTACCTGAACAGGCTCACCTTGCAGATTAATGCTACGCGCTGGCAGACGTAAACTAGACGTGGGTTTGAGCGCGATCGTAGCGACAATATCTTGTCCTGAAGAAATGCCACCTAAAATCCCGCCAGCATGATTGGTTAAAAAACCATCAGGCGTAATTTCATCTCTAAAATCAGAGCCTTTAGTTTCTACACAACTAAAACCGTCGCCAATTTCTACGCCTTTAACCGCATTTATACTCATCAATGCTTTGGCTAAATCAGCATCCAATCGATCAAAAATCGGTTCACCTAAACCGGCTGGAACATTTTGAGCAACCACTACAATTTTTGCCCCAATTGAATTTCCTTCTTTACGCAATGCGTCCATATACGATTCTAATTCAGCAATTTTATTCGCATCTGGAAAGAAAAACGGATTGTGATTCACCATATTCCAATCAAGGGTTTCGGCTTTAATCGGTCCTAATTGAGATAAATAACCGCGAATATCGATATTTAAAATCTGTTTTAAATATTTTTTAGCAATCGCACCGGCAGCAACCCGCATCGCTGTTTCGCGCGCCGAAGATCGTCCGCCACCGCGATAATCGCGTACGCCGTATTTAGCTTGATAAGTAAAATCCGCATGACCCGGGCGAAAACTTTGCGCAATTGCGGTGTAATCTTTAGAGCGTTGATCGGTATTTTCAATCAATAAACCAATCGGAGTACCAGTGGTATAACCTTCAAACACACCGGATAAAATTTTGACTTGATCTGCTTCTCGACGTTGAGTCGTATGTCTAGAAGTTCCGGGTTTACGTCGATCTAAATCAAGTTGAATATCCGCTTCGGTTAAGGCTAATCCGGGGGGACAACCGTCGATAATCGCGCCCAAAGCTGCACCATGACTTTCACCAAAAGTGGTCAAGGTAAATAAAGTTCCTAAAGTATTTCCAGACATAATCGATAAACCGTATCTGTTAAATAGGCGAACGATGATAAACCGGAAATTGCGCACATAAACTTTTGACTTGTTCTCGCACCTTAGCAATCACCGTTGAATCATCCATTGATTCCATAATTTCACACATCCAATGCGCTACTTGAATCATCTCGGCTTCTTTAAAACCGCGAGTGGTTGGCGCAGGTGTACCTATACGAATCCCACTGGTGACAAAGGGAGATTGTGGATCATTCGGCACGGCATTTTTATTCACCGTGATATGGGCTTGATGTAAGGCTGCATCAGCGGCTTTTCCAGTCAAACCTTTATTGATTAAGGAGACCAGCATTAAATGATTGTCGGTACCACCTGAAACCACATCGAAACCGCGTTGCATAAATACCGCAGCCATCGCTTGTGCATTGGCAATCACTTGTTGTTGATAAAGTTTAAACTCAGGAGTCAACGCTTCTTTTAAAGCCACCGCTTTTGCCGCAATAACGTGCATTAATGGGCCACCTTGAATCCCGGGAAAAATATTGGCATTTAATTTTTTTTCTAATTCAGGATTAGCTTTTGCTAAAATCAATCCACCTCTAGGTCCGCGCAAAGATTTATGTGTCGTGGTTGTCACTACGTCGGCAATCGGTAGGGGATTAGGGTATAAACCTGCTGCAACTAATCCGGCAACATGAGCCATATCCACCATTAAATAAGCTCCAACTTCATCCGCAATATCGCGGAATTGTTGCCAATCCATAATCCGTGAATAGGCGGAAAAACCTGCGACTATCATTTTTGGACGATGAGCTAAAGCCAATTCGCGAACTTCCTGATAATTGACCAATCCGGTATTTGGGTCTAAATGATATTGCACAGATTGATAAATTTTACCGGAAAAATTCGGTTTAGCTCCATGAGTTAAATGTCCGCCATCGGATAACGCCAAACCCAAAATAGTGTCGCCTGGAGACAATAACGACATAAATACTGCCATATTGGCTTGCGAACCAGAATGCGGTTGCACATTCGCATAATCGGCAGAAAATAATTGTTTAGCACGGTCAATCGCTAATTGTTCGGCGACATCAACCCATTCACAACCACCGTAATATCGTTTTCCCGGATAGCCTTCAGCATATTTGTTGGTTAATTGCGAACCTTGAGCCGCTAATACCCAAGGACTGGTGTAATTTTCTGAGGCAATTAATTCAACATGATCTTCTTGACGTTGGTGTTCAGCGACAATCGCTGCCCATAATTCGGGATCAAAAACTGCTAATGGAATCGAGGGATTAAACATGGTATTTCCTAAAATAAAAACGCAAAAGTCTATAGCTTAATCAAACAGCTTAAACCGACTATTTTACCGCAATTAATCGGGAGTTAGTTATAATTCGACAATTTACCTATAGGAGAAATTTTGATGACCGAATCGACTTGGAAGCCTTTTTTAAGCAGTTTAAACTTTTCAATAACTGATATTAATCAACCGGTTAATGCTTTATATTCAATTGATTATTTAGGTATTTTAATCGTTTCAGGTAACGATGCCCGTTCCTTTTTACAAGGACAATTAACCACAGATGTTGAACATTTAATTCCTAATCTGGCTTGTTTTACGGCATTCTGTAATGCTAAAGGGAAAGTAATTTCAACTTTATTGATTATAAAACGAGATCAGCAATTTCTATTAATTTTGCCTAAAATCTTATTAGAAACTGTGCATAAACGATTATCTCGTTATATTTTACGCGCGAAAGTTAAATTAGTCATTGATACCTCATTAATAATGAGTGGTATTCAAATGATTAATCCAATTTCCAATTCTGTTTCATTACCTAATAACGATTTTGAAATCAATCAATCGATGCTAAAATTGCCACAACAACGATATTTATTCATCGATTCGATAGAAAATAGTATTCAAATTTGGCAATCTTATTTAAATCACGGTTTTATAGTGGCTAATAGTCAAAATTGGGAATTATTAGATATTTATTCTAAAATCGCTTGGCTGAATTTACAAAGTAGTGAACTCTATATTCCACAAATGTTAAATATCGATCAATTCGGCGGAATTAGTTTCACTAAAGGGTGTTATATTGGGCAAGAAATTGTGGCTAGAACGCATTATTTAGGAACGGTAAAACGTCAATTATTTATGATCGAAGTCAATCATGAAAATGTGGATTCTGAAAATATTATCGATGCTCAACAACAAATCATAGGACAATTATTGCCTTTAATAAATGCCAATGTTCAGCCTTTTAGATTAGCTATTTTACCCGTTTCAATAATGAGTGAAAAATGATTGGCTAAAACAATTAAATTAATTCGCTAAATTTTAAGCGTTCATTTCATTCATATAATACATTTAATTAAATAATAAGTTATTGATTTTAAATAATAAATTTATTAAATTGCCCAAATACTATTATTATCAAACCCTTTTGTTTTGCATTAACTTTATCTAGCCTCTCTCGAATTTTAAGTGAGCTGGAAAGCTGAATATCGGTTAAGTTTTGTTAGAATAGCCGCTTAAATTGATATTTACCAAGTTTATTGTTGAAAGAAATAGGCTTATCCTTTAATTACTGACTTAAGAAGACTATCATGACTACAGAACATTATGTTACGCTCACTGATAATATAACTGCTATCCCGCTTAAATTGCCGGTATTGACCGGCACGATTGGTCCTAATGTGATCGATATTCGCGCTTTGCAACAACAAGGTGGGATGTTTACCTACGATCCCGGGTTTATTTCTACCGCCAGTTGTTCTTCCAAAATTACCTACATCGATGGTGATGCGGGTATTTTGTTGTATCGCGGTTATCCGATTGAGCAATTGGCTGAAAAATGTAACTTTTTAGAAGTGTGTTATTTGTTATTGAATGCGGAATTACCTAATCAAAATCAATTAGATAGTTTTGTGAAAAATATTACTCAGCACACAATGGTGCATGATCAAATTACTAACTTTTTCAAAGGATTTCGCCGTGATGCCCATCCGATGGCGATTATGGTGGGGATTGTTGGTGCATTGTCTGCGTTTTATCATGATGCGCTTGATATTGGCTCTAAAGAACATCGAGATTTAAGCGCGATTCGTTTGTTAGCGAAAGTGCCTACGATTGTGGGAATGTGCCATAAATACAGCACCGGCTTACCTTTTATGTATCCACAAAATAAATTGGGTTATGTTGCCAATTTTATGCGTATGATGCACGGTACGCCTTGCGATGAGTATATTCCCAATCCTATTTTGGTTAGAGCATTGGAACGAATTTTAATTCTTCATGCGGATCATGAACAAAATGCTTCTACTTCAACGGTACGATTAGCTGGATCAAGCGGCGCGAATCCATATGCGTGTATTACCGCAGGAATTGCCTGTTTATGGGGAGCGGCTCACGGCGGAGCAAATGAAGCGGTATTAAAAATGCTAGAGCAAATTGGCGATGTATCGCAGATTGATAAATATATTAAACGCGCTAAAGATAAAAATGATTCATTTCGTTTAATGGGATTTGGACATCGGGTTTATAAAAATTATGATCCTAGAGCAAAATTAATGCGCGAAACTTGTCATGAAGTATTAAATGAATTAGGACTGCATGAAGATAAATTATTTAAATTGGCTTTGGAATTAGAACGAATTGCATTAGAAGATGAATATTTTATTGAAAAGAAATTATATCCTAATGTTGATTTTTATTCAGGGATTGTTTTAAAAGCAATTGGGATTCCTAGTAATATGTTTACTGCGATTTTTGCTATGGGACGAACGGTAGGTTGGATTAGTCATTGGGATGAAATGATTTCTGATCCAGAACAAAAAATTGGTCGTCCGCGTCAATTGTATAAAGGTGCGATCAGGCGTGATGTGATTGCTATTAATCAGCGTAATTAAAGCGAATGTTTTGTGTGTTATTTTTATAAAACGATTCTTTTAAAATAAACCTTCCACGTTTTTAGAAATTAAAAAACAAGGAAGGTTTTTGAAAAATAAATTTTATCTCTATTTTTATTACTGATTAAAAAATGACTCCTGAATTATTACCCGAAATCATTAAAAATATTCAACATCATTTAAATCTTCATCACCAAGAAATTACCTTATTAGATCAAACTTTGGGCGACGGTGATCATTTAATTAATTTACAACGAGGTTTTCAAAATTTAACCATTCATTGTCAAGAATGGTTAGCTATGGATTGGGCAACTGTATTTAATAAAATTGGCATGAGTTTAATGATCAGTATTGGCGGAGCTTCCGGATCGTTATATGGTACTTTGGGTATGAGTTTAAGCAAGGCTTTTAAAACTCAGCCGCAAAATTTTCAAGGATTTGCGACTGCTTTTGCACATGCCGTTCAAGCGGTTAAACAACGTGGTAAAGCCGATATCGGTGAAAAAACCCTGTTAGATGTTTGGATTCCAGTCGCCAATTATTTAGTCACTGCGGCTACACAACAGCTTGATTTAAAAACAATATTAGCCACTTTACCTACGATCGCTACCGAAGGAATGGAGGCGACTCGTGATCAAATTGCTACCAAAGGACGCGCTTCATTTTTAGGCGAACGCAGTATAGGTCATATTGATGCAGGGGCAAAAACCGCGCAATTAATGGTCATTGCAATTGTGGAAACAATTAGTGCTGATTTAGCTAAAAATTAATCATTGTATTAAAATGGAAACCAAAATATTACCTAATTTTTTAGGCATTGATCATCACAGTGTTTATTCATCTAATTTAGAAAAAACCAAATTTTTTTATATGCAGGTTTTGGGATTAGAATTAGATTTACGTCGTCCGCCATTAAGCTTTGATGGAGCTTGGTTTAAAATGGGCAATTATGGACAAACGTTACATTGTTTATGTTTGCCTAATCCAGATTCAATCACAAATCGTCCGGATCATGGCGGCTTAGATCGACATGTTGCAGTTAAAATTGCAGATTTGAAACCCTTAATTGCGCGTTTAGAAAAATATCAAGTTTATTATACGCGCAGTAAATCAGGAAGACCGGCAATTTTTTGTCGTGATCCAGATGGTAATGCGATTGAAGTGATTGAAGAATCGATTATTTAATTATTGAATAAGGAAAAATAAATGCGATTATGTGGTTTTGAAATTGGAATAGAACAGCCTTTATTTTTAATTGCGGGTCCTTGTGTCATTGAAAGTGAAACTTTAGCCTTAGAAACGGCTGGCTATTTAAAAGAAATAACGACTGAATTAAAGATTCATTTTATTTATAAATCTTCATTTGACAAAGCTAATCGCTCTTCTCATCAGAGTTTTCGTGGTTTAGGCATTGAACGAGGATTACAAATTTTGCAAAAAGTCAAACAACAAATCGGTGTACCGGTGTTGACCGATGTGCATGAGGATACACCTTTGATAGAAGTAGCTGAAATTGTTGATGTTTTACAAACTCCGGCATTTTTATGTCGCCAAACAAATTTTATTCAAGCGGTGGCTGCTGTGGGTTTACCGGTGAATATTAAAAAGGGACAATTTTTAGCACCTTGGGACATGCACAATGTGGTCGAAAAAGCAAAAGCAACCGGAAATCAACACATTATGGTTTGTGAACGCGGCGCGTCTTTCGGATATAACTATTTAATTTCGGATATGCGATCATTGGTAGTGATGCGTGAAACTGGCTGTCCAGTCGTTTTTGATGCGACGCATTCGGTACAATTACCCGGGGGACAAGGGCATTGTTCAGGCGGACAACGCGAATTTGTGCCGGTTTTAGCTCGTGCAGCAGTGGCGGTAGGCGTTGCTGGTCTTTTTATGGAAACGCATCCTAATCCGGATCAAGCTAAAAGTGATGGCGCAAATTCGTGGCATTTAACCAAAATGAAACCGTTATTAGAAACTTTAATCGCATTGGATCAAATTAGTAAAAAATCCAATGCCCTGTTTTAATTAAAAAATAATAAAAATAACAATGAAAAAAATATTTTTTATTCATGTCGGGAAAACAGCCGGTTCAGCATTTAATCTTTTTTTACAAAAACAGTTTAATGGCGAGGATCATTGTGAACGTTATTTGATTGATGAAATTACTGAGCAACTATCCAATAAAACTCATTTAGAAAAATTAGATTATATTTCTGCACATTTAAATTTATCGGTATTTTTAAAAAATTTTGCTAAACAAGACTATTTTGTTTTAACTTTTTTAAGAGAACCGATTGCGCATTTAATTTCGCATATTAATTGGGTGATGTATATTAAAGAAATTAGTCCTCAATTTTTTGCAGCTCATCCGGAATATATTAAAGCGATGACTTTAGAATTACGCGCAGATAATTTATATCATCCTGATGTTTTTATTAGCAAAATGATTAAATTTAGTCCACTGTTTCAAAATTATCAAGCCAAACATTTTAGAAAAAATCCCGATGATCTTTCGGTTGCTTCTATTTTAGATCATATGTCAATATTAGATATGGTAGGAATTACCGAAAATTATTCACAAAGTTTAGCTACTTTTATTGAATTAAATGATCTGAAAATTCATCCCACGATTGAAATAGTTAATAAAAATCCGGTTTATAAAATTGAAAAAGATATATTGGATAATAAAACGATTTATGATTTTGTAAACGAGTATAA
>JBEEJU010000108.1:0-22122 GCA_041169045.1 Pseudomonadota bacterium
CTTCATTAATATTTAAATAGACTTGTTCTAATTCATGATAAGCTAAATTAAGTTCTGCTTGCGCTCGATTTTTTTCATCTATTTGTTGTTGCAATTCCTGAGTTGTGGGTAATTGAAGGGCTTGGGGAATAATTTTAAACATCGCAGCAGCGGTTGATATGGATAATAAAGCCGTAATCATTTTTACATATCCCTCTAGCCAATAAATCGGAATCCAAACACTAATTGCGCCTAATAAATGAGTCGTACCACAAGCTAAAATAAAAGCACCAAACATAGCAATTATCCCGGGATAGGCAATAGTTCGACGTTGATATAAAAAATAAAGTAATACTAATGGAATAGAATAATAGGATAAAACAATAATGATGTCAGAAATAACATGTATCCATAATAAAGATGAATCCCATTGTAAACAATATCCATGCGGAATAAGATTACTATTATTAAAAGTATCGATAATATTAGGCATAATAATTCTTCTCTTACCTCCTTAACTATATAAAAAATAATTGTTTAATAAATACTACGAGCAATTACCCAAATATCCACTCGATCAATACCTTTTTGTTTAGCGATTCTAGCGATTTCATTAACCGTAGATCCGGTAGTCATTAAATCATCAATAATTGCAATATGTTTATAATTTGAATCTAATTGCATTTCAAAAGCCTGATAAATATTTTGCTGACGTTCTATCGCAGATAAGGTTTTTTGCGCTAAAGTTTGTCTATGTTTAACACAAACATTTGTCAACAATGGAATCTTTAAATAGCTGGCAATCATTTTAGCTAATTCAATATTTTGATTAAAGCCGCGTTTTTGATAATCCTTTTTATATAAAGGTACGGGAATAATTGCCTGAGGCAATTGCTCAGTAATGCTTATTTCATTAATAAATAATTGCGCTAAAATTTTTGCATATTTAGGATTGATTTTTAATTGCAAAATTAAATATTGAATTTGATCACGATATAAAAAAGGGGCAATCGTATAATCAAAATAAGGCGGTTGTTTACTACAAAACCGACAATAAATAGACTGAGAATATTGCGCTATCAAACCGCCACAAATTTGACAATAATCACTATTTCTTGGTAAATGCAGTAAACAATCTTGACAAATATCCTGCGTCAATTCACTTGCAGATCCACAAAATAAACAAGTAAATGGAATGAATATTTTTTCAATGATTTTTAAACTTTGTTTAGTAAATTCAATTCCCCACATTTTAACCATTCATGATTGAATTTGACGTGGATTAAAAGCTTCATTCACACAATCCGCAAATAAATTCGCAGACAATACTAAACTAAACATAAACATAAATGCAGCCGTTAATGACCACCACACCATTGGTTCTCTAGCCATTTCTAATCTGGCACCATTAATCATATTACCCCAACTATAAGTGCTAGGATCAACGCCAATATTAATATAAGATAAAATGGCTTCCGCTAAAACTAAAGAACTGAAATCTAAAACTACGCTAATTAAAATTAAGTGCATAATATTTGGCAAAATATGTCTTAACAAAATTCGACTGGGTTTTACCCCTAAAGAATAAGCCGCTTGTACATATTCCATTTCACGCAATTTTAGCGTTTCTGCGCGTAATAAACGGCATAATCCAGTCCAACTGGTCATGCCTAAAATAAAACATAAACACAATAAACGCATATCAGCTCGGATTAATGGATTGGTAAATGCTAGTGGATGATTTGCCATATAAACTTGTACCATTAATACTGAAGCTGCAATTAATAATACGCTAGGAATTGCATTTAATGTGGTATAAATATATTGAATAATATCATCAACCCATCCTTGAAAATATCCAGCTAAAATACCAAATAAAATCGCAAACGGTAACATAATTAAAGTGGTTAAACTGCCAATAACTAAACCGGTACGAATACTTTTTATCGCTTGATATAATACGTCTTCACCCACTTTATCCGTACCTAAAACATGATAAACACTCGCTAATTGAATTAAAATAGTTATGCTAATCATTAATAGTCCAGCTACCATAATACAACTGCGAATACTGGGTAATAATGGACGTTGTAACCACCAAGGAAAACAATGAGATAACTGCATTATTTTATAAATCATCCCTAAAATAGCTGCATATAAAATCATCCCTTCTAATAAACCAATAACTATGCGTTTTACAATATCGATTAAATGATTTTCTGGAGTGAATAAATGCGCACCGCCATATTGTAAACGCGGATAAACCCATGCACTTTTACCTTGAATATTTACCCATTCTTTGCTATATAATTCAATTGCAAATGGAGCTGAATAAGTTTTTTCACTGTGTAATCTTAATGGATTTAATAAATAATCTAATACGCTGATTATTTCTGATTGTTGATGTAAATTAGAGCGAAAATGAATTGAATCTAATACACTTATGATGATAAAAAAACTGAGCATTAAGAATGAGGTCATTCCAGAAACACTGTGAATGATTTGCAATAATGGACGTTGCCATTGTGGTTGATGCAATAATGAATAAATGCTCAAAATAGCAATAATGATTAGGGCAAAAATTAACCCATCTGTCCATAAAATAATCATGATAAACGCACACGAGGATCAACTAAAGTATAAGAAATATCGGTGAGTAATAAACCTATAATATATAATACCGATCCTAAAAAAACCATCACGCGAACAATGGCAAAATCTTGGCGATTAATTGCATCAATGGTATAACTGCCTAATCCGGGAATACTAAAAAAAGATTCGCTAATTAAACTCCCCATAAATAATAAAGGTAAAATCACCACTAAACCAGTTAAAATAGGAATCATGGCATTTTTTAAGACATGTTTAAATAAAACTTGAATTTCAGATAAACCTTTTGCCCTAGCGGTGCGTACATAATCTTTACCCATTTCTTCTAAAAATAAAATACGATACCACCTTCCGCCCGAACCCATTCCAGAAAATACGCCAATTAAAATCGGTAAAATGAGAAATTTTATGCCTAATAAACTGGGATCATAACCAGAAATTGGCACTAATAATAACCACTTACTAAAAACAAATTGTCCAATAATAATATAAAATAAGGAAGAAATGGACATTAACATGACGCACATTATTAATCCGATTTTTTCTAAATAACTTTTTCTAAATAAAACCATCATTAATGCCACAGTCATATCAGCAATTAATCCACATAATAATGAAGGCACCGCTAAATTTAATGAAGGCCACATTCGTTGAGAAATATCGTTAGCAATATTACGTCCACTATCGGAAACCCCAAAATCAAATTGAAATAAACGAAATGATTTTTGATAAAAAATCGTTTGCGTTATTGGATTATCAGTTTCAGAATTCCACAATAATGGCAAATCATATCCATGTTGATGTTTCCAATTATTTACCGCTGCTTGAGAAATTTGTTTTTGTCCTAATTGCATTCGCGCCATATCATCAGGACTATTAACCACAAAAAATAACGTAAAGGTTAATAAATTAATGCCAATTAATAAAGGAATCGCATATAATAAGCGGCGAATTAAATAATAAATCATGTTAAATTCTCCTTATGATGATTAATTGCCTGAAATAAAATTTGCTCCATTAATTGAAATTGTATTGAGGTTTGAGTCGCGGCAAAAATCTGCGATTTAAAAGCCGTTAAATGAAATCGTTGTAAATACCAAGCAATATGTTTTCGCGCTATTCCTATCGCTAATTTTTCACCATAAAATTGATAAATTGCGATTAAATGTTGCAAAATAAAAGGATAAACTGCCGCTAATGAGTGATCAATTGGCGGTGAATGCGGCGCGAAATAGTGTTGAAATTGTTGAAAAATCCAAGGCTGACCTTGCGCCGCTCTGCCTATCATCACCGCATCGGCAGCAGTATAAGTCAAAACCGCAGCCGCTTTTTCGGCACTGGTAATATCGCCATTCGCAATAATCGGCAAACTAACTTGTTGTTTTACTTGCTTAATTGTCTCATATTCAGCCTGTCCACGAAATTGACAAGCGCGAGTTCGTCCATGAATAGTCAAGGCTGAAATGCCCGCTTGTTCAGCTAAATGGGCAATCGTCGCGGCATTGCGCTGATCCTGATCCCAACCGGTACGAATTTTTAACGTCACCGGAATCGTCACCGCCTGCACCACCGCTTGTAAAATCTCGGCAACTAATTTTTCTTGTTTTAACAGAGCTGAACCAGCGGCAACTGCACAAACTTTTTTCGCGGGACAGCCCATATTAATATCAATAATATCAGCACCTTGCTGTTGATTGAAACTCGCAGCTTCTGCCATTTTTCGCGGATCAGTACCTAAAATTTGCACCGAACGCAAACTAGGATAAGCATCCTGTCTCGCTTTATATTGCGTGCGTCGATGATGCCGCAAATGGGGATCAGAAGTGAGCATTTCCGATACCGTCAAACCTGCGCCGAGTTGATAACACAATTGGCGAAACGGTAAATCGGTAATGCCAGCCATCGGTGCCAAAATAAAACGGTTGGCTAACCTATATTGACCGATAGTGAGCATCCTATTTACCACATTAAATTATCAGGAATGACATAATCCGCATATGGATCCTCTGTCTCGACCGCGGTCGTTGTCGAATTTAATAGCAATAATCGTTCCGGTTCAAATTCAGCAATTTTTTCGGCAATCGCAGCATCGATTAACACATATCCTTGATCTGCTTTGACAATTGCGATTCGTCCACGACTGAGTTGCGAACGCATTTTATCATTGACATAAAGCGTTTTAACCGTCGTTCCGTCGGTAAAATGATACGCAGAACCTTCAGGGTCTTGATTTTGTTGATGTAATTGTAACCACTGTTGCACCTGAGCTGCTTTAGCTTTTTGATCCAACATCTGCTGCTTTTGCAAATTGAGCAAGCGATCTTTTTCAGCCTGTTCAGCCTTAGTCTGTTGTACCGATAATTTCACCTCATCGACAACAGTGATTCCCTGTTTTTGTTGTTGTTTTTGTTGCTTATGTTTTTCGGTTTTAATGGTTTTTGCTGCCGCAGAACTAATTAAACCGGCTTGTAATAATTGTTGTTGTAAAGAAAGTTTTGCCATAAAAATGAATCGAATGAGTTAGCTAAAAAACAATAGTTTATAAAAAATTGCTAATATTTTGCAAAATATCCACTTTTTTAAATCAACAAAAAATAATATTTTACAAATTTATTCAAACTAAAAAATAATGAATGATTTATTGTATAATTTTATCCAGTTAAAAAGATTTATCGCCCTATTTTCACCTTTTTAAAAATGTGATTCGGATTTTTGATTAATTTTTAAATAAAATATTATGAATATTCCTACCATAATGAATGCGATTACCATTACCGATTCTTCAGCGCAAGGATTAAAATTAAATTCGATTGCTATTCCCGAACCTAAAGCAACAGAAGTCTTAATTCGTGTCGTGGCAACAGGAGTAAATCGTGCTGATATTATGCAACGTCTTGGACATTATCCACCGCCATTTGGAGCGTCGCCTATTTTGGGATTAGAAGTATCAGGAATCATTGTGAAATGTGGATTACAAGTTCATCAATTTCAAATTGGCGATCGAGTTTGTGCCTTAATTAGCGGCGGCGGTTATGCAGAATATTGTGTAGCGGATAGTGAATCTGTTTTGCCTATTCCATCTTCAGTCAATTTAATTGAAGCGGCAAGTTTACCGGAAACTTATTTTACCGTCTGGAGTAATTTATTTCAAAATACTTTATTAAATCAAAACGATTATTTATTTATTCAAGGAGGCAGTAGTGGAATTGGAATTACCGCTATTCAATTGGCTAATGCGTTTGGTATTAAAGTAATTGCAACTACAGGTACGAAATTAAAATGTCAACGTTTATATGAATTAGGCGTACAAGCTGCAATTCATTATCCTACTCAAGATTTTGTGAGCGAAATTGAACAAATCACTTCTGGAAAAGGGGTAAAAGTTATTTTAGATATTTTGGGAGGTAATTATGTAGCTAAACATTTACGTTGTTTAGCGATTGAAGGTTATTTAATTCAAATTGCTGCACAATATGGCATTAAAAGCGAAATTAATTTATTAAGCTTAATGGCAAAAAGACTTACGCTGACTGGATCAACATTACGCGCCCGCGATAATGAATTTAAAGCTAAAATTGCACAACAATTATATACTCATGTTTGGCATTTATTTGCGAATCAAAAGATACGTCCGATTATTGATCAAATTTTCCCATTAGCGAATGCAACTGCGGCGCATCAACGCATGGATCATCCCGATCATTTTGGTAAAATCGTATTAATTGTTGATGAATCAATTACGCCATAAATTTAAATTGAAAGCGGCTGTTTATTAAATTGTTGCTCTAATGCCCATTGTATATGTTCACGAACTAATTGGGAATCGTGCGATAATTTTTGCTGTAAATGCTGTTGAATTTCAATTGAATAAGGCGCGTTGCCTAAAGCCACTGCAATATTGCGCAACCATCGATTGTATCCTAATCGACGAATCGCTGATCCTTCGGTTTTAGTTAAGAATTCAGTTTCAGTCCAAGAAAATGCTTGAATTAAAGACAATTTATCTAAACCATGACGCGGTAAAAAATCTTTTTCTACCGATAATTGCGCAAATTTATTCCAAGGACAAATTAATTGACAATCATCACAACCATAAATACGATTACCTATTAAATGACGCAATTCAAGCGGAATTGAACCGTGTAATTCAATGGTTAAATAAGAAATACAACGTCTAGCATCAATTTGATAAGGTGCAACAATCGCTTGTGTCGGACAAATCTGTAAACATTGGCTACAATTTCCACAATAAGCTTTTGTTTGTTGATCAATTGGCAACGGTAAATCGGTATAAATTTCGCCTAAAAAAAACCAAGAACTGTATTGTCTATGAATGATATTAGTGTGTTTTCCTATCCAACCTAAACCGGCTTTAATCGCTAATGGTTTTTCTAATACCGGCGCGCTATCGACAAAAACTCTATAGCCAAAATCGCCAATTTGTTGTTGAATAAAATTCGCTAATTGTTGTAATCGTTGACGTAAAACTTTATGATAATCACGCCCTAATGCGTAACGAGAAATAAAGGCGGAATTAGATTGATTTAATTGTTGTTGAATATGGTTAATTGATTCTGGTAAATAATTCATTGCTACACAAATTACTCGTTGAGTGTCTTTAACTAATTCTTCTGGATGTGAACGCTTTGTACCATGTTTAGTCATAAAATTCATTTCACCTTGAAAATCCTGTTCTATCCATTGATTTAATTGTAATTCAGCCTCAATTAGATTAATATCGCTAATACCAATCTGGTTAAATCCAAGTTGATAAGCTTGCTGTTTAATTAAAGTAGTTAATTTTAGTAAATCATTATTTGTCAATTCATAATAGTTTATCATTGAAATTCCTTTAGGAGAAAAATTTGAATACTTTAGCCAATTTATTTTATTCTGTACAAGATATTCGTGCGATTGAACGAATAGCCATTGAGGATTATCATATCGATAGTTTTCAATTAATGCAAACAGCGGCAGAAGTTGTTTTTAAACAATTAACTCTACATTATCCACAAACACGATCAATAACGGTTATTTGTGGTGCAGGAAACAATGCGGGAGACGGTTATTGTGTAGCAAAATTGGCATTATTATCCGGCTATCAAGTGATTGTTTATGCGTTAACTACTCAATTAACTGGAGATGCGTTACTCGCTTATCAACATTATCAACAACTGGGTGGCAAAATTTTATCGTTTAATTCCGAAATGAATTTTACTACCGATATTATTATTGATGCCATTTTTGGCAGCGGTTTAAATCGTCCAATTCATGAAAATATTGCGCTAGTGATTGATAAAGTAAATCGTAGTTCAATTCCAGTGATTGCGATTGATATAGCTTCTGGATTAGCCGCTAATACGGGGCAAATTTATCAACATGCAATTAAAGCAGATTTAACCATTACTTTTATTGGTTTAAAATTAGGTTTATTTACTAATGATGGTCAAGAATATAGTGGTCAAATTATTTATCATGACTTAAATATTCCTGCGGCTATTTTCAATCAATTCACCCCAATTGCAGAAAAATTATTACCTATTCAATTCGCAAAAAGACATCGTAATTCACATAAAGGTATTTATGGACATTTAGGCATTATTGGCGGTGATATAGGCTATGCTGGAGCAGTGAGATTAGCCGCAGAATCCGGTTTACGTTGTGGTGCCGGATTAGTCAGTATTGCCACTAGACAAATTCATGTTTTAACTATTATTCAAGGCTGTTTTGAATTAATGGCGCACGGTATTGAAACCTCAAATGAGTTATTACGTTTCTTAGCAAAATTAGATGTGATTGTTTTAGGTCCGGGTTTAGCTCAACAGACATGGGGAAAAATGATTTTTGATGGAGTGATTCAAGCTGAATTACCCATGGTGATTGATGCAGATGGGTTAAATCATTTAGCTCAATTCCCAAAGTTTTATTCAAATTGGATTTTAACGCCCCATGTTGGAGAAGCCGCGCGTTTATTAAATTGTAATACGCAAACGATTCGTGAAAATCGCTTAGTAGCTATTCAAAAAATTCAACAAAAATATGGCGGAGTTTGTGTATTAAAAGGATGTGGTAGTTTAATTTATGACGGTAAAAATGCTTATATTGCTACTGAAGGTAATTCCGGAATGTCAACCGCCGGAATGGGAGATGTATTAGCTGGAATGATTGGCAGTTTTATTGCGCAAGGATATTCGTTAATTGAAGCGACTAAAGCTGGAGTTTATTTCCATAATGCAGCCGCAGATTTGGCGGCACAAAATGGAGAACGCGGAATAATTGCCAGTGATTTATTTTCTTATTTTAAACAATTAATTAATTAATTATTTCTTTTATGTTTACCGAAAAACTTGCTTTACAATTAGCTAACTTAAAACAACAAGGCTTATATCGCTCTCATCAAGTGATTGATTCTCCACAAGGAATTCAATTATTAATTCAAGGTAGTCAAATCATAAATTTCTGTAGTAATGATTATTTAGGATTAGCTAATGATCCACAAATTATTCAAGCACTACAGCAAGGATCAAATACATATGGCGTGGGCAGTGGTTCTGCACATTTAATTTGCGGACATAGTCGTGCGCATTATTTATTAGAACAAGAATTAGCCGAATTTACTGGACGTGAACGAGCGTTATTATTTTCGACTGGATATATGGCAAATTTGGGCATTATTTCAGCTTTAATTGGCAAAAATGATTTCATTTTTGAAGATAAATTAAATCATGCTTCATTATTAGACGGCGGTTTATTATCAGCGGCTACTTTTAAACGTTATCGCCATCTCAATATCGAACAGTTAATTGTGCAATTAAATCAAAGTCAAGGTGAAAAATTAATTGTCACTGATGGTGTATTTAGTATGGATGGCGATTTTGCACCGCTACCTGATTTAGTGAAAATAGCGCGAGATTATTCAGCGATATTAATGGTTGATGATGCGCATGGATTTGGCGTTTTAGGTGAAAATGGTGGTGGAATTAGCGAATATTACCAATTAAATGCTGAACAATTACCTATTTTAATGGGAACTTTGGGAAAAGCCGTAGGGACATTCGGTGCTTTTGTCGCAGGTTCTGAATTATTGATTGAAACCTTAATTCAAAAATCTCGCAGCTATATTTATACTACGGCATTTCCAGCAGCGATTGCAGAAGCGACCCGTTGTAGTTTACGATTAATTAAACAACAATCTTGGAGGAGATTACGCTTACAATCCTTAATTCATTATTTTCGCAATTGTGCTAGAGAATTAGAATTACCGGTTATGGATTCTATATCTGCTATTCAGCCTATTTTAATTGGCGATAATTTTCATGCGTTAAAAATAAGTCAACAATTATTAGAATTAGGTTTTTTAGTCACCGCGATTCGTCCGCCTACTGTCCCCAAAAATCAAGCCAGATTAAGAATTACTTTATCGGCTTTGCATTCTGAATCTCAAATTGAGCAATTATTAACTGCAATTCATCATTGTTATCATCAACTATTTAAGGAGATTCGATAATTTGAAAAAAAGTTTCAGTGGATTTAATCATGCCTAATTCATGTCTAGCACGTTCTTCAATAGCTTCAGTACCATTGCGTAGATTTAACACTTCGGCATATAAACCTGCATTACGATCTTGGCTCTCTTGAACTTCTTGTTTTAATTTTTTTAAACGATTTTCGTATTCCAAAATTTGACCAATTCCCCCCTCGCCATTCCATAATCGATTTTGTAACATTAGGGTTAATCCAATCATTAAAATGGCTAATATTAATTTAAACATAATTAGAATAAGGAATGGTTAATTTTATTATCTGTAAGATCGCAGCTATTGTTAAAATCATTTTATTTATCAAATGAGGAATGATAAGCTAAATCCGCTACTGCAAATGCAGGAAAAATATCTGCAATCGTCAGCGTATTTGATAAACTTTGAAAAGAAATTAATTGATTAATCGACAAATATTCAAATTCTAATTCTTTAGCTATTTGTGCAACCAAAAATTGTCCAATTCCTGCACCAATTAAACATGAATGATTGGGAAATCGAGATAATTGACGTAAACAAGCCTGTTGTATCGCATTTTTTTGTTGATATTTTAATTGTTTGGCAATGATTAACCATTGATCATATTCATGATGATTAAAATCTTTTCCTAACATTCTAGCCAATCGACACGCACTCGCAATCTTTGTTTTATCGCCACCATCTGCGGTTTCAGCTTGATCATGACACGGATTTAATTCTCCAGTTAAACGATAAACATCCGCCATCGTGGCGAAATATTCAGCCATTAAATAATGAATTTGTCCCTGCCAAAAAACTTGCTGACTCACAGCCATAATTGGCGTGCGTCCAATTCCGCTATAAACTAATTCCTGAGACTGCAATCTTTGCGCATCTGTTTTTCCAATATATTCAACTTTTCTTTGATTAATAAGCAAAATATCCGTAGTCGTACTGCCAATATCGATAAATAATCCATTATCTATATGTTGCGCAATCCAATTCGCACTCGCTAACCAATTCATAGAAGCAATGGCTAAATAATGTTGTGATTGAATTTGATTAATTGAAATAAAACCGAATTCTGCGGCATAACACCAAGTATTTTGTTTTAATTCCGCTTGTAACACTGCAATAATTTGTTTGACTCCTTCCATACGATTAGGAAATAAATCCACTAATTCACCCGTCATAGTCACGAAATGAATTAACGAATAATGATGATAAGAAGATAAAATATTTTGTATGGCTGTAATTAAATGATTTAACCCCTGCCATAAAGGACAAGGAAATTGATAAATATCAGCGGTATAGGTTTGATAATTTAAAATAGCGGCTTTAACGTGCGCGCCGCCAATATCCCAACCAACAATTAATGGATTCATAGTTAAAACTCGGTAAAATTAATAGCTATTGTTTGATAACAACTTGGTGATAAGTTAATCGGTAATTGTATTAAATCTATGACTATTTTCGCTATATTTATCCCTAAAGCTTGACGAATTCCTATATATGAACTGGTTAAACGTGGATTAATTTCAACTACGATTAATTGTTGTTCTATTTGTAATAAATCGATACCAATATATCCTAATAAATCTGGAAAAGCGATAGCAATTTTCGATAATAAAGAGTCAAATGGTTGCGGATTGATTGATAAATTGACCAAACAACCTTTTAAATGAAATTGACAATCATGAATGGTTAACTCTTGTTGATTAATACAAATTAATTGGGCTTGTCCACGATAAAATAATGCGGATAGACTTAAAGGTATTCCTTGAATATACGGTTGAATTAAATAATTATTCTTATTGATAATTAAGGGGGCTATTTTAGTATATTCGGATAAATGAGTTAAAACATAATTATCTTGACAACCTACTCCCTCACGCGCTTTAATAACACAAGGAAAAAATAATGAATTTTGAATTTCATTGAATAATTGACTAGGAATCGTTGGAATATGCGATTCGATTAATTTTTGGAAACATATCCATTTATCTCCAGTTTGATGAATTGCCATAGAAGATGAAGAAAATAATTGACAGTTTGCCTGTTCCGCATACTGCGTAAAGCGATATAATAATTGCTCAGTTTCTGGAATAATTAACCAAACTGCATCTACTTTATTTAATTGCTTTATAAATAGCAATTCTAAATCATCCGACTGTTCAATGATAATGGTTTCAATAATTGAATTGATCTTGATTGAACAACGATGATCTAATAATACGGTTAATTGATGTTCCGCTAATTCAGCAAAATCGGCTAATAAACTTTGTAACATCAATAAACCTTCTTGTGCTAAACTTGAAGGTAATGCTTGAGCTGCAAAACCACCGCCACTCAGATATTCAAAAATTAATATTTTCATTAATCATTTAGATTTTATTTAATCAGCCTGCCAAACATTTTCACAAGCAGCAGGTAATTTGGGTTTAGCTTTAATCGGTCTGGAAGGATTCACTGTTTTAGCTGGATTTAACCACGATTGCAATTCTTCACCACATCCATCGCCATTAGGAATAGCTAATTGTGGCTCACAGTCAGGACTTTCTTCTGGACATTTTAATCGTAAATGAAAATGATCATCATGAAAATACCAAGGGCGAATTTTATGTAACCATTGTCGATCTTCACCAACCATTTCACATAAATCTTTTTTAATTAAAGGGTTCACAAAAATTCTTTCTATTTCAGAAATATTCGCCGTTAATTTCAATAATTGTTGTTGCTTATTTGTCCATTCTGAATTTAATTGTAAATGATCATGAGTAAGCATTGAATTTTGTGGCCAATGAGCGCGATTAGCATCTATTTCAGAATCGGCAATAAATTCTAAATTAAACCAAATATCGGCATCAATTCCACTTTGATGACTACGATGTCCAAAAGGCAAAGGACCTCCTCGCGCTTGAGATAAATCTCCTATATGTAACAAGCCTAATTTTTGCTCGGCTACTGAACGGGCTAAATTTTGTAACACATTGATTAAATTAGGATGTCCATAATGACGGTGACGTTCTAAATGAACTACCGCATATCCTTCCCCTTGTAAAGGCAAGGGTATAGCCCCAGCAATACAACCATTATTAACCTGACCAATCACTTTAGCCGCCGAATGACTAGGCTGTTGAGCTTGTTCCCAAGCGTGTGCATTTACAAGAGTTATTCCTATAAAATACACAATGATTACAGATAATAATTGAATAACTATTTTATTTAGATAGATAATAGAAATAGACATAAAATTGAATGATAAAAAATGAAATCCATTTAAAAAATCGCTTATTTATAGCTAATATCAGAACCCTAATCTTTACAAATTTATCAGGATAGTTAAATTAAAAGGGTGAGCATTTTTTGCGAAAAACCTGTTAATTTTTAACGTAGAACCTGCTTAATTATTTATGTTATATTAACTCAATTTTTAATAAGATAAAAGATGAGGTAAAAAAATGGTTAGTCTAGAAACTCCGGTTTGTGAATTTGGTAAACCTGCAATTGATTTTGAATTATTAGGCACTGACGGTCGTTATTGGAATTTGCAACAATGTATGGGCAGTAAAGGATTATTAATTATGTTTATTTGTAATCATTGCCCGTACGTTAAAGCCGTAAAACATCGAATAGTTCGTGATGCTTTGGAATTAAAAGCTTTAGGCATTCATTCGGTAGCGATTATGTCAAATGATACAGTAGCTTATCCTGAAGATTCATTTGAAAATATGCAAAAATTTGCCCAAGAATTAGATTTTTGTTTTCCTTATTTATTGGACGAAACTCAAGAAATTGCTAAACAATACGGCGCAGTTTGTACACCCGATTTTTTCGGATATAACTCACAATTCCAATTACAATATCGCGGGCGTTTAGATGCCAGTCGTAAAGAAACTGCTCCCGAAAATACTAGACGCGATTTATTTGAAGCCATGAAATTAGTTTCGGAAACTGGACAAGGTCCAGAAATCCAAATTCCGAGTATTGGTTGTTCATTAAAATGGAAACCAGATGTTATTTAATTCCTAATTAGCTTCTGAAAAACACCACTTTATCCCTAAAAAAGGGTTGATCAATCAACAATTACTGGGAAATCTAAATTAATCTTAATAAGGCTGAAAGATGGGCATTAACACTTTCAGCCAAAGCAGATAATTCATAACCGCCTTCTAATACCGAAATTAATCGACCTTCACTATATTGATCCGCAATATTGATTAATGCGGTGGTAACTTCATAAAAATCTTGCGCTTGTAATTCAATTGAACTTAAAGGATCATTCATATGCGCATCAAAACCGGCTGACAATAATAATAATTGTGGCTTAAAATTATGTAATGCCGGCAATACGATTTTTTGATATTTTTGTTGAAATTGAATACCGGATTCTCCAGAATACAAAGGAATATTTAAGATATTGCCTATTCCTATTTCAGAAGGATAACCCGTCCCGGGATAACTCGGCATTTCATGGGTAGAAATATACAATATTTCAGCCGTATTTTGAAAAGCTTTTTGCGTTCCATTTCCGTGATGAACATCAAAATCGACAATTGCAATTCGATTCAACGCATAATGAATTCTCGCATATTCTGCCGCAATAGCGATCGAATTTAATAAACAAAATCCCATTGCCTGAGTCGGCGTTGCGTGATGACCCGGCGGACGCACCGCACAAAAAGCGTTCACCTGAGTTTCGCTACACACTTGATCTACCGCATCACAAACCGCATTTACCGCCGCCAACGCCGCCGTCATCGAATGTTGACACATCACCGTATCTGCATCTATTTCTCTATAAAATTCAATCTCTTCTATCAATAAAGAGTGCAACAATTCGGGGTGATGAATGCGTTGAATATGCTGCATTAAATCCGGTTTTAATAGTGGCTGGCGACGAATTAATTGCGGATAATTGGCTGCAACTTGTTGAATGACTTGAAATCTTTGTTTGGATTCAGGATGCCCATTACCGGTATCATGCCATTCACATTCAGGCGGCGCGTAATACAAAGTGGTCATTAATGCCATCCTCCATAACGTTTTTTCGGGTCTTTAGGCGCATTAATGCTCGCATTTTCAGCAGCTTGACGTAAATTTGTCGGCGTATATCCGCCTAATAATAAAGCCTGCCGCGCAATTTCGGTGGTAAAAGGATTGACATCATAATGATGAATATTTGGGTAGATAACGATATTTTTCAATGAGTTAGCATTTGAGGCTAATTTCACTATTAAACTTAAAGGTAATAAAGTTTGGGCTGGAATTACTAAATGATAATCACCGTGAACAATTGGCGCGCTAATAACCAATTGTTGTTTTGCATCAAAGACTTGAATCTGGCCGGTCTCAATTAAACCTTGATCATCATTGACTTTTCCACGCAATTCGGTGGCAGTTTGATAATGCGAAGCCGCAGAATTGGCAGAAATTAAGGTTGAAGTAGAGGCTGAAGGTTCACAAGCGCACAGTAAAATACTGCTAACGCTTAATAAAACAACTCGTTGAATAAATTGAAACATGACAATAACCGATTAAATAAAAATAAATCATCTTATCAAGTGATTGGTAAGAGTCAATCAGATCAAAATAAAAAAGCAGTGTTAAAACTCATCATTCAATCACAATTGGTTGTAAAACGATTACAATAATCTCTCTGTTTAATTTACGATGAGCAAATACAATGAAAAAATTTACACCTTGTCAAGATAAATGCACATATGAAGGTTCACATTGTGAAGGTTGTGGTCGTTCTCACTCAGAAATTAGTGAAACTAAAAAACTCACACAATCGATTATTCATTTCTTAAAAAGCGAGAATTATGAAAATCCTGAATTATTTTTAATTAGTTTAAATCAAAAGATATTAAAAAAAATCCAGCGATCTAAATAAAAAAATAATAGGATATTTAATTACCAAATACCTTTCCACCAAGGGGATTGAATGCGTTGATTGAGTAATTGTTTCGCTTTATTCACCGGAGTTATTTCTCCATTTGGTGATTGAATATCCTGATTAGAATTCATTTGCTGATGAATATCTCGAATATCCCAACCGGTTAAATCCGCTAATGTTTTGGCTTCAATTTCATGACGTACGGCTAATTCTTTAAAATATTGTATGGCTGCTGGACACTGTTTAGGTGAACCCTGCCAAGCATGTCTTAATATATAACGTGTTTGGAAACTTTCGGTATCTCCAGTTTCTTGAAAGGTTAAATCTTCAGGAAAACTCTCATTGGTATAACGTAAATGCAAACGAGTAACTTGTACCGGTAAACCGCGACTAAAATCAGTATATTCTTTTAGCCAAAAAACGCCTAATTGTTTTAATTCATTAGGCGTTAATGGCGTGGTCGCACAAGGATCACACCAGCCCATATTCCAAAAATATTCGGTAAATACCGCCGATAAATGTTGTTGATTGGCTTGAAAATCAAATAATGCTTGATAAAATTTCGCAAAATTCGATTGAATAAATACGGGTAAATCGATATTCGTCGGTAATTTAATGGTTTGATAATTAGTTACCTCAACTCGACCTTGTTCAGTTAATAAATAAATCAATAAATCTTGCACTCCATTTGCATTAATCATTCCTAAACGCAGTGGCAACATAAATTTTTTTGATTCAAAAGCAAATTGTAATGGACGTAAAAAATGTAAACCGGTTTTTTGTTGCTCTTTGAGATTAACTTTAGCGACAAAAAATTTCATTTGTTGCAAAATATAAGGCTTTAAAGCGCGATTTGCCCCTTGCGGTAAATGATAACCATTTTGTAATAACCAGGTTTCTAATCCTTTAGATTCTTTTGCCGATAAAATCACAATATCATATTCGCCAATAGTATATTCCGCTTCAACCGTTACGCCTAAAGATTTAGATTTTTCCAAAGTATTACCTAAACTCGGTAAAGGTGCCGCGGCAAAATCCGCCATTTCGCGTAATGCCGGAGCTTGACAAGGACTTTCATCGTGATATTCCACTAATCTTGGCGCAGTAAAATCATCAATTCTTTTAAATAGTTTTTCATCGCCAATATGAATTTGTCCCGCTTGTAAAACTTCAGGAACTGGAATTACTAAAGCAAAATCTATTAATTCACCTTGATAATCATTCATTAAACTCAATACGGTTTTATTATCTTGATGAGCGATAATCACTTGTGACGCGTGATTATATAAACTCGCATCAGCTTTAGCGACATAAAAGCCACAAAATGCCTGACTCAATTGTGGCAACAGTAAAATAAATAAACTGAGTATAATTTTTTTTATCATGTTGAATCAAGATTCAATTGAATTATAAAATAAAAATATTATCATTGAGCATCCGCATTTCTTGAATTAAGTATTTATGCGATTCAATTCATTTAACGCATAATCTAAAGCCGCAAAAATTTTACCTATTTTATTTAAAGTAAATACTTCTTCATTTTTAATAAAATGTCTGCCTTGTAATTTTCCAAAATGCCAAACTTCAGCATCAGTCACAACGCCATGAATTGCTATATTAGTTGAATTCAATTTTTGTGCCGCAACCATTTCCGCTAAACATTGCCCCCATCCTTCAGTAAAATTATTTTGTTTAGCTTCTACCACTGCTAAAATCGGCAACCCTAATACGGTTTTACCTAATTCCGAACGAGAAGTAAATAAATAATCCGGAATACCGGTTAAGATTTCATTATAATTTAACGTTTTATGACTCCATAATACATAATTTTCCGCATATTGTTTATAAATTTCGCGCAAAATTGGATAAATAATATTTTCACAACGTGCAGCTTCAGAAGAAAAAATATCTAAATATTGGCGATTAAATTTTAATTCGGATATAAATTGCTCTGAAGGTTGAATTTCAGGAAGATTTAAATAATTGGTTTCCAGATATTTAATTTGAAAAGTTTGTTGAACTTGTTGAATAGATTTAAAATCAGTAAAAGCCATTTATTTTCCTACTTAATGTTTAGCGATTTAAGGTTCAGCACTAAAGCGATAATTTTGCAATAATTGCTGGCAAGAAAAATGATCATCTGCATTACATCCTTGTTGATAAAATTCAATCGCTTTAGCCACATTTTGTTGTTTTTCATAAAGTTGGGCTAATTCTCTGCAACTCATTGAATCGCCAGCATGACAGGATTTTTGGTACAGTTGTATCGCTTTTATAAAATCTTGCGCGACTCCGTCACCACGCTCATACAATTTTGCCAATAAAGTACAACCGCGAATTTCGCCTTGATTGCAAGCGCGAGTTAAAGGGAAAACAGCTTTAGCAAAATTTTGTTGCACGCCTTCGCCTTTAAAATACATTGAACCAACAATCATGCAACTTTTGGCTTGTCCTAATTCGCAAGCTTGTAAGTGCATGGTCATTGCCTCAGCTTTTAAATAATTCAATTCATTATTGAGTTCACTATCTTCGCTAATATTGGCTTGAGCTGAAACTAACTCGATTGAGAACATTGCTAATAATAGCAATAAATGTAATATCGTTGTTAATTTCATATAAAAACAGATAATTCTAAAAATTAATCTATTAATGATTTGACGAAATGATCAAACATCAAGAAATCAGAATTTTATCATTATAAAGATTGTATATTGCAAAAAGATGACAATTGTTTAACTGCAAATAGACTAACGTAAATTAATTAATATAAACTCTGGTTTGAGAATGAATTTGAGAAAATAATTGAATAATATCGGCATTTTTCATCCGAATACACCCATGTGATTGAGGTTGTCCATTAAAAGATTCATCAGGACTTCCATGAATATATATATATCGCCAAGTTGAATCAACTTCACCATAACGATTTCGATAAGGTTCTAATCCACCTAACCATAAAATTCGACTTAAAATCCAATCGCGTTGTGGAAATCGTTTAGCTAAAGCCGAATGATAAATCTCACCTGTCCATCTTCTTGCAACCAAAACACTATTAATAGGCAAGGTCGCTCCAATTCTTGCCCGAATTTGATGCCAACCTCTAGGTGTACAGCCGCTATTTCTGAATTCCCCCACGCCATTTTTCGCCGTAGAAACTGCATAACGAGCGACTATTTTTTGATCAATTATCCAGATTAATTGTTGTTCTACAATCGATATGTTTAAATAATCTTGTTGATAAATAGAATAATCGCGCATGATGATGTCCGTTATTACGATTTTTTGCTATAATTTGATCTAAATCAGGATCAAAAATTAAACCATTTTGATAATCAATAAAAAATATCATTCTCTTTTTTCATCAATTAAAAGCGTTACTCAGTATTATAAAATGCGATCTAAAACTCAAAAACCAACTCAAAATAGCGATAGCTTAATTGCCAATGCCAGACGCGAAAAAGAAGCTCGTGAACAAGGTTATCGTGAACAAGCTTTAAAATTATATCCTTGGATTTGTGGACGGTGTTCTCGGGAATTTGATTTAAAAAATTTACGCGAATTAACCGTGCATCATCGCGATCATAATCATGACAATAATCCTAGCGATGGCAGTAATTGGGAATTGTTATGTTTATATTGTCACGATAATGAACATTCCCGTTATGAAGAACAAATCCGTTATGGTAATAAAGCGATAAACTCTTCAATTACTAGCAACGTAACGACGCATAATCCTTTTGCTAATTTAAAGAATTTATTAGATAAAAAATAATTTATCTAATCACTAAAGTTTTTTACCCTTTCGCTGAATTTGAATTAATCCCCCACCTTAAACTCATATTTAATTTGGGGGATGCTACGATTATTGAATTTAATAATTTAAAAATGGATAATCGATATAACCTTTTTCACCACCATGATAAAAAGTGCTGGTATCAGGTTTATTCAAAGGAGCATTGAATTTAAATCGTTTGACCAAATCCGGATTCGCAATATATAAACTACCAAAAGCAATCGCATCCGCCAATTCTTCAGCAATTGCTAAATCTGCTGTTTCTTGAGTATATCCACCACAAATAATCACCGTACCTAAATAAGCATGACGTAATGCGGCTAAATCGACTTTTTTAGCTTGATGACGTTTATCAGAATCTAGCGTATTAATTAAATGCAAATACGCTAAATCAAATCGATTTAATTGTCCTAATAAATAAGCAAATAAACGCGCCGGATCAGAATCGCTCATATCATTAAAGGTGCTGCTAGGAGATAATCGAATTCCGACTCTTTCTGCGCCCCAAACTTTAATCACCGCTTGAGTCACTTCTAATAATAATCGACAACGATTTTCAAATGAACCACCATATTGATCAGTGCGTTGATTACTACCATCGCGTAAAAATTGATCTAATAAATAGCCATTTGCCGCATGAATTTCAACGCCGTCAAATCCGGCAGTTAACGCATTTTTAGCCGCAATTCGATATTGTTCAACAATGCCGCTGATTTCTTCGGTAGCTAATGCTCTAGGCGTGACCAAAGTTTTCATGCCTTTTAACGTTTGAATTTTGCCCCGCGCAGCAAGTGCCGAAGGGGCAACGGGCAATTCCCCTTGATGATAATCTGGATGAGAAATACGCCCAACATGCCATAATTGCAAAAAAATATGTCCTTTTTGAGCATGAATCGCTTGAGTCACTTTTTTCCAAGCATTCGTTTGTGCGCTGGTATAAATCCCTGGAACACAAGGATAACCAATTGCTTGGGGTGAAATAGTCGTTCCTTCGGTGATAATTAAGCCAGCGGTCGCTCGTTGACCATAATAAGCCACCATCGTCGGCGTAGGAATCGATTCTGGCGCGCGCATTCGAGTTAAAGGAGCCATCACGATCCGATTAGACAAACAATATGGACCAACTTGAATCGGTGAAAATAAATCAGGGGTCATTGGATAGCCTTAACGTTGCAATAAAGGAGGTATTTTTGACAATTTTTCTAACGGTAAAACTAGGAAAATCCTAACTCAACCATTAGTCGTGAATACGAATGATATTCATCTATTTATTATTAATTTACAATGAGTTAGATTACATGACACATTTTCTTAAATCTATAAAAATCACTTTGGAGTTAGCGAAGCTCTCTATCAATAACTAATATTGTTGCGCTAACGCCAATTTTCAACAAACTACTACAAACGATTTTAGAAAAAATGTCCAGTGTTTCTGAGTAGCCAACGATAATCGGCTGCTGGAGATAAAATTTGAGTTGAAGCGAAATGCAAAACGATGCTAGATAAAATGCAATAATTACAATAAGTTAAGTGATTTTACTTTGCACCAAAAGAGATTATGGGCGAAACTTCGTCGATCAGTCAATACTGTGTTGATTGCCTAGAAAAAACCTTAAATTAAGTTTTTGTACACAATAAAAAATAATCGTTATTTCAACCAGAGCGATTATCTTATTTTAAGGTTTCAATTTCAATCGCGGTTAAGCCACTTGTTTCATTAATTACCTCCAAAAATATCAAATAAGGATGTAAATTTATAAGTAAAAATACATAAATTATCAGACATTCCTATTTTGAAATCCTCCCCAATCTTCCTTTACAAAAAACGGAAGTTCCCCTTTATTAAAGGGGGCAGGGGATTTTATAATCCCCGATAATTTTCGATTAATGACTTATCACCTTTTAAAATAAATCTCCCGATTATTCATAAATTGTAAAATTCATTGGATAAATAGCCGATTCAAAACCGAAACTGTCGCTATTTAAAACGTCGTTTCTCCGATTTAAAACCGCTAAACAAGCCAATTCAACGCATTTTAGGTATGTTTTTTGCTTGAATTTATTTAAAATGTAGCGACTTAACACGATAAAATGTCAAGTTAATGACGGTTAAGTTTGGCTGTGTTACGATAAGCAGTAAAAAGACTCCGGTTTTTTAAGTAGGTCAATGATGCGTTTTAATAAAATGAAATTCTCTCTTTATGAGTCTGGAGAAAACAGGGTAATGTTTGGCATCCATTATCGAATTGTCCTGAAATTAGCAATTGTCAGTATTCTTTATTTAACATATGATACGTTGCTAGATTTGATATTACATGTATTACACAGTTTATTTGAAAGTGTTG
>JBEEJU010000109.1:0-7440 GCA_041169045.1 Pseudomonadota bacterium
CAATAACTTGAGAAACTATTGATGAAAATAAAATACTATATAAACCGATATTTGCTCCAATATCGATAAAATAACTATCGGTATTTGCGTATTTTGCTAAAATATTAATTTCACTTTGTTCAAATAATTGTTGAGAAATTAAAGTTGTCCATCCTATGGTTTCTTGATAATTTAATTGTAACCAATATTGTTGATTAATAAGAATTTTAAAATAACCTGTTGGTAAAAGCGGCAATAGGATAAATTCTATTAAAAATTTTTTTCCTCGATGAATACGATTATTTTGAATGTAATACCGAATGGGTAATAATAATTTCCAAAGAATGCAATTAACAGTAGAAAAAATTTGAATATGGTTAATCATATTTATTAACTAATTGCTGAAAAATATAATTAATTTTCTGGGGATGACAATAATCTAATACTCTTTGTTGTCCAAGCCAGGCTTTTTGAATGGCAATATCGGGATTGTGATAAATTGTTAATAAAATATTCAGTAAATTTTCAGCGGTTTCTTCAAATAAATAATAAGCACCTTTTTCAGAAAAAAGGTGCATAACTTCGGTTAATGCAGTTGAAATTAAGACATGTCCATAACTGGCAATTTCAATCACTTTTGAAGGAAAAGTGGTTAAACCAATCATTGAATCAGAACGTTTTAAACATAAATGAATATCTGCTTGCAAGCATAATTGATGATAATCCTTATCAGATAAAAAACCTAAATAAGAAAATAATTCCGCATTGATTTCAGAACCTGCTTTGACTAAAGCAAATTCAGTTGATTGATCGCTTTGTCCGGTAATAATAAATTTAAATTGAGAAGATAAATTCGGATAATATTGATCTAATAATTTTATCGTTTCTATCAATAATAATACTCCGGTATCTGCCATTAAACTTCCAGTTAATAAACAAATAATCGGTGTTTTTTGTAAATCAATTGACGGTTGTCTTTTGCGTAAGGCAACGCCATAACAAATATAATAAGATGGAGTGGATAATTGAGAGATTAATTGATTGCTGGCTAATAAAATGCTTTGATTACACAAAAGCTCAAAACATTTTTTTTGCAAGATATAAATTATTTTTTTAATCAATGATAAGTGCTTAATTAAAAGACCATCTTCTAAATCTAAATGACAATTGATTTGATAATAGCGCGCCACTAATAATGCAGGTAAATAATGCCAAAAACGATTATATATAATTAATGCCGTGTGTTGAGTATTTAATCGCGATAAAATTTTTGATAATAAATAAGCGGTGGAAATACTCGCAATCAAATGATTAAAAAAAATTAAATCAAATCCGCTGGCATAAATAATTTTGACACGATTTAATTTACAAGCTTTTGCAGAAAAATAATCAGCCGTATTTTGTAATTGTCCCCGTGCTAAACTGATAATAATAACCCGATCAAAAGTTTTGCTTAAGACTTGAGATAAATTAAAAATTTTATGCGTTGCCGCCGGACTAATACCGATTAAATGGCGTTGTTTTTTAAGACGTTCATCAGCAATTGCGGTTAAATAAATCAAATTACGAATCATAATTTAAACTAGGTAAAATTTTAATAATTCGTGCCGGAATACCTGCTACCATAACATTAGCCGGAATATTTTGATTAACTAAACTTCCAGCAGCAATAATGACCCCATCACCAATATCAACACCGCCTAAAATTATTGAGCCAGCACCAATCCAACAACCATTACCAATAATAATATCTTGTCCAATACCTATCCCCGCTCGTTTAATTGAATGCCCTATTTGATGTGACCCGGGAATAAAACGCACTTCAGGAGCAATATCACAATTGCTACCAATTTGGATTAAAGCTAATTGGGTTAAATAAAAATGATTATGTAAACCAATCCAAGTATTATGTCCAATAATTAATTTGCCATTTCCATAAAAACGACTACCACCATTAATACAGACATTTGAAGCTAATTCAATTCCTGCCCAACAAGCAATCAATTGTTTTATTTTAAAACAACGAGTCGGAGGTAAAAATGATAAAAATAAATTTAATAAATATAAACGCATTATTAAATAGAGTGAGCTGATTTTGGAAAACGATAACTTAAACCCGCTAAAAATCCTAAAACCGCCTGAGAGGGAATATTACCGAAAATAGGGGCAACGGTAACTGAAATTAGTATCGCAATAAAATAACTCATAAATAAAAATTTATGTGGATAAATACTACGAATGGTAAACCATAATCCGAATAAAAAAGGAAATAGTTTTAATAAAACGCCAAATCCGCCAGCTTCGATATAGGCTTGTAAAAAAGAAGATTCGCCGTGACCATATAAAGTTTTATTTTCTAAATTGCCATTGGTTGATCCCAAACCAGCACCAATTAAATATTCTTGTAATGAAAAATGGGCTATATCATTTAAGGCTTGATTCCACATATCTAATCGACCAATATTGGCTTCAGAATCTAAATATTGATTATCTAACATGCGTTTAAATTGACGTTGTAAAATTTCATCATCAATAATCCAAAAAGAACAGAGATAAATTAAATAAACTAAAACGATTAATCCTAAAAATTGACTCGCATGTAATTTAGAAATTTTGGGTAAATGATCTAAGCTAAAACCTATAAGGATAAATAAACTAATTAACGCACAATTCACCGCTGCGGTTGTAATAATTGCAATAATAATCGCAAATAAACAAATTAAAATCCGAGATAAGGATAAATAACTACTTAAAGCAATAACGATCATGCCACCTAAAACCGGCATCACTAAAGTGGAAGTGGTAAACATAAAAGCTGATCTTTTGGCAACGGTACGTTTTTCTAAATAGAAATTATCAACAATATCTTCTCTAATATTTAATAAATTAAAATAATCCGTTTTTAAATCAATAATTAATCCTAGTGCGCTGATTAAAATTAACATGATCATAAAATTGGGATACCGTTGCAAATAAAATTTTCCACCACCTGCGGCTGACCAAATAAAAAAAGGTAACCACGTTCCGTAAAAAAAAATATTAAATAAACTGATTTTTAAGCTGACCTCAAATAAAATAGAAGCGGCAATTAAAAAAATTTGAATCACTAATAAACTACATAAAATAGCGGTTAAAAATTTATTGCGAAAAACAAAACTAAAACAATATAAATAACTGATAAAAACAATGATTTGCTTCCATGCTATAAAAATGGTATTACCTAAAATAGCATTCCATAAACCGGCGGTTAATAATAAGCCAAAAAAAATAGTAAATAATTGTTGAGTGCGATAATTAAGCATATTTTTTATATTGATGTAGCCAATCAATTAATAATAAAGCTCGGGTTTTCATAGTAAATAATTGCCCGTGTTTTAATAAAAAAATATCAAATAAATAACCAATAATGAATTGCAAAATTAAATTGGCGAGGACTGCTCCGATTAATCCGAATAAAGTAATGAATAGATAATTTAAAAAAACACCTAAAATAAGTCCTAAGGCGGTTCTAATAAATAAATAATTGTGTAAATTTTCATGAATTAGCCAGCGATTGCCAATCACAGCTAATATAGAAAATAAGCCGCTGATGCTGCTATAAATTAATAAATCATATATAGATAAATAAGCAGAATTTAACCATTGTTCGATTAATAATTTACCTGAAAAATTAAGTGCTATAATAAGTAAAAAACTGATTAATACTATAATACTAATAAGTTGTTGTAATTGTTGATGATATTGACTAATAGAATCCTTTTTTATTCGTATAATTTGTGGAAATCCTGCTTGAATAAATGCTAACGGAATAAACATCATAGTTTCAGTTATTTTAGAGGTCATAACATATAAACCGTTGTGACTATAGCCTAATAAATTACTAATCATTAATTGATCGATTCGTAAAGATAACATTAATAATAAACCCGATAATAAAATTTTCCAACCGTGTTGTAGTAAATTAAATGCTATTTTCAAATCATAACGCCAATATTGAAAATCTCGTTGATAATATTGATAACTTATTAATAATAATAAACCGGTTAATGCCATTTCTATTAAATGAATTACGGCAAATACTATTAATGAGCCATGTTGCCACAATACAATCAATTTTAAAAAACAGCCAATTAAATACGCACTATTGGTTGCATAAAGCATATATTTAATTTGTTGGTGTGCTTGGAAATAAAATTCGACTACATTGGTGGCTTGAAAAATAAATCCAGCCGTATATAAACTGACTAATAAACAGAATTGTGGATTGATTACATAAATTGCTATGATTGCAATCATTAAAGTCAAAATCCCCGCAATTAATTTTAATCTAAAAGCGGTACCTAAAATAAGATATTTTTGCTGTGGTTGGCAAATTAATTCACGAATAATAATCTGATCCAGCCCTAAATTAGAACAAGCGACAAATAAATTAGCAAAAGTAATACTATAATTCAAAATACCAAAAGATTCTGGACCAAAAACAGTTGCGAGTTTAAATTGAATAACCGTACCTAATAATAAACGAATAACTTTATCTATCCATAACCATATACTATTATTCAAAAGGGTGCGCATATTAGCAAATCTATTAACAGTTTAATGATGGACATAACGACTAGAAAAAGATTGTGCATATCCTAAACCCAAAATAATGGTATAATAATAAGTAATTGCGGGTATTTGAATACTGAAATCAACTAGCGCGTGTAAAGCAATTAAAATACTGATGGATACGGTCATCATTGGATAAATCCAATCCCGTTTACGCGATTGAATACTGGCATAACAAATTCTATTTATTTTTAGCATTAAATAAATAATCATGATACTGATTGGTAAACCTAACTCAAAAATCATTTCTAAATAACTATTATGTGCATAATTCCATAATGAAGGTTTAGAAAAATCTCCAGAAATTAGGATATTTTTCCATAAAGGAAATACAGTTGCAAAACTGCCATAACCAAATCCAGTAAAAGGTTGAATTAAAATAGATTTGATAATAATTTGATAAACTTGTAAGCGAGAATAATCTATCAAACTCTGTTGTTGTAAGCGAAATAATAAACCTTGATAACTAAAATAACTAATCCAAAAAATGATTAAAAATAAAGCGAATTTTAGATAAATAAGTTGAGTAAATTTCCATCGCATTTTAAGATTAAAAAATAAGATTAAGCTCAAAATTCCTATCACACTACAAAAAATTCCAGCACGAGAATGGGTTAAAAATAAAGCTGTGAACAATAGGCTAATACTGGCTAAAAAAAGACTGTTTTGTTGAATAATTAAACCTATTTGATTGAATTGTTTATTTTGTCGATATTCAATTTTTAATGCAGTTTGCAGCCACAAACCTATGGTTATAATTAATCCAAAACCAATATAAGTCGCAAAATGATTACGATTCACAAAAGTGCTGGTTAAATCATTTGGATAAGCCCATTTAGTAAACCATAAAATAGTATGATAATTACCTAATTGAATAAATAAGCCATATACACTGTAAATTAAGATTACAATTTTAATTATTAGGAATAATTTTTTAGTTAAATAACGATTTAAGCCATAATAAAAACTGAGTAAAAATAACCATAATAAAGATAAATCATGCAATCCTAAACGAATCCCTTGTTCAGGAGTTAAAGAAATGGCAGATTGAATAAAAGATGAATGTAATAGGGTTAAACTGTGTTGCCATATCATATCGCTAACATGAATTGAAATAGGTAAATAAATCTGTAATCCAATCCAACAAAATAAAAGATTCGCACCTAATATAATATAGCCTAATTGATAATTATTAATGAATTGTAATAAAGTATAATCGGTATTAAACCATCGAATTAACCAACATAAACTCATGAATCCTATACCCAATTGCCAAAGCTGCATTATGAAAGCAGAATTAGACGCTAAAGGCAACGGAGATAAAATAATAATGCTAATTAATAAACCGAAAATACCACGATCTAAATGATTTATAATTGACCACCAATCGTTAATAAAAAGTTATTAATATCATAATCTGAACCTGCACCAAAATCAGAGTAGCGATTGACCGCCCGTCCATCATAATCATAACTGGCTTTTAAATATAAATTTCGATTAAATAAATATTTAACATTAAAACCCACATTATAATTATCTTCTTGGCGATTAATGGCTAATAATCCTCTATAATCGTTATCAGTATAACCTGCATGAAAATTTAATAAAATATTGCGTTTTAATTCATGATCGATATTGGTAGTGACGGCGGTACTAAAAAAACCACTTAATCGATCTTGCGTGGTTTCATTAACCAATCGATTTACGCCTAATTTCACCGTTGTTAAGCTGCTAGGCATCCATTGAAATAACAATCCACCGGTTATTCCTTGAATATCTTTTAGTCGAGTAGAATAATAATTTTGTGATAAATAACCGACATAGCCATCTGCGGTTAATTTACTGCCTAAATCAATTTTGATTCCACTAAATAGAGTATATCCGTCTGAAGAACGATCTAAATTATTTTGCGAAACAAAAATATTATCGTAATCTACTCGATTATAGCCGCCTTTAAGGTAAGCTTGATAATTGGAAAATAATTGATAGGCTAATCGTAAAT
Organism: Pseudomonadota bacterium; assembly: GCA_041169045.1. Taxonomy (GTDB): domain Bacteria; phylum Pseudomonadota; class Gammaproteobacteria; order Methylococcales; family Methylomonadaceae; genus CAIQWF01. Next base: position 6,593 of record JBEEJU010000109.1, read on the forward strand.
CGGCGGCATGGACTAAACGACTTCGTTCGTGATTAGGATTAACTAAGGGTAATCCTACACCATCTAAACCGTCAATATAATCAATATGCTGACCCTCATAAGTAGCAGTCAATTCAAATCGATTCCAAAAATGATTATACCCTATAATCCCACCAATGGTTTCATTTTCTAGCGGATGGGCGGCTAAAAAACGAGTTTGTGAATCAGGTGTACCGCGATCTTCGCGTATATCTTTATAATAAAATCGACCAAATAAAAAAGACCTTTTTAAAATATCATATTTACCGAATAAATCTAAAAAAGTATTTTGCTTATCTTCCCGATGATAAGTGCTATAAAACATCGCATCGGTACTGATTGACAAATTTAATCGATGGCGATTCCATTGGCTTTTAATTTCTAAATTAGGTTTTAAATGAAACACAAAATCACTGCGAGAATTATTTTGCGTTGAATAAATATTATCTTTCCATTGATTTTCGCTTTCTATACGAGGATTAATTTTAAATCCATGAAATAAAATGCCTAAAGGTTGATATAAATCGCGCGATAAATCAGTAATCCCTTGACCTCGTTGAGGAGCGAGATTCGCGTCAGTTTCTGACCACGATAAAGATGGTAATAATCCTAAATTGAGCATTAGTAAAGCTTTTAAAATAGACGGTTTCATAATAAAGTAAATAATTTCAATAGAATCAATCAATTTGATCATTTTTAAGTATATCATACCCACTCAGATCAGCAGTACGATTGATTTTTATAAATTGTGTAAGATGTCGCATCGGTCTAAAACATGTTAACATTTTTGAAATCGATGTTAGAGCGTATTGATAACCTGATTTTGTATT
>JBEEJU010000110.1:0-9459 GCA_041169045.1 Pseudomonadota bacterium
GCTTGGGTTAATCCATATAAAGCCTCTGTTGTTCTAGGAGCCAACGATAAAATATTCAATTTAGTTTTAACGTCATTTAATTGTTGTTCTAAAGCGTGGTAACGTCCAGTTTGAATCGCAATTAATTTATCAATGACTAAATCTTTTAATACATCTTTAGCAATAATCGAAGCAATCGTTAATACAATACCTAGCGACATAATCACCGTCGCGGTAGAACTTAAAATTAATCTTGATTGAAGCTTCATCGTTGGCTCTTATTTAGCAAATCATTTTAACAAACATTAATTAATGGGTTGGCAAAGTTTTACTTTCTTGATTAATCAGTTGATTTAACACTTTAATCATATTTTCATGACTACCTGCTAAACTTCTGCTGATCATGTATTTACCATTCACCACTAAAGTCGGTACTCCAGTAATTCCATAACGCGGTGCCATTAATTTCCCTTGATTTAATTTAGTATTTACTCCAAAAGAATTAAAAGCTTCATGAAAAGCTTCGGCTTTTACCCCATGCGCAATAAAAAATTGGGCTAACTCCTCTTCAGTTTCCAATTTCTGTTTTTTAATTTGAATCGCCTCAAAAAAATCAGCATGGACTTTATCAACAACATTTAAGGCTTCAGCCACTAAATAAGCCTTTGCATGTTTATTCCAAGTTTCGTTAAAAGCGGCTGGCTGACGCACAAAATACACATTTTTCGGCATTGTTTTTAACCACGCATTTAACGTTGGTTCAAAAGCAAAACAATGCGGACAGCCATACCAAAAGAATTCCATCACTTCTACTTTTGTTTTATCCTGAGTCGGCTGCTCTGCGGCTAAAGTTTGATAGCCTACACCCGCAGGCGCAGCGGCGGTTTCTGCTTGTACAGTGAAACAACACCATGACCATAAAAAGACGAATAAATATTTAAACATTTTCTCTCCTCAATTGAAGTTATCAATCCGCTAAAAATTCAGTCGATTTTATTTCATAACTGATAAATAATAAGAAACAGCGCGAATTTCTTTTTCAGTCATTTTTACTGCAATCATATGCATCATATTATCTGGATTTTTAGCACGTTCTCCGGTTTTAAAATCGGTTAAAGTTTGAATTAAATAATCCGCGTGTTGCCCATTTAAACGGGGAAATCCCGCCGGTTTATTGCCTTCACCAAAAGGACCATGACAAGCAATACAGGCAGACACTTCGCGATCCAAATCCCCATTGCGATATAAATCCCCACCAAAAGTTAATAATGCCTGCAATTCTGCTTCTTTCGCTTTATCATGATGGGTGGTTTTGTGTTGATGATGACTGTCGTCTTTGGTTTCGGCATAATCATCAGATTTTAGCGTTGGCATAGGATTGACCGACACCGTTTGCAGTGCAAAAAAACTAGCAACATCTTCAATTTCTTTTGCGGACAAGCCTTTAGCAAAAGAGACCATCATAGGCGCGTGACGAGTACCATCCTTAAACGCTTGTAATTGTTTAATTAGGTAAGAACTGTGTTGTCCTGCCAGTTTAGGAAAACTGGACACCATACTGTTACCGTCTGTGCCATGACAACCCGCACAATTTACCGATACTTGTTTACCCGCTTGTGTATCACCCTGAGCGTGTACATAACCGATTGGCGCGATCAAAATCGCCATTACAGCAATTACTTTTTTAAGCATAAAATAGTCTCCATTGGCAGCAAAATATTAAAATAATCATTACAGTTACTCTTTAGGTTTACATTGGCTAATCCGTTTCGATTTAGCCATAATCACCCTTTGAAATAGTTAGGGTGCTTTTTTAACATAACATTTAAAATGTTTTTTTTTCACAGCATAACCACGAAATCATAATGAATCCAGTGTATTATCAGGCAAAATTTATCAGTAGCGCACCGCGATTAAGAGACGCTCCTCCCGATCAAGGTTTAGAGGTCGCTTTTGCTGGACGTTCAAATGCTGGAAAATCCAGTGCAATCAATGCTTTAACTCGTCAATCACAATTAGCGCGTATCAGCAAAACTCCAGGGCGTACCCAAATGCTAAACTTTTTTGAAATCGGCACTACGCAAAGATTAGTCGATTTACCCGGTTATGGTTTTGCCAAAGTTCCGTTAGCCGTGAAAGAAAAATGGCAAAAAATGATGGAAGATTATTTACATCATCGCAAAACCTTGTGCGGTTTAATTGCGGTGATGGATGCACGCCATCCGTTAATGCCGTTTGATCAACAATTATTGCTTTGGACGCAAGCTAGACAATTACCTTTACATATTATTTTGACCAAAGCGGATAAATTATCTTACAGTGCTGGATTATCGACTTTAATTCAAGTAAAACAAGAATTATCGCTGATAGAGTCGCCGATTTCTGTACAATTATTTTCCTCTTTAAAAAAACAAGGCATTGAAGAATTACATGCTGTTTTGGATCAATGGTTTCAATTTTCGACGATTTCTATTTCGCCATAATTTTTTAATTTTTATGAAACTTTATCGAATTTTAATTCTTTTTTATTTAACTATAATAACGACTATTAGTCATGCTGCTGCGCCAAATAAAATTCGTATTGGCATGTTGGCTTTTGGAACTTTAGCTTGGGAATTAAGCACCGTTAATCAACAGCCTAATTTAGCCCATAGCATTACGCTTGAAACTCAAACGTTTGCGACTCCCCAAGCGGCTGAAATTGCGTTACAAGCCGATGCGGTTGATGTGATATTAGCAGATTGGTTTTGGACTGCTCAAATGCGTAATCAACAACATGAATATCAATTTTATCCTTATTCCACCACTTCTGGAGCTTTAGTTGTTCCGGCAAATAGCCCAATTCATCAATTAAGTGATTTAAAAGGTAAACGTTTAGGGATTGCTGGCGGAGAATTAGATAAAAATTGGCGATTATTACAAGCATTAATGAAACAACAACATTTGGATTTAGCAACCAATAGTACACCCGTTTTTGCCGCTCCGCCTTTATTAAATCAGCAATTATTACAAGGCAATATTGATGCCGTTTTAAATTATTGGCATTACGCCGCTCGTTTAGAAATTCAAGGCTATAAAACTTTAATAAACGGTCAGCAAATCATTCAACAATTAGGTTTTAAAACGGCAATTCCAAGTTTAGGTTATGTTTTTAAACAAAGTTGGGCAGAAAAACATCCGAAATTATTAATTGAATTTTTTAAAATTACGCAACCAGCTAAACAATTATTATGTGAATCTGATTCGGCTTGGCAAGCCATTTTACCTTTAACTCAAACCCCAGAAATAGCTTTGCAAAATCGTTTACGTCAACGCTATTGTGACGGCAGAATTCAACAATGGGGTCAAGAACAACAACAAGCTGCCGCCCAATTATATCGTTTAATTGCTCAAGATAAAGCCGCCGTTTTACCTGTGGGTACTTTTTGGAATGCTGAATAATGATTATGGGTAAATTATCGTTTACGATTCAATCGGTATTGTCGATTATTGTGTTAATCCTAATCTGGCAAATTGCTGCCGATTATTATCGTTTACCTAATTTACCTAGTCCAATAATAGTGTTAAAAGTGATTCAACAACATTTAATCAATGGGCAATTATTCTATCATTTGGTAATTACTTTACGTCGTTTGTTAATTAGTTTTTCAATTGCTATGTTGATTGGTATTACTTTAGGAATTTTATGTGGTCGTTATTCACGATTTAATTCATGGTTTGAACCTTGGTTATTATTAATGCTAAATTTACCTGCATTAGTTACGATTATGCTTTGTTATGTCTGGTTAGGACTGAATGAAACCGCTGCTTTATTAGCAGTTATTTTAAATAAGATTCCGAATGTGATTGTTACAATTCGTGAAGGAAGTCGAAATTTAAATACCGAATTATTAGAAATGGCGCACTGTTATCGTTTCAATCAACAAAAAATTTTATTTGAAATTATTTTACCTCAATTACAGCCTTTTATTATCGCAGCCACTCGTTCAGGATTAGCCTTAATTTGGAAAATCATTTTAGTGGTTGAATTATTAGGATGTAGTAATGGTATGGGTTATCAATTACAATTATTTTTTCAACTATTTGATATAGCAAGTATTTTAGCTTATAGCTTTGCTTTTATTTTAGTGATGCAATTTTTAGAATTATTCCTATTACAACCTTGGCAACATTATACCCAACGCTGGAAAAGATGACTGCAATTGATATTCAGATTCAACATAAATGCTATCGTCATTTAACTGAAAATCATTATAATGTGATTGAAGATTTACATTTATCTTTAGCCGCCCAACAATTCGTCTGTTTAATTGGGCCTTCGGGTTGTGGGAAAACCACTTTATTAAATGCAATTGCCGGTTTAGATGTCGATTTTAAAGGTCATATTCATTTACATTCTGCGGCGCACTCTGCCAAAATTGGTTATGTGTTTCAAAACCCACGTTTATTACCTTGGCGTACGGTATGGCAAAATTTAACTTTAGTGTTAGATTCGCCAAAACAAGCTGCGCAAATTTTGCCACCTTTGTTAGAATTAATGCAATTGACAGCGGTACAACATTTTTATCCAGAACAATTATCTTTAGGAATGCAACGACGAGTCGCTATTTTACGCGCATTTGTGATTAATCCTGATGTTTTATTAATGGATGAACCTTTTGTTTCTTTAGACCCGCCAACGGCTAGACAGGCTCAACAATTATTATGGCAATTATGGCAACAACGCCCACATACGGTATTATTTGTCAGTCATGATTTACGCGAAGCTATTATGTTGGCGGATCAATTGGTTTTTGTTTCGACATTACCTATGCGTATTTTAGCTGAAATTCCAGTCACTATTCCAAGAAATCAACGGCAACAAGAAATTGTGATTGAAACTTTTAGGCAACAATTAAAATTGAGTTATCCACAAATTCAATCGTTACTTTAAATTTTTAAGGTAAAATCAGTCGTTATTGAAAAATTTTTATAATATAAACGGCATAATTGAATATCGCATTTTCATTTAATCTGAATTAAAATGCTTAAAACTAAAACTGAAAACTATAAGGACTCGCTGATGACTGAGAAAACGATAAGTAAACATTTACTTAATTTAGAAAAACATTTTGCTTTAACCCAACCCGTTTTGCAAAAAGCCAGTAAATTATTTCATGAACTTGATCAAATTGAATATGAATTGGGATTAATTGATGATGATGAATCGACGGCGCGTAAAAGTTCATGGTGGCCGATTATTAGTTTTATTGGCGGGCATAGCGCGATTAAAAATCAATTTATCGATCGCTATTTAAATATTAATCCTAATCCACCCGCCGTACAAATATCTAATCATAAATTTACCGTATTGCAATATACGCCACAAAATACTGAAATTACTTTACCCGGAACTGCATTAGATGTGGATCATCGTTTGCCGTTTTATCAAATCAGCGAAAAAATTGAACAATTAATCAGTGGCGAAAGTCAAAAAATTAATGGCTATTTAGAATTAAAAACCTTACATAGTGAACGATTAAAAGGTAAATTGTTTATTGATACGCCAAATTTTGGGGCTGATAATCAACATCCAATTAGTTTGTTATTTATTGAACATACGCTGGATATTTCTGATTTGATTTTTGTTTTTAGCGATGTATTTTTTGAAACTGATGGACAAAATTTACCCTTAATTGCAAAATTAAAAAAACACCAAGATACCAATAAATTGATTTATTTAATTGATCGATCTTCAGCATCCGATCAAATGAATCATAGTGAAATTATTGAACAATGGCAAACGAAATTAGCCGAATTAGGTTTAGATACTGGCGAATTTATTTTATTACCCACATCGGCAGAATCTCAAGATTTCACCAGTATTACCGCCATTGAACAACGATTAATTAATGTAGAATATGATCGTTCTTATCGCGTATTACATTCTTTAGAAAAAAACATTCGTGATATTGATGATGTGATTATGCCCGCTGTGCAAAATGCGTTATCTTTATGGAAAGAACGGGCGAATATTACAACTTTAATTATTATGGGGTTTATTATTTTTCTAATTATTTTTGCCGAAGTTTCGATTGGCATTTTGGATTTAATGTTAGACCCATTAATTGGCTCAATTAGCGCAGTAATTTTTATCGCTATTTTAGTCACCGTGCAAATTTTAGTCAGTAAAGTGTATGCAAAGTTTATTATTACGGATTTAATTAAACAACAAAAATCACTGAATTTAATTGAAAATTTAGCCGTATTATTTGAAAAAAGTTTAACTTTTTGGCGAATCATTTTACCCGTAACCGAACCGGTAGGTAGCAATCGTAAAAATCGCGCGCGGTTAAATCAATTAATGGAAAAAACCAAAACTTTAATTCAATCATTAAATGATGGTTTTAGTCATTTAACCAACGATGAAATGGAATTACGTTCATTGTCCGATCCAACACAACAACAATAATAATTATAGGCAGGTAATTTTATGGATATGCTAGATATTTTAAAAGCTTATTTACCTTTATGTTGGTTACGTACCAATCCTTTACAGCTTCCCCATTCCTTTAAATTTTTTCAATTGAATTTAGCGTTGTATTTTACCGTTGAATTCTTAACACAAGCCAATATGATTCCGCCAATTGAAGCTTTTTTTGAAGTATTGGCGGAAAATTTATTAACGTTGTTATTTGTGTTAATTATTTTAAGTTTAAATCGCAGTTTACATTGTTATTTACAAGTTATGAGTGCGATTTTGGTGAGTGAAAATATCGTAGCGATTTTAGGAATTCCAATTATTATGTGGCTAACCTTAACTCATTCCCCATTGAGTTATTTAAGTTTAATCATTTTGATTTCATGGGATTTTTCAGTTATCACTTATATTATGAAACGGGTGTTAGTGATTGATACTACTGCGAGTTTAATTGTTGCATTTTTTTATTTTTTAATTACCTACGGTTTAGCGTATTTATTAACTTTAATTATTTAAATACTCCACTGTACCCAACCGCTATAAGCCGTTAAAATAACGATTAAACCAAATAAAATTCGGTAAATCGCAAATACAATAAAACTGTGTTGACTGATATAGCGTAATAATGCGCGAATAGCGATTAATGCACTTAAAAAAGCGGCGATCAATCCAACAATAAATAACGGCAAATCTTTTAATTGTAATAAAGCAGCGTGTTTATATAAATCATATAAACCTGCAACAATTAAAGTGGGAATTGCTAAAAAAAATGAAAATTCAGTCGCCGCTTTTCGAGAAAGTCCTAAAAATAATCCCCCGACAATTGTAGCTCCGGCGCGTGAAGTTCCGGGAATTAACGCAAAAGCTTGAGCTAATCCCAATTTTAGCGCATCCATTGGCGTTAATTGTTCAACCGCAGAAATGGTAATTTGATGTTGCCGTTTTTCAGCCCAAAAAATAATCAATCCTCCGATAATAAAAGCCAAAGCTACCGGAATTGGTTTAAATAAATGCGCTTTAATCCAATGTCCAAATAAAAAGCCAAAACTGGCTAAAGGCATAAAAGCAATTATTAAATTCAAGCTGAATCGTTTTGCCGATGCTTCTTGTAATAATAACCCTTTAATAACAGAATTGATTTTTAATCTATATTCCCAACAAATCGCTAAAACTGCTCCGGTTTGAATCACCAATTCAAATAATTTTCCGGTTTCATTATTAAAATTTAATAAATCTCCCACTAAAATTAAATGACCGGTACTAGAAATAGGTAAAAACTCCGTTAATCCCTCAACAATGCCTAAAATAATGGCTTTGATTAATAATATATTCATATCGTTGATTAAATTTTGTATAAAGCTTTAGTGTAACCAGTTATTAAAAAATAAGCAAATGATCTGATTTCAATTTCATTTAAATTGCCGTATATTATAATGAATATTGTTTTATTGCCACTATTTTATCTAAATAAATCTAAAAATTTTACGCTAATTATGCGATATAATAGCCATTCTATTTAATCAAAGTTTGTTTCAGGAGTATTTAAATGGCATTACATAAAATTATCCCCTCTCTTCGGGCAATGAATGGAAATGATGCAGCCAATCGTTTAAATGGATTTACTGGAAATGACATTATTCGCGCTGCCGGCGGCAATGATACGGTTAATGGTGGCGCAGGAAACGACACCTTAAATGGCGGTTTAGGCAATGACAATTTGGATGGTGGCACCGGTAAAGACATTATCGGCGGCGACCAAGGCAACGACACTTTATTAGGCGGCAGTGGCAATGACACTTTAAAAGGCGATGATGGTCACGACTCCTTGAATGGTGGTTCTGAAAATGATTTCTTAAGCGGAGGCGGGGGAAATGACACGCTGATTGGCGGTTTAGGAAAAGACAGTTTATCCGGCGGCGCAGATAATAATAGTTTAGATGGCGGATTAGGCGATGATACGTTAATTGGTGGCGACGGACGCGATTTATTACTTGGCAGTGAAGGCAATGATATTTTAAATGGCGCGGGTGGAATTGATAGCTTAATTGGTGGGGATGGTAATGATATTTTAACCGGCGGTTCAGCGGCGGATATTTTTCGGCTAAATAGTAAATTGGGTACGGATAGAATTACCGATTTTTCGGCAAAAGATGACAGTATTCAAATTGAAAATTTAGTGTTTAAATCACTGACTAAAACTGGTGCAGTTGATAATCAAATGTTGCGAATGGGCGCGAATATAAAAACCGCTGCGGATGCCAATGATTATTTAATTTACAATACCACTGATGGACATTTGTATTATGATGCTGATGGCAATAAAGGCGGCGATCCAACTTTAATTGCTATTTTAGGAACGAATACACATCCGATAATTAGTCATTTAGATTTAATTATCACTTAATTTAAATCGGCGGTGATCTTTTTAATCACCGCCTTTTTTGCAATAAATTAATTTAATAATTCATTTTTGCAATTAATGTTGACAACCAGCTCCATGAACATGACCATGTGCTAATTCATCGGCAGTAGCGGCGCGAACATCCATTACTTCAACCGCAAAAGTCAAATCCTGACCCGCTAAAGGATGATTGCCATCAATAGTAATTTGATCACCCTCAATGCCAGTAATCGTCACGACTCCAGTTCCATGACTCACGTCTGCATGAAACATCATGCCTAGCTCTAATTCGTCAATCCCTTCAAACATCGAACGCGGTATCACCTGCACCATATCTGCTTGATAAACGCCATATGCCTCAGCTGCTGGGATAGTCACGATAAATTTATCACCGACCTCTCTGCCCATTAGAGCTTGTTCTAAACCGGGTATAATATTACCGCGCCCATGTAGATACACCAAAGGTTGCTGCCCTATAGAACTATCCAATTGTTCACCCGCATGATTGGTTAAAGTGTAATGGATAGAAACAGCCAATGTGTTTGCAACTTGCATTAGAAAACCTTTTTATCTGTTAAAAAAAGACCGCTATCATATAATGTTATCGGATTTTTGTCTG
>JBEEJU010000111.1:0-13421 GCA_041169045.1 Pseudomonadota bacterium
GTTTAGTTTAGAGTCGCCTAGCGGGTTTCAGGCGAAGTGTTTTTGATGTGTGTAGAAAGGTTTTAAGCTGTTTTGTTTTATGGGAGTAGTTTAGCTTTACTTTTTATCCCAAAATAGGATATTATTTAGATATGTCCAGTGCCTCTATTCAAAACTCCTTATTTAACGATAGCTCTAAACCTGTACCCAAAAAACGTACGCAGACAGGTATTGCTACTAGTCAAATCACAATGTCTGCCCATATTTCTGGTAATGCGGATGTTTTCCCTTTAATTTTAGACCTTCATGTTCCTGTTGGTTCAAAAATAGCTGATGTTACTTTTGGCACAGGTGTTTTTTGGAAAAATGTAGATTTGACTAAATATGAACTCATTTCTTCAGATATTTCACAGGGAATTGATTGCCGGAAACTTCCCTATCAAAACGAAAGCCTAGATGCTGTCGTTTTAGACCCTCCTTATATGGAAGGTTTATTAAGGAATAATAAAAACCATAAAGCTGGCGATGGCTCTCATGCTTCATTCCGTGAATACTATTCAAATGGTGATGAATCTAACAATGAAGGTCCTAAATGGCACGGTGCTGTCACAGACCTTTATTATAGGGCAGGACATGAAGCCTTTAGGGTTTTAAAAGATAACGGAGTAATGATTGTAAAATGCCAAGACGAAGTTTCAGCTAACCGTCAATGGCTAACCCATGTTGAAATTATTAATTATTATCAAGAACTTGGTTTTTATACCAAAGATTTATTTGTAGTTGTAAGGCAAAATAAAGCCAGCGTTTCCCGTCTAAAGCAACAAATTCATGCGAGAAAAAATCATAGCTATTTTTTGGTTTTCATTAAAATTCCAAAAGGAAAAAAGCGTCAGTCTATGAAAAGTTAATTTTTGTCAGTGACAAGTTCATCTAGCAATAAAAAAGGATTATCTGTAAAAGGAGCTTGAGGCGGCCATGTCACGGGGATTAAAGAAGCAATTAATTGACTTCGTTGTTCTGGTGTGTATTTTTTAAAGTTTGATGTCGGCAAATCCTTATTTTTAGCAAAAACAAATCGCCACTTTTCTCCAAAAGAAAAACAGTTGACAGCGAGTAAATCAAACTCACCTTTTAACAATAACGTGGTATTAAGTTCACTATTGTCTGGAAATTTGATTATTCTTCTGTCGCTACCATCAACTTGAGTTTTCCCTTCCCATTCATCATCACCTAATTTTTTTACTGTCGCTGTTTGTAAGCTTTTGATTTCGATGATTAGTGTTTTTCCTTTATAAACAATGCGTCGGTCGCCTTTTTTACTTCTATCATGGTCATCATCTTTTGCTTTTTCAGTAATCTCAGAATGGTTCAGAAAATAATCATGAAATTTTTTCTCAGCAACATATCCTAGCATCATGCCTCGTAAACTTGGATTTTGTTCAACAAGTTCTGTTAATTCTTCTTCAGTAATTCCCCATTTTTCAAGGATTGAAATTCGTTTATTCATTTTGCACTCCGAGTTTTTGTAAAATTGATTGCGGAGTGATGGAGAGAGCTTGGCAAACATCCAAGAATTCAATAACATCAAGCCGTCTTTCCCCACTTTCATATTTTGAAACGAAAGATTGAGGTTTGCCAAGACGAAAAGCGACCTCCTGCTGTGTTAGATTATTTTCTTGTCTAGCAGTTATCAGAGCTTTTTGGAAAGAATCATATTGAGAATTTTTTGGCATGGTGTTATTGTCTATCCTATTTTGGAATATCCCAAAACAGGATAAAAGCTTTTTAGTTTGTAAAGCGCAGTAACTCGTAAAATGGTTAGAACGAAAAAGCTAAAAACGCAATAGACGAGGCAAATAAACAAATCAATAGTGTTTGGCAAGCCGCCGGTAAAGAGGTTAAAAGTGTGTTATTACCCATGCAGAAGGAATGGCTAAAACAAAGGGAAAACACTTGTACCTCTAAAGCGACATCAGAAGAAGCTGAACACCCTCGTACAAGATACTATCCTCTCTACTTGTATGGCTGAAATGACTCATCAAAGAACGGAAGAGTTAAAGCTAGAAATTGAATCGGTAAGAGAAAAAATAAATTCAGGGGCTGATGATTAAAAGACTTACAAATAATAAACTACAAAAAAACCGTCTGCGGTAAAATCAAGGGCGGTTTTTTATTGCCTGTCGCTTGATGATACAATTTCGCTTTGCCATCGGTAAAAATAGCTACCAGAGAAAACATCATGCAAATCCTCATCGACATTCCCGACACTTTGCCAAAATAACGCAAAAAACCTTTCGCATTTTTGATTTCCCTTAACCGCATTAAACCAAAATAGAGAAAAATCATGCAAGCCATAGAAATTGAAAACACCCTTAATTTATCGCCATTACCCGCTTCTGCACAACAAGAACTCATTGATTTTTATGAATTTCTGCTTGAAAAATACGCTAAAAATCAACCTAAAACAATTCAGAAAAAACATCGCTCCGCGCTTAGTCAAAGAATTTCAACCGCTCAATAGAAAATCTATTTATGACCGCTAATTATTTTGTGGATTCTAATATTTTGCTTTTTACCGATTTTGCTTTTAAAAATATTGAAAAATTAGGAATACTCGAAAAATATTATCATACCCCAAAAAATTTTATTCCTTTATTGTTTCACGATCGAACTTTGAAAAATAAATTGAAATTTTCAAAAACTAAATTCCGTTATAAGAACATTACCATTTTGTTATATTGAGGTACAAAATTTATGGATCAATACGCCGTTATCGGCTCACCTATTAAACACAGCTTATCTCCACGGATTCATCAATTATTTGCGCAACAAATGCAGCAATCATTAAATTATACTGCTGAATGCGTATCTCCAGAACAATTCACCCCTTTTGTTAATCAATTTTTTGCGAATGGCGGTTTAGGATTAAATTGTACAGTGCCTTTAAAAGAATTGGCTTTTGAATATGCCGATCAATTAACCGAACGGGCAAAAATAGCTAAAGCGGTTAATACTTTATGTCAATTATCTAATGGGATTATTCTTGGCGATAATACTGATGGTATTGGATTAATGACGGATTTAACTGTCAATTATCAATTAACTATTCAACATAAACGGTTATTGATTTTAGGTGCAGGAGGAGCGACTCGTGGAATTATTGCCCCGTTATTAAATTTATTGCCCCAAAACCTAGTAATTGCCAATCGTACCGTCGAAAAAGCTTTAAAATTAGCCAAAGAATTTAATGATTCAAATATTCAAATGATTGCTTGTCATTTCAGTGAATTAAAAGATTATCAATTTGATTTAATTTTAAATGCAACATCCGCAAGTTTAACGAATCAATTACCCGAATTACCCGAAACTATTTTGGCTTCAGGTGGATATTGTTATGATTTAGCTTATAGCCGTAATCCTACTCCATTTGTTAAATGGGGACAAAATCATGGAGCTATTAAAAGTGTAGATGGACTAGGTATGTTAGTTGAACAAGCTGCTGAAGCATTTACATTATGGCGTGGAATTCGTCCCCAAACTCAGCCAATTATTCAATTGCTAATGGAAGAAATGAAATCTTAAATTGAGCTTTCTACGGGATAACGGAGTTGAATTAATGAAATTGATGCAGTAACCATTAATTCTTGCTCAAATAAACATAATTTAATTTCTTCCCCCCGATGAATATAAAAAAAATCGCCTAATTTAAGACTGCCAGTGCTATAAATTAACATATCTAATTCTTCGAGTAATTCAATTCCGGGAATAAAAATCGCCCATATTCCTTGACTATGATAATCTGTATTGCTGATATAAACTAATTCAGATTCAAAACCGATGACTTTAATACCAAATCGAAATACATTTAAACTTTCGATAATAACACGGCGAATAATAGCAATTTCTAAATGTTTTTTATCTTCGGAAATAATTCCTAAAATATCATTAATTTTGACTTTAGTTTGCGTATCTAACCATCGAACACCATACCCATTGGCACTACTGTCTATTATTTGTAATTGCTTTAAAGTGACTTTTTTATTAGGCGTTTTGGTTGCATATGAAACTTGTCCCCAAATTTCTCTACGCTTTTCTGCATTTAAATCTTGAGTATTATATTCTCTAATATTTGTAGTTTGTGTAGTTAATTCAGTAACCACTACCGGTTTTTTTTCAGCAACTTTATATAAAAAGGCTAAAATATCTTCTAAACCAATTACACTTAAAGATAATAATCCTTCATATTTACGTTGATATAAACGTTTTTGTTTAAAATTTAAAGCATTAATGACCCGTTTTAATAAACTATGATTAATCGATTTTAAAGTACCACTCCAATAACTATTATTCGCAATAATCGTATTCATCGTTTTAACCACGCTAATGGGGGAAAAATATCGCGTGACATCACTGGTTAATTGTTGTTGTTGACTGACATGAAAAGGCGGGTGATCGGTTTTTAAATCTAATACAAATAAATTGCTTTGGTCAGAGGTATAATCACAATTATCCAATTCGGTATCAATAACCATATAACTGCATACTTTTTCTAAAAAATAAAATAAAGTACGCATATCTTTTGGACAAAATTGTTGCATATCACTAATGTGAAAAATTAACATTTTGGTAAAAAATTGATGAATAGTTAAATTATTTTTGTGATTCACCGTTAACGCGAGATTTAATACTTTTTGTTTTTCGGCTAAATGATAAATTTGATAAACTAAATGCCAAAAACCAGAGGCAGCACTACTATAAACACTGGCAATATGTAATTGTGCAGTTCCCATAGATTTTAATGCCATATACAAGGCAAAATTACAATCATTTTTATAATTACTTTCTTGTGCCGCAATTAAAAATCCTTGAGCTAATGTCAAATGATTCCACACCACAATTTCAGCATATATGATTTCTACCGGTGATAAAGGAAAACCAGAATCCCAATAATTATGTTCTAATCGTTTAAAAAATTGTTTTAAATATTCACGAATATGATTGAGAAAAATAATGCGATTTTTAGCAATCACGTCGGTTTTATTTAATCGTTGTGATAAAACTAAAATTCGCAAACAGGCTTCTTTAGCATCCGCGTGACTCAGATCGTTTAGCCAGTTTAACAATGCCGTTTCATCAAATTTGAATGGCAAACTGACTATTTCCGTTACGGGAATAGGTTTGAAAATAGGTTGAGTCATAATGATGTCTCCAAAAATAGTTGTTTCTGCACTTAAGAGGTAGCCAGTCAATAATCATCGACAGGAAATTGTTATATCATAGACTGCAATCAGTGCGTATATAATTTCGATTTGTCTGTAAATTAAGCAGTGTCGAATCACTGATTTGGAAATGAGCATAAATATAATTATTTGATTTTAAAAGATTTTATCTTAAAAAATGTAACTGATTGATTGTGTTATTTTTTACTAAAATCTAGTTGACAACCCTAGAAAAGTTTACGGTAGAATTCGCGGGCTTTAGTGTCGGATCAGACACTTTTACTGTATCTTGTTTAGGATTTTTTCATGCCCGCATCATTGCAAGTTGTTCATAATACTGTGACCGATATTCCTTTTCAAACCGCTTCATTAGACATTTGGGAGTCTAAATATCGCCTAAAAACTAAACAAGGCGAGTTTTTGGATGCCACGATTGACGAAACTTATAAACGTATCGCTAAAGCATTAGCAGAGGTCGAAACGACTAAGATTAAACAGGAGTTGTACTATAGGGAATTTTTGTGGGCATTACGCAACGGAGCGATTCCTGCGGGGCGCATTTTATCGAATGCTGGGGCAATGGTTCATAAACCAGCCACTTCGACGATTAATTGTACCGTCAGTGGTGATATAACCGATAGCATGGATGATATTTTGGCAAAAGTTCATGAAGCTGGCTTAACCTTAAAAAGTGGTGCGGGCATAGGCTATTGTTTTTCAACATTGCGTCCTAAAGGAGCATATGTTTCGGGGGCTGGAGCTTACACTTCAGGTCCATTATCTTTTATGGATATTTATGACAAAATGTGTTTCACGGTTTCTTCTGCTGGTGGCAGACGCGGCGCACAAATGGCAACTTTCGATATTGGACATCCGGATGTGATTGAATTTATCCGCGCCAAACGTGAAGATGGACGTTTACGTCAATTTAATTTGTCATTATTAATTACCGCTGATTTTATGGATGCGGTTAAACAGGATCATATATGGCATTTATCTTTTCCCATTACCGAAAAAGAACGCATTAGAGATCATTTAGATTTAACCGATAAAGACCAAATTATTTGGCGTAATTTAGCCATTCAACCGGATTATATTGTTAATAATGAAGGCTTAGTTGCTTGTAAAATTTATAAATCATTACCTGCAAAACGTTTATGGGATATTATTATGAGTTCCACATATGATTATGCAGAACCCGGATTTATTTTAATTGATAAAGTCAATGAAATGAATAACAATTGGTGGTGTGAAAATATTGTTGCAACCAATCCTTGTGGTGAACAAGCATTACCGCCATATGGCTCTTGTTTATTAGGCTCAATTAATTTAACCAAATTTGTTGAAAATCCTTTTACTTCCAAAGCATATTTTGATTGGGATAAATATCGTAAAGTGATTCGTATTTTTACTCGTATGTTAGACAATGTAGTTGAAATTAATGGACTACCTTTAGAAAAACAACGCCACGAGATTTTTAATAAACGTCGTCACGGAATGGGATATTTGGGATTAGGTTCTACTTTAACGGTATTAGGTTTGAAATATGGCGAACCGGATTCGTTAACATTTACCGAAGAAGTCACTAAAATAATGGCGGTGGAA
This sequence comes from Pseudomonadota bacterium, assembly GCA_041169045.1. Classification (GTDB taxonomy): domain Bacteria; phylum Pseudomonadota; class Gammaproteobacteria; order Methylococcales; family Methylomonadaceae; genus CAIQWF01. The sequence goes on from JBEEJU010000111.1 coordinate 6,804, forward strand.
AATTGGAAAATGGCGGTGGAATTAGCCAAAGAAAAAGGAGCAGCACCGATTATGGAACAATTATTTACTGTTACTGCGGAAATGTTGCGAAAACGCCCAGAAATGCAAACCGATGGTTATAAAATTGGCGATCAAGTTTTTGGTAAAATATTACACGCAAAATACAGTCGTTATTTACAAAAAATTGCGCAAATTGAACCCGAATTAGTGGCTGAATTAGCCGAAATAGGAGCTAGATTTACTCATGCGACTTCAATTGCACCTACGGGAACTATATCTTTATCTTTAGCCAATAATGCAAGCAATGGAATTGAACCGAGTTTTGCCCATCATTATTCGCGTAATGTGATTCGTGAAGGTAAAAAAACCAAGGAAAAAGTCGATGTTTATTCATTTGAATTATTGGCTTATCGACATTTAATTAATTCGGAAGCCGTACCTTATAGTACAGATAGTAAACATAAATTGCCGGATTATTTTATTTGTGCAGAAGATATTACGCCTAAACAACATGTAGATATTCAAGCCGCCGCCCAAAAATGGATTGATTCATCGATTTCTAAAACCGCTAATGTGCCTACTGATTTCGCCTATCAAGATTTTAAAGATATTTATTTATATGCCTATCAAAATGAATTAAAAGGCTGCACCACTTTTCGTTTTAATCCCGAAGTTTTTCAAGGTGTATTGGTTAAAGAATCAGATTTGGAAAATACCAAATATCAATTTACTTTAGAAGATGGTTCAATGATTGAATTAAAAGGCAATGATGAAATTGAATATGATGGTGAAATTCATACTGCGGCTAATTTATTTGATGCCTTAAAAGAGGGCTATTACGGTAAATTTTGAGAAATTAATCCTAATCAGTGATCTATTTAAACTGATAAAACTTAATAAATTGTTTATAATAGAATGAATACGAAAATTCGTGTGTCATTAAAAAATTGGAGAATGTAAACAAATGGCAAAAATTCCATTAACGATTAAAGGTGCAGAAAAATTACGCGCCGAATTGGAAGAATTAAAATCTGTAGTACGTCCGCGTATTGTAGCGGCAATTGCTGAAGCCCGAGCGCATGGTGATTTGAAAGAAAACGCCGAATATCATGCTGCTAAAGAACAGCAAAGTTTTTCTGAAGGACGGATTAAAGAAATTGAGGCGAAATTATCAAATGCCCAAATTATTGATGTCACTAAAGTAAATGCAAATAATAAAGTTGTTTTTGGCGCAACCGTTGAAATTGAAAATTTAAATACGGGGGATATTTCTACTTATCAAATTGTAGGAGAAGATGAAGCCGATATTAAAGAAAATCGTATTTCAATTAATTCTCCAATTGCTAGAGCTTTAATTGCTAAAGAAGCTGAAGATGTTGTGACGGTCAAAGCACCTAGCGGCGATATTGAATATGAAATTTTAGCAATTCAATATATTTAAAGTTATTTTGTAAAATCTGCCAATTTTTTAGTATTGGCAGATTCAAGATCGAATTCAAAAACATCAATCATTTAATTGCGATTACGTCGATTAAAATAATTTTGAGAAGTTTTATTGCCAAATTTTGCGGCTATTTTTTCTCCTAAACGCGCTCCAGACATTGCGAAAGCAAAAGCAATTCCCCCGCCAATTACAGTTTTCACTAAGCTGAAATTAGAAAATCCATATGGAGTGAAAAAACCGTTGGATAACATAATAAATACACTAAAAAAAGCGGCTAATGCGGGTTCAATCACACGAATTGAAGGTGAAATTAAACCAACTATGGTACCACCTAATAAAAAAGTGATCAAAAAAGAGACAATTTCGACTAAATAGCGAAAACTTTGCGGCGCAAATGACCAAAATGAATTCACAAAAAATAAGCTGGAAATAACGATTTCTAAAATAATAAAAATAACTAAGCTGGTTAACATCCATTGCCAAGAAAAACTTTTAATCGCTAAAATACCCTCTTTGACATTATCAGGATTGATAATGGTTTGTACCGAAGGGATTTCTTGACGTAAAGTCGCCATAACCTGATCTGTATTACTAGAAATAAAGCGATGATTGGTTTGATTTGAAACAGAATCAGTTTGTGTTTGGGGATTAAATTGTGTCCCAAAACGATTGGCTAAAAAAGATAAATCTTGTTGATAACCTTGACCTAATGCTCTAAATTTCCATTGCTGATTTTTAAAATATAATTCACCTAATAATAAAGAACACAATCCCGTATTTTCTGGATTAAAAATTGCTAAATCCCCTATTTTAATTTGAATATTTTGCAAATGATTTAAAGAATCTTTACTCGCTATCACAAAAACAATTTTTTGAATATCAGGAGTGATTTTGGCTAAATTTATCCGAAAAATAGGATGACCTGAACGTAGTGATAAGGTGACATATTCGGATTGAATTTCAACATTATCGTGTAGATAAATGAAATCGTTATCAGAGCGTACTTTATCACTATTATTTAATAGAAAAGCCGCAATATTCATAACGAAATGATTAGGGGAATACAAAAGTTCAATCTCAATATTTTCTAAATGATTGAGAGAAATATTTGCTCCGGATTGCAAAGTGTTTATCATCATAAATTCTCAGAAAATTGAATGAATAGAAATACATAAATTATCAGATATTTCTACTTGTTTTGAATCATAAACTAAAAACTAAACTAAGACAAATTTAATTTTGACAAGAATTCAGTTAAATAGATTTTCAGAGTGATTGCTGGATTATAAATAAATGGCTTATAAATAAATTCCGCCTAAAATCACCGGCATAGTCGCACCGGTAACGCTAGTAACATTTCCCGATAAACCGAATAAGGTTTGTTTCGCTAACCAAGCAAATGCCATTGCTTCGACATAATTGGGATTAATGCCAAATAATTCGCTACTCACCGCTGACCATTTTGTGGTTTGTAATTGTTCCATTAAAAATAAATTATGTACACCGCCACCACAAACAATTAATTGTTGAGTTTCTGGTGCATAATGATGAATCGCATCAATAATCGTTTCAGCAGTTAATCGACATAATGTGGCTTGTATATCTTGAGCAGAATACGATTTAAAAGCCATTAAATGCGATTCTAACCATTTTACTGAAAAATATTCTTGTCCGGTGCTTTTGGGCGGTGAACGAAAAAAATAATTATCTTGTTTAAATTGATAAAGCAATTCTGGAATAATTTGTCCAGTTCGCGCCCATTGTCCTTGAATATCATATTGCTGTTGTAAATGTAATCGACACCAATAATCCATGAAAGTATTTCCAATTCCAGTATCAAAAGCAATTAACGGTTGTTGATATAATATGGTAATATTAGCAATTCCCCCAATATTAAGCACAGTTGTTTTTTGGCAATGATTGGCAAATATCGCTTGATGAAATGCTGGAACTAATGGCGCGCCTTGTCCGCCCGCAGCTATATCACGCCGACGAAAATCCGCTATTGTCGTAATACCGGTGAGTTGAGCAATTAAATTCGGATCGCCAATTTGTAAAGAAAATGCCGATTCGGAATTGGGATGATGATAAACTGTTTGTCCATGACTACCAATTGCACAAATATCTTGAGCTTGATATTGGGTTTTGGCTAATAATTCAAGAGCGACTTTAGCAAATAATTGACCCAATTGATGATCCAATTGACCATATTCAACTAAATAATGTAATTTGGTTAAAGATTGAATTTGTTTTTGAATCGTATTATCAAATGGTGAATAATGCGTAGCAATTAAATTTGGGATTGAAGTTGAAAAATCAACTAAAGCTGCATCAATACCATCAAGACTCGTACCAGACATTAAACCAATATATAATTGCGGCGATTGTATTTGTTTAGGAATCATCATTTTTTCTATTGTGGTTGAAAAATAAAACTATTGTAATCGAAATTAGCTTTTCAGCCAATTATCTTAATTATTTATCAGGAGTTATTAATGAATACCGACATATTAGAACAATTAACTCGAGGGACTCACGAAATTTTAGTGATTTCAGAATTAGAAAAAAAATTAGCGGAAAATCGTCCATTACGAATTAAAGCCGGATTTGATCCAACCGCGCCTGATTTGCATTTGGGACATACCGTTTTATTAAATAAATTAAAACAATTTCAAGATTTAGGACATCAAGTTTTATTTTTAATTGGCGATTTTACTGGCATGATTGGAGACCCGACTGGAAAAAATGTAACACGAAAACCTTTAACTCGTGAACAAGTGTTAGAAAATGCCAAAACTTATCAGCAACAAGTGTTTAAAATTTTAGACCCCAATAAAACAGAAGTGGTTTTTAATTCGACGTGGATGAGTCAAATGTCAGCGGCTGATTTAATTCAATTAGCGGCTAAACATACCGTTGCTAGAATGTTAGAACGTGATGATTTTCATAAACGTTATAAAGCGAATCAATCAATTGCTATTCATGAATTTTTATATCCGTTAATTCAAGGATATGATTCAGTCATTATGCAGGCTGATGTTGAATTAGGCGGTACAGATCAAAAATTTAATTTATTAGTCGGAAGACAATTACAAGAAATATATGGGCAAAAACCACAAGTGGTATTAACTATGCCTATTTTGGAAGGGTTAGATGGAGTGCAAAAAATGTCTAAATCATTAAATAATTATATTGGGGTTGCGGATACGGCAGATGAAATGTTTGGCAAAATAATGTCCATTTCTGATGAATTAATGTGGCGGTATTTTGAATTACTCAGTTTTAAATCTATAAGTGAAATTTTACAATGGAAACAAGCAACTCTTGAAGGAGCTAATCCTAGAAATTATAAAGTTGAATTAGCCATAGAAATCATTACGCGATTTCATAGTTTATCAGCGGCTCAACAAGCATTACAACAATTTGAAGCCCAATTTCAACGAGGGGCTATTCCAGAAAAAATTAGCGAATTTCAATTTTATAGTGCTGAATTCAATTGTCCAATTGCGAACGTATTAAAAGCGGTGGGATTAACCAATAGCACTTCTGAATCGATGCGTATGATTCAACAAGGCGCGGTTAAAATAGACGGAGAACGTGTAACCGATAGTAAATTATTATTAACGGTTAATTCAAAGCATATTTATCAAGTGGGTAAACGTAAATTTGCTAAAATTGAAATTTTGCAGAAAAATGAATAACAAAATTAATCAATTTAAAAATGGTAGTCACTTATAGAGAAAATGGATATTCACTGCTTATTAAATATTGATCATAATATTCTTCGTTTAAGATTTTAAAAATTGTGTGATTAAAATCGTTTTAAATTTACGCAAAATAGCAATAATACTTAATAAATCCTCTTGTTCAGTGCAATCATAACTTTTTGAGAGACAATAAGTGTTTTCTTCTAAAATCACAAAGCTCCATAATTTGCCCATGACTTCACAACCGTACATTGGAAATTGATGTTGATTCATTTCTTGCGCAATTAATAAAGCTTCTAATAATTGCGCCATTGAATCAACAACTGGTTTTTTGTGCGGTTTATATTGCTGAAAATGAAAATAAGGTTGCTGCGGCTTATCCAATATGCCTTTAGCAATCATAAAATCAGATTTGGTTTTTAAGAAATGTCCTTCAATCGTAGCGGAAACTATTTTTTCAAAATAGCTTTGGAAAGAGTCGTTTTCAATTAAGTTTGCCAATTCTAAGACGTAGGCAATAAATTTCATTTTTAGCGCGGAAACGAATTTTTTGAAATAGCATTGTCTCAAGTTCAGTCAGCGTAGTCTATGCGGTTGTCCTTTCCTGCATTAACGGCGTGTATTCAAGAATGACGCGGTTTAAATTAAATTGCGCGATTATAGTATTATCAACCCTATCTGATATTATAATAATATAAGTACAATAATAAAATTATGGGTAAATAGTATGGAAAAATTTAATCCAGAAGAAAAATTAAGAAAATCTGTCCTTAAATATTTAAAAGAACATACAACTAATGAAACCGCTAATTTTTTTGAATTGGGAACAGCTACAGTTTCACGTTGGAAAGCTCAATACGAAAATGAAGGAACATTAACTCCCGCTAAAAAAGGTGGAGCAACTTATTTTGTAGTCGGTGAAGAAGGGAAGCAATTTCTTATTTCTGAGGTTGAAAATAAAAATGATATTACTTTGGAAGAACTCCGCCAAAAATATTTAGAAAAATTTAATGAATTAATTGGTATTTCAACTATACATGGTCATTTAAAAAAGGCAAATATATCACTTAAAAAAAAGCTTTTACGATCCCAAGCAAGATGAAAAAAGTGTTCAAGAAAAAAGGAAAGAATTCGTAAAAAAGTTAAGCGATATTTCTGAAAATGATAGAAATTTTCTTGATGAAACAGGTACTTGCTTGAATATGACTGTGCAATTTGCACGTTCTCCTAAAAATGAAAGAGCTTATAGTGAACGACCGACTTCACAAGGAAAGCACTATACAACGGTTGGAATTATGGCGAAAGAAGGAATGATTTTTCATCGAACTTTTCAAGGCTATCTTAATAAAGCCTATTTTATTCATAGAGTTGGCTTGGTCTAAATTTAAGCAGTTTATTAAAAGAGTTAAACCTAGATGTGAATTTCATTTATGGCTATCTATTTATTCTGCAATTAAATCTATATCT
>JBEEJU010000112.1:0-2667 GCA_041169045.1 Pseudomonadota bacterium
AATTGACTAGCGTCAAACTGATTGATATTGTTGACAAGCTCTGATCAGTTTTAAGCGTATTCTCCATTTTACCTAAGGCAATTTGTGTTTTTTATCACTGAGTCGTTTTTATCTTTTAACCCTGTTTATCTTCTGTTTAAATTATTTTAAATCAATTTTCAAACAGAATTTAAAATGATATTTGGCTATTTTATATCTTAATTAAATGATTTTTATTCATTTTGAAACAGAATACAATAATAAAAAATAACCTAAGCCAATTAGGGATAAACTTTATCTATTTTTTCTTCACTTGAGACTTTTTATGAATCCTTTAACTTCAGTGCGTGCATTAATTATCGATATGGATGGCGTTTTATGGCATGGTGAACAACCTTTGCCGGGTTTAATCGAGTTTTTTCAACAATTGCGCACTTTGTCATTACCCTTTATTTTGGCTACTAATAACGCTGGCATGACTCAAGCCGAATATGTGGCTAAATTAGCTCGCATGGGAGTTAGCGTTAAAACCGAAGAAATTTTAACCTCAAGCATGGCAACGGCTTTGTATTTAGCTCAACATTATCCTCCCGCTTCAACACGAATTTTTGTGATTGGTGAACAAGGCGCGCGTCAGCCTTTAATTGATCAAGGTTTTACCTTAACCGATCTCTACCAATTAAACACGACAACCACGCCTAATCAGGGCGCAGACATCGTCGTTTGTGGTTTAGATAAAGGGTTATCTTGGGATAAATTAGCTACTGCGACTTTAAATATTCGCGCCGGAGCAAAATTCGTTGGCACAAATGCGGATACAACCTTACCCACTGAACGCGGAATTACTCACGGTAACGGAGCCATTTTAGCCGCCCTCGAAGCCGCGACGGGTGTTAAACCGTTGATTATAGGTAAACCTGAAGCGATTATGTATCAACAAGCTATGAGTTTATTGGACGTTGCTGCTGAACATACAGTTGCGATTGGCGACCGAATGAATACGGATATTTTAGGAGCGGTAAATGCCGGAATTCGTAGTTTATTGGTGTTAACCGGCGTTTCAACGCTTGAAGAGTTAAAAACTTTGGATTATCAACCAACTTGGATCATGACAGATATTCGTGAAGTGACTGAAGTTTTAGTGAATTTGGCATAAATGAGCTTAATTTTCACTTTTTTATCTCGAGAATCCGCTTATGAAAAAATTGATCAACCAAATCGATACACTATTATCTGATAGTTTAGAAGGTTTTGCTTTAGCGCATCATCATCTGATCGAATTACATCGCCACCCTTATTTTATCCGCCGCTTACAACCTACTCGTCAAGGCAAAGTCGCTTTGATTTCGGGAGGTGGATCAGGTCATGAACCTTTACACATTGGTTTTGTCGGTACCGGGATGTTAGATGCCGCTTGTCCGGGGCAAATTTTTACTTCTCCTACACCCGATCAAATGTTGGCAGCAGCAACGGCTGTAGAAAATGGCGGCGGCGTTTTATTTATCGTGAAAAATTATGCTGGCGATGTAATGAATTTTGAAATTGCCGCTGAAATGCTTGATTGTCCACAAGCTAGTGTATTAGTCGCTGATGATGTCGCATTACCGAAAAATCACAGTATTGGGCGACGGGGAATTGCCGGTACATTAATCATGGAAAAAATCTTAGGTGCTGCTGCTGAACGCGGAATCGATTTAACCGGCTGTGTAGCCTTAGCGAATCAACTAAACCAATCTATGGCTTCCATGGGATTAGCTTTAACCAGCTGTACCGTTCCGGCTTTGGGTCAACCGACTTTTAATTTAGCCGCTGATGAAATTGAAATGGGCGTAGGAATTCATGGTGAAGCGGGACGACATCGACAACTTTTAACCGAAGCAAATTTAATGATTGAACAATTAATGGAGGCAATTGTTGCAGAATTTAATTCACCAATTAATCCTCAATCCGTGCTATTACATGTGAATGGTTATGGCGCAACGCCTTTAATGGAATTGTATTTAGTTTATCAAATTGCATTTAATTATTTACAACAACGAGGCATTAAAGTGATTCGTTCTTTAGTGGGTAATTATACAACCGCTTTAGATATGGCTGGATGTTCGATTACCGTTTGTATTTTGAATCAGACATTAATTGAATTATGGGATGATCCTGTTAAAACTGCCCATTTACATTGGTGATTTAACACGCATAAAAAAACCGCCCTTTTTAAGAAGGGCGGTTTAAAGCGTCACGAATTATCTTGCTTAATTAAACAGCAGATTTACGTTTTGCTAATCCTATTACACCAGCAATAGCTGAACCAAATAGCCACATTGCAGCAGGAATCGGAGTATTTAACCCAAAATTTTTACCCCAAGCCACTTGGTCTTGAGCGTGATTTTGATTGTTAGTACCACTACGAGGGTCAAGCCACAATACACTGTTTAAAGGTGCTGCGTTATTACCCAATAAATTAATATAATTGGTATAGGCTTGTTTAATCGAAACACTGGTGGACGCTAACACTTCAAAGCGATCACCATACACTTGCTTCCAAATTGCCGCTTGTAAACCCGATTGCAAATAGCTATTCACCGCAGTTTTAGCTTGAGTAGTGACCAACCACGCAATCTTTCCAGCATTAATTGCAGTAATTTCAGGGCGATTAACTAATTGGGCATTCATAGAAACATTAGTGGTATA
>JBEEJU010000113.1:0-8661 GCA_041169045.1 Pseudomonadota bacterium
ATCATCAAGATAATAACAATTCGATTGCCAATAGTGATTTTTTCTAAAAACAGTAATCTCACAAATATCTTGTTCTACAATCGCATATTCTTCCATAGCCGGAATATTTTGATAACAAAAACATTTTAAAGTTTTGTCGATTTTGCGAGTGGATTTTGATAACACTTCAATGATTAATTTAGGGGAAGTTTTATAATAATCATTTTGATTATCTTGATCATTACATATCACCATAATATCAGGATAAAATACCCGTCGCGCTGTTTTTAATTTCATGTCAGAAATATAACCTTTGCAAGTTAATTTATTTCTTTTGATATGATTAAATATTTCAGCGAAAAGATTGCCAGCAATAAGATTATGTTTATCGCTTGCACCACTCATTGCATAAATTTCACCGTCGATATATTCGTGTTTAATTTCAACATCGCGCTCGGCTAATAAATACGCTTCAATAGTGATTAATTCACGGTTTTGTTTCGCTGACATAAAATGTCTTCCCCTAAATCAATTACGCTAAACTGGCCAATACTTTTGCTGTAATTTCTTCAACTGAACCTACTCCGGCAATTGAAGCAAATTTCACTTTACCTTCGAAAGCTTTTTGGCTATAGAATTTGACCAAAGGTTGCGTTTGTTGATGATAAACTTCTAAGCGTTTACGCACCGTTATTTCTTGATCATCTTCACGTTGAATTAAATCTTCACCGGTTAAATCATCTTTACCGGCAATTTTAGGTGGATTAAAAATAAGATGATAAGTTCTACCAGAAGTTAAATGCACTCGACGACCACTCATTCGTTGAATAATGGCTTCATCATCGACAATAATTTCTATCACATAATCCAATTCAATTCCCATTTTTTCTAAACCTTGGGCTTGAACAATAGTGCGAGGAAATCCGTCTAATAAAAAGCCGTTTTTACAATCTGATTGAGCAATTCGTTGTTTAATTAAGCCTAAAATAATTTCATCAGAAACCAATCCACCGACTTCCATAATTTTTTTCGCGGCAATTCCTAAAGCCGTTCCTGCACGAACCGCTGTACGCAACATATCGCCGGTCGAAATTTGGGGAATCTGATATTTTTCAATAATAAATTGAGCTTGTGTACCTTTTCCCGAACCCGGACTGCCTAATAACATAATACGCATGATTTTTCCTATTAAATTAATGATGTTTCATATTATTTTGAATTAATGATTGAATATCCGTTTGATTAAAAGCATAACTTTGACCACAAAACTGACAATCTACCGTTATCATTTCTTGTTTTTGTGCTAATTCAATTAATTCCTCTATTCCTAAAGTTAACAAACTCGCTTGAGTTTTTTCTCGTGAACAATGACAAGCAAATTCAATCGATTCAGCCGCAAATAATCGCAATGGATATTGATGAAATAGACGATGTAATAAAGATTCACAATCCAAATTTAATAATTCTATTTCGCTAAGGGTATTCGCTAAATATTCTATAGTTTGCCACTCTGATAAATTCTTCTCATTATCAGCATGAGAAGGAATAGTTTGCAATAACAATCCGGCAGCCTGCGTCGAATTAGCCACTAACCATAATCGGGTTGGCAATTGCTCTGATTGACGAAAATAAGTTTCCAAAGTTGCCGCTAAACTGTGTCCATCTAATAGCACAACTCCTTGATAAGGCTTAGGATTTCCCGTTTCTATGGTCAATACCAAACGACCTTGTCCCATCATTTGGGCTAAAGAACCGGCAATAATATCGTCAGAACTGCGTGCTAAACCGCGAATTTTGCCCAAATGATTCGCTTGGGCGACCAAAGTTTGTAACGCGCCATTACCTTCAATTTGCAAAATCATTGAGCCTTCAAATTTAATAGTGGCTGATAATAATGCGACCGCTGCTAAAGCTTGTCCCAATTGATTTTCGACCGCTGAATTTAAATTTTGATAGGCTTTAGCTTGTTGCCACGTTTCGGTTAAATGTACCCATTCACCGCGAATATGCTGTTCTTCAAATAAAAATCGCTGTAAACAATTAGAATGTTGTTTCATTTGTATTTCATTTATCCATTATATTGCCAATTCATATTGATAATTATTGTGCTGCTTTTTCTTCTAAAGCCCAATTACCAATATCTGCATCCATGCCTTCACCGCCTTTTTTACCATCTGCACCAAAAGTATAAATATCAATAGTGCCATGTTCACCTGGATTTAAATAATAATACGGTTTATCCCAAGGGTCTTTACTAATGACTTTAATATATTTAGGCTGTAAAGCTTCTAATCCTTGTTCGGTAGTTGGATAAATGAATTTCTCCAATTTATATAAATCTAACGCCGATTCTAATGCCATAATATCTTGTTTGGCTTTAACCACTCGTGCCTTATCGGGATTATCCATTAATTGTGGCACAATTACCGCCCCTAAAATGCCGAGAATAACCACCACAATCATAATTTCAATTAAAGTAAAACCTTGTTGCTTTTTCTGATTCATAAATTTCTCATTTATATTGATTTAAAAAATATGTTGGGAATAAAAATGAGTTCATTGGTTAAGCTGAACTCTTTTAATTTTTGAAATGACCACTTTTATAACTGATCATTATTTTAAATTAATGACCACATAATTGATCTTCGCAGGGAATACCATCCCCATCGCCATCCATTTTAGTATCTGGGCAATTTCGGATAAAGAAAGTCGCCTCTTCACAAGAACGCATTTGTGAACAATGCTGTCTGCCATCACATTGATAATTAACAGGCGATTTATTTTGAATTTGTGGTAACGACTGTGCTGGGCTATTTTGAATAGAGCTAGAAGAAATGTCAGGATGATATTGAAATTGACTATAAATAATAACAATCACCGCAATTACCAAAATAAAACGACTTATAAATCCTAAAAAACTTTTTTTATTTTCCTGAACAACTCGAACATTAGATTGAGTTTTAGGTCGAATGAAACTCGCTCCTTTAATGCTGGCATTGGTCGCTTTAATTTTACCTTTAGCATCGGTTGATAATTGATATAAAATAATATCGCCTACCATTGGACGACGGGTGCTATTTTTAACTTCTGAAATATGTAAAAAAACATCTCTGCCTTGACTATTTTCTATTTGAATAAAACCAAAACCTTTTTCATCATCCCATTGTTTTAATTTTCCTTGATGCTCGATCATGACGAATCACCCCGCTAATTGATTCAAATTAAAAATCGGTAACATAATTGCTAAAACAATTGTCAGCACAATTCCTCCCATCACTAATAACATTAAAGGTTCTAATAAAACCAAAAAATTAGCAATCCAATTTTTTAATTCTCGCTCTTGCGTTTCTGAAGCTTTTTCTAACATTAAATCTAATTTACCACTCGATTCTCCACTCGCAATTAAATGAATCGTTAGCGGAGTAAATCCATAACCTTGACGTAAGGCTTTAGATAAACTACTGCCTTCACGAACTTGTTGAATCGCTTGAATCACCGTATTGTGCATTGGAATATTAGTCACCACTCGCGCCGCAATGGTTAACGCATTTAACATAGGAACGCCACTCATTAATAACGTGCTTAAAGTTCGACAAAATCTCGCACTATTTAACGTGCGTAATAAAGGCGAAGTCATGGGTAATTTTAATAATAATTGATGCCATTGTTTTTTAATCATTGGATTTTGTAATGCGGTATAAATCAAAATAGCAGTGATTAATCCACTTAATAAAATCCAGATGCCTTGATTTTGTAATAAATTGCTAATTTTAATTAAACCTTGAGTTAAAGGCGGCAATTCTTTATTCATGCTATCAAATACTTTAATGATTTGTGGCACCACATAAACCAATAATCCAATGACTACACTAATCGCTACAATTGCCAAAATAATTGGATATAATAAAGCTCCCATAATTTTTTGGCGCAATTCCTGATCTCGTTCAACATGATCGGCTAATCGCTCAAAAACCACCGCTAAATCTCCGGATTGTTCGCCGGCAGAAACAGTAGCAATATAATCGCGTTTAAAAATTCGTGGGAACGTTTCTAAAGCTTGCGCCAAAGGACTTCCCGCTAAAATTTCTGAACGTACCGCCATTAAAATCATTTGCACGCGAGTGCTTTCGCTTTGTTGAGCTACCGCTTGTAAGGATTCTTCTAACGGTAATGCAGCACGCACCAAAGTGGCTAACTGTCTGGTTAATAAGGATAAATCGGAAGCACTTAAACTAGGACTAAACAGCCCTCGTTGTGCAGTTTGTTTATTCGGCTTGACATTAACCGCATTTACTTCCAAGGGTTTTAATCCTTGATTACGCAATTGCTGACGCGCTTGTTTGGCATTATCACTTTCTAAAATGCCTTTTTTAATTTTATCTTGTTTATCTAACGCGGTATAACTAAATGCCGGCATAATTTAATTCTCAAATCGCATCATCAATAATATTCAATCAAAGTGAGTTATTTAATCGCTAAGGAAATTTATTATTTTGCGATCCTTTAGTCGCTTCTTCAAAACGATCTTCTAAAGAATCTACAATATCTTTAGCAAAACGTTCGCTAAATCCGGCTAAAAAAGAAGTTGCCATAAATAAATAATGCTCACTGTCAATACGAATCGCTAACGGTAATAAATTAGATTTAATAATTGCAAATACAAAAATGGCAAACACCATGCCAATAATCGGTTTAAACGCACCGGTAAAATACAAAATAAATTTATCTCTGACCTCTAAAACTAAAAAATCTTGAATTCTTACCATAATACTCACTACGCTACCTATGGAACCAAATAAAATCACCATAAGAAATAAATGCGTTGGAATTCCTAATATTAATTCTTGTCCCATAAGTTCGGGTATAACTAATAGCATGAATGGAATCGCAATAAATAACCAGCCACATAAACCAATTACGACTCTGACTGGCGGTGAAAATTGAGTGCCTGATTTTAATTCTTGATGAACATTATTGGTAATTTGTTTAACTAAAGTGAGTTGTGGTTTTTCAACTAATAACACTTCAAAAGCCAATTTCAAAGTCGAAATCAATTGATATTGGCGATCTTTTCTTACCCAATTTAATAGACGTAATAATTCTGCGACCACCTGTTGAACTTCATCGCTCATTTCAGCTTGACAGCGTTGCTGTACAACAACAATTAAGGCTTCAATTTGATCATCATAATTATCGACACTCATTTTTAATCATTAGCGTAATTGTTTATAATAATTAATTAACCCGTTGGTTGAGCAATCATGACTGCGAATGGGCGATTCGTGTTTTAATTCTGGTAAAATAACTTGCGCTAAAGCTTTACCTAATTCTACGCCCATTTGATCAAATGAATTAATATTCCAAATAATGCCTTGGGTAAATATTTTATGCTCATATAAGGCAATTAACGTTCCTAATGTTTTAGGGGTAATTTTTTTAAATAAAAAACTATTAGAAGGTTCATTCCCCGGGAAAATTTTAGAAGAAACTAAACGTTCATCAGCACATTCAGCCATAGTTAAATCTTGCTCAACTTCTTCTCGGGTTTTTCCACGCATTAAGGCTTCAGGTTGAGCTAAAAAATTCGCCATTAAAATATCGTGATGCTCTATTAAATCATAATCACTTTGTGCTGGAGCGAGAAAATCACAAGGAATTAATTTAGTACCTTGATGAATTAATTGATAAAACGCATGTTGTCCATTAGTCCCGGGTTGTCCCCAAATAATTGGACCGGTATTGTAATCAACGGTATTGCCTTCTCGATCAATATTTTTACCATTACTTTCCATATCTCCTTGTTGAAAATAATCGGCAAAAAATTTCATTAATTGACTATAAGCCAAAATGGCATGAGATTGTGCGCCAAAAAAATTGTTATACCAAATGCCTAATAATGCCATAATCACCGGAATATTTTTCGCTAATGGCGTATAACGAAAATGTAAATCCGCTTCATGCGCACCTTGTAATAATTGTTCAAATTGCTCCATGCCAATATATAAAGCAATTGATAATCCGACTGCTGACCATAAAGAATATCGACCGCCCACCCAATCCCAAAAACCAAACATATTATTTGCATCAATACCGAATTCAATTACTTTTTGAGTATTGGTTGAAATCGCAATAAAATGACGGCTAATTGCGGATTCAGTACCACTAGATTTTAATAACCATTCACGCGCTGAATTCGCATTTAACATCGTTTCTTGAGTGGTAAAAGTTTTTGAAGCCACTAGAAATAAAGTGGTTTCGGGATTTAAAGGTTTTAGCGTTTCTACCAAATCCGCTTGATCTGCATTAGAAACATAATAAACTTTTAATCCACGATAAGCATATGGCGTTAATGCAGTTGTGACCATTTTTGGACCTAAATCCGATCCACCAATCCCAATATTCACAATATCCGTAATTCGCTGACCACTATAACCTGTCCATTCACCACTGTGAATTTTGTGACAAAATTGCCGAATTTTAGTTAATACCATATTAATATCTGGCATCACATCATGACCTTCGACATAAACCGGTTTATTACTGCGATTGCGTAATGCGGTATGTAATACGGCACGATGTTCTGTCAAATTAATTTTTTCACCACTAAACATCGCTTCAATATATGTTGGCAATTGTCTAGCTTGAGCTAATTGAATTAACAAGCCCAACGTTTCTTCCGTAATTCGATTTTTTGAATAATCAAATAAAATATCATTCAATTGTAATGAAAATTTATCAAATCGTTGGGGATCGCTGGCAAAAGCTGAACGTAAAGACAAGTAACGCACAATTTCATAATGTTGTTGCAGAGCTATCCATTCGGGAGATTGGCATAAAGGAGGCATTGTCGTTTCCAAAGGTTAAAGGTAAAGTGAATTGATGACTCGCATCGACGCAATCGATACCAGTATCAGGTTTATTGCTCGGTTCATTATAGTGAGTTATCCGAGTCTTTGCTTTGAGTTTTCATTCAGTTGTCTTTATTTGCTAAAGCCAATGTGCTAGAGTTACCGGTGTTTTTAGCTTAATTTTATTCGGTAGCTCAATCAGGTCGTTAGTCCATTGAGTCAAAACCGTGAAATCATAATAACAATGACTGTAGGAAGGTATGATGAAAACTAAATTATTTAAAAAAACTCTGATGTTATTACTAGGAGTCTTATTTTCTACCAGCTTGTGGGCGCATGGCGGTGCTGCGGGTACAGATACGGATCAATGTAAATTTGAACTTGAACCCAATCATTGGATTCATTACACCGCTTATCAACCCAAAGCGTATCCAGCGGAAGAATTTTGTGGCAAATTGCCAGCGATAGATTCTTTAATCCAATTGGTATTTGATTATCAAGATATGCGTTATCGCAATATGATGGTCGAATTTGAAGTTACCAAAGAACCTGAAGGTACGCGGATTTTTTATCAACAAGCGCAAAAACACAAATCTGGTACTGTGGTATTATCTTTACCCGAAGGCGTTAAAGAAAAAAGTAAATATTTGATTCATATTACTTTAATTCCAGATCAAGGCGAAAAATTAGATGCCCATATGTCTTTCCAAGCCGGAACTGGTGAACCTATGAGTAAAGCCGCTTGGGGATTATATGCCCTATTTGCTTTTGCTGGTTTATATGTGGTTTATTTATCTAGTGCTGGTTTCAAACGTCAAATTGATGGCGTGTTCCGTAAAATCATTTCTTAATTCTTTGATGATTTACCTACAATCGCCACTGTTGTCCGCACTCCAGTCAGTACTGTTCAGCTAATGTTCTTCAAAGGGCATTAGCCGAACCATTGAATTTACCAATCAACAACCTATTTGATGAGGCTCATGTTATGACGCACTTAATCGCAACGTTGCTATTCGCAGTCGCAATTTTTACTCCTCCCGTATTTGCCAAAGAATTTGAAAATCATACCCGTTTAATGGAACATGGCGAACACGGTGAAGGTCATTTAATGGACATGGGTGGTGCGATGGTCATGGGAAATAATACTGATACTTTACCCGGTGGTTGTAATAGCATTTCTGAAGTTAAAGAAATTACTGTCCATGCCGGACATAAATATGCCGAAAAATTCCCCGGCACCATGTTTGCGTTTGATACCCAAAATTTCCAATTTGAACCTTGTACTAAATTAACGGTACATTTCATTAATGATGATGATATTCGCCATCAATGGATGATGCACGGATTACCCAAATATTTATATCCCAAAGGAATGTTTCATTTAGAAGTTTCTGGTCCTGGCGAAGTGTCTGGAACGTTAATTTTACCTGCCGATGATAAAACGTATTTAGTTCATTGTGACATTGCCCAGCATATGGAAAAAGGCATGAAAGCGCAATTAAAAGTCGGCAAAGGCAGTGGCGATTTACCCAGTATTCCGGGGGTAAGTCCGTATATCATTGCGGATGATTATCGAGATATTAGTTCTGAATTGCCAGAAATAAAACCAACGATTAATCCAGCGAATCCAAATGCAACGGCTGATAATAATTCGACTTCAATTGATTCCACAATTTCAACTCAAACTGATAATATCAGCAGTGAAAATAATAATACTTTAACTGATAATCCACAATCATTAATTTCCGGCGTAACTATGATTGGTTTAGCGATTGGTTTTTGGTTAGCTCCAATTTTACGGCAGAAATTAGCTGGAAAAACCATGATGGAATCG
>JBEEJU010000114.1:0-3391 GCA_041169045.1 Pseudomonadota bacterium
ATGGCATCTTCGGCATTGAGAAAACCACTAACGTGAGTAATGCCTTCGGCTAAAGAACCCAACATAATTGAGCGATGTGACATCGATTTATCGCCCGGAACACGGACTTCACCTTTTAAATGTCCGCCTGGTTGGATGGTGAAAGAAACTGAGTCAGTCATGGTAAAATTAATTGATTAAAGTAAAAAATTGGATATTTTAACGTTTTTAAATCTATTCGCCCACTGAATTCTAATTTGAAATAAATGAAACATTTATTAAAAATAGCACTATTTTGGATGATTAAAAGAATGACGATCAATCAATCGACGGTTAAATTTAAGAATTCATTAAAGACTCTCGAATTTCTGTAATCGTTTCATTGGTTAAAGGTTCGCGATATTGATTGCGCATTTGTCCCCCTAATTCATGCGCTACAAAAGTAAATATTTCAACAAAATTATCGAACACTTGTAAAGGATTATCGACTTTGCTGGGTTGCATAAAAAAGACAATTCCCGGGCAAGAAAAAGCGGCTAAATTCGTGCTAGGAAAAATCCCTGGTTTAACCATACTAGCCACGCCAAAATCCACTAATCGTCGGGCATCTAATCGTTCAAAAATTTGTAAATTACCGTATTCTAAACCGGCATCACTTAATACGCGAAATAAATCTACACCATTAAAACCAGATAAATTCGGAGCGACAATACTAAATTGAATAATCGCATTCTTTTTCAAGAAATGTGTTTGATTCGTTTTAGGTGGTGGCGGAGAACTATTGCGTAATAATTCCGATCGACTTTCGATATAACCATCTTCAGTGCGGATAGGCGTAATATCAAAATCCTCGTCCTCATCATATGCGTTACGAGTATCATTGGTGGACATAGGATCATCATAACCACTTAGGGCTTGACGAGTTTTTTCGTGTTGTAAATAACTCCACGCTACCATCACAATAATGATTAATAAGCCAACGGTAAAAATTACAATTCTAATTAAATCTCTGTCCATTATTATTCCTGCTAATTAAGTTAATGGGTCACTATAGGTTGTGAGAGGGTTGATCGAAATTATGACTGTAATTCAATTAATCACGTCGCCAAATTGTTTGACCACCTGCTATATCTTCTAAAATAATGCCTTGCTGTTTTAAAGCTTGACGAATTTTATCCGCTTCAGTCCAATTTTTTGCCTGTTTAGCGATTAATCTGATTTGAATTTGTCGTTCAATTTCTTCGGTAGTGAGTGTTTCTATTTTTTCGAGTGATTCATCAGAGCTTTGCAAAAATTGTTCAGGATTATCGGTTAATAATCCTAAAATAGCTGCCAAGGTATAAAGTGTAAATGCTAATGGTTTAGCTTTATCTAAGTCGATTTTAGCTTTATTTAATTCACGAGCAATATCAAATAAAACAGACAGAGCAACAGGAGTATTAAAATCATCTTCCATTGCTTGTTGAAAACGCTGTTGATATTCAAAAACTAAATCTTGACAATTCTGAAAATCAATACCACGCAATGCGGTATATAATCGAGTTAAACCGATTTTGGCTTCATTTAAAGAATCATCAGAATAATTTAATGGACTACGATAATGACTAGATAAAATAAAAAACCGAATAATTTCTCCTCGATAATGTTTTAATACTTCTCGAACCGTAAAAAAATTGCCTAACGATTTAGACATTTTTTCATTATCTATTTTTACAAAGCCATTGTGCATCCATAAATTAACAAATTTTTCTCCAGTGGCGGCTTCTGATTGGGCAATTTCATTTTCATGATGCGGAAATTGTAAATCCATTCCACCGCCATGAATATCGAAATGATTTCCTAAACAACTGGTTGACATTGCCGAACATTCAATATGCCACCCGGGTCTGCCTAATCCCCAAGGAGATTCCCAAGCGGGTTCATTTATTTTTGCCATTTTCCATAAGACAAAATCTAAAGGATGACGTTTTGCAGTATCAATATCGACCCGTTCACCGGCTTGTAATTGGTCTAATTTTTTACCAGATAATTGTCCATAATTAGCAAATTGATGAACTGCATAAAAAACATCGCCATTTTCGCCAATATAGGCAAATCCACGTTTTAATAAAGTTTCAATCATAGAAATGATTGCCGAAATCGATTCAGTCGCTTTAGGTTCTTGATTAGGAGATAATACCCCTAAAGCTCGTTCATCTTCGTGCATAGCATTAATAAAACGGGTGGTTAATTCAATAAAAGATTCTCCATTTTCATATGCTCGCTGAATAATTTTATCATCAATATCGGTAACATTACGCACATAGGTTAATTCATAATCACAATAGCGTAAATAACGTGCGACCATATCAAATACTACCATTACTCGCGCATGACCAATATGGCAATAATCATAGACAGTCATTCCACAAACATATAAGCCGATTTTACCGCTGACTTTAGGAATTAAGGGTTGTTTATTTCGAGATAAGCTATTATAAATTTTTAACATAATTTTTTATTGATGATAGAGCGTTATTGAGGATTGTTGACTAGATTTTAATAAAGTTTAGCAATTTACCAAGCACGGTCTTTTCTTTCAAGCAAAAAACACCTACAATCGCAAGTTTGCATCATTATATCTAGGAGAAAAATGCACATTCTACTGCTGGCTCTGATGCTATTCAGTTTTACAACTCCCTCATTTTCCAAGGAAAAAATAATGTCAGAGACCGTAACCCAAGTAAAATTAACCACCTCATTAGGTGAAATCGTTATCCAGTTGGATACTGAAAAAGCCCCTTTATCCACTGAAAATTTTTTGACATATGTCAAACAAGGTTTTTATAACGGTACGATTTTTCATCGAATCATTCCAGGGTTTATGGCTCAAGGTGGAGGATTTGACGCTAGTTTTACAGAAAAATCGACTCGTGCGCCGATTAAAAATGAAGCGAATAATGGATTGAAAAACAAACGTGGTACGATTGCAATGGCTCGTACTCAAGTACCAGATTCCGCGACCGCACAATTTTTCATTAATTATCAAGATAATAGCTTCTTAGATTACACCGCGCCCACGGTTCAAGGGTGGGGATATGCGGTGTTTGGGCAAGTGGTTACGGGAATGGAAGTCGTTGATGCAATGGCTAAAACACCTACAGGCAATCGTGGATATTATCAAGATGTACCTAAAACCAATATTGTAATTGAAAAAGCAGAAATTCTACATTAAATTCTGTTAAAACTTTAAACTAAAGCGTGAAAAGATTTTATATAAAACTGTTCGCGCTTTTATTTTATCGATTAAAAATGAGTCTTTTTTTTATTTCAGATGTACATTTAACCCGTAATTACGATTTAATCACGGATAAATTTTTACAATTTTTACAGCGATCGATTATTCAAACCGAAGCTTTATATATTTTGGGGG
>JBEEJU010000115.1:0-2567 GCA_041169045.1 Pseudomonadota bacterium
AGCTAGGACGCACATCCAAACTACTTGCACTACACAAATCTTAACCACTCCTTACGTTCCCGCTTTGCATGTTCCCACAGTAACGGGTAAAATTCCTTTTCGTTGATTGTGCCTGCCGTCTGCCCTACTAAAGTTTACCGACACACAATCAACATACATTAACCTTCACTGGTTAATGGGAAAAAGCCCTGAGGTTTCGACTCTGGGCTTTTTTTTTGCCTGTCATTTTAACGTAAAAAATTAATCGAAAACAAAAATTTCTTTGTCTAAGTGCGGAAAAATAAATTGTCGACTACGAATAGAAACCTCAGTTTCGCCTTTTGCATCCCAATTCCATTGAAAACCTTGTCCGGCTTGAATTTCTTTTCTATCGGTCAAAATAGCTTGTCCATAATTAAAATCAATTCTTCCCGATTGGATAACATCAAACGAAAAACGAATATTACGACTATTGGCTTCTCTATTTATTTTGACATGGTCTAATACCGCATAATCTAATACAAGATTGTAATACACAATACCCAATAAAATTAACAATAAAATAAAAACCGTTACAAATAATAAACGATAGCGTTTTTTAGCAACGGTTGCTTGTTCTAATTTCTTCTCTAATGATATAGTCATGATTTATATTTTGATAAAATGAGGTTAAACTGAAATAATAATTAAATTACATGATCAAAAGTCCATTACGTTATCCAGGCGGTAAAACCCGAGCTGCTGAATTCATTAGTCAATTAATGCCGGATTTTAAAGAATTTAGAGAACCTTTTTTAGGCGGAGGTTCTGTATTTTGTTATGTAAAACAAAAATTTCCAAATAGAATTTATTGGTTAAATGATATTTATTTTGAATTAATTAATTTTTGGCAAATCTCACAAACTCAACTTCCTGATTTATTACAGAAAATTCAACAATGGAAAAATCAATATCCGATTGGACGAGAATTATATCAATTTTTAAATCAAAATTGCGCACAATTTAATGCCATCGAAATGGCCGCCGCTTTTTTTATTTATAATCGAATTACTTTTTCTGGCACAACATTAAGTGGCGGTTATAGTGAAGCGGCTTTTATCGGCAGATTTACCGCCAGTAGTTTAAATCGATTATCGGTTTTGCCCCCAATTTTACAAAATGTTTTGATTACCCAATTAGATTATCAAGCTTTATTAACTGCAAAAGGAGAGCAAGTATTTATCTTTTTAGACCCTCCTTATTATTCAGCCACAAAATCCGCTTTATATGGTAAAAAAGGCGAATTGCATAAATTATTTGATCATCAACGTTTTGCGGCGGAGATTAAACAATGTCCGCATCAATGGTTGATTACATATGACGATAGCGATTATATTCGCAATTTATTTAAAGATTTTAATATTGTTGCTTGGGATTTAACATATGGAATGCGTAATGTGGCGAAATCTTCTAATCAAATCGGCAAAGAATTATTAATTAGTAATTATACTTTATTTAATTAAACGATGACATTCGACTAATAATCTAGCCATTTCTGCGTTGTAATTATGATATTTTAATACCTAATGAAAATGTTTTTTAGCAATAGCTACTTTTTTTCACACACTACAATAAATTCTTGAGTCATAGTCGCTTTAGTGATACCTGATTTATTACTCGGCGAATTTTTTGAGGGCATGACTTTATTAGATAAAAGTCTTTCATAGGTAATAAGATGATTAAAACCTGATTTTTCAAATTGTTCAGCGATAAATTGATCCGTAAGTAATTGTATATCTTTTACTCGTCTATTCCCAACAATATAAATGACTATTCCTTTACTTTTTACACTATTTGCAACATTTTTAATTGATTTTTCAAGATCAAAATAAAAAGCTGAAATTTCTAGCGCGCGATTTTGATCAATTTTATAAATATTTTGAATATCCGCAGCAATGATTCCAGTTTGATAAAGTGTATTAGATTTTTTCCCGCCTAATAACATTTTATCGATTTGCCTTGCAGTATTAAAATCCTAACCATTCATTAGAAAAACAGGAAAATTGTCCATATGCTACGGTAGTTTTACTATCACCATAAGGCGGACTGGTAAGCACAACATCATAAAATTCTTGTTCTGTTACAAAGGCATTATTTTGAATACTAATTTTTGCATCGTGAATTAAAGGTAAATAATTTTGCTGATAAATATGAATGACCTCAATTAATTTAACAAAAAAAATATTAAATACATCTGGATTGAAATAACGAATATCCTCCGATTTAATCCGATAAAGTTTAAATTCATTATTTCTAGTATAAGAACATTCTCTCACTGATTCTGAAAAAGGAACTAAAAATAATTGTTTTATTTTATCGTCTTGAATCTCGTCAATACATTTTTTGATCAAAGCTAATTTATTAAGTACAAAAGGAGAAAACCAGTAATCAATATTGGTAATTTCAGGAATGGATAGTGATTGATAATAATTATTGTTTTTTAAAGATGCATAAACTTTTTTTTGTAATTGAGCCTGTGCATTTTTTACTTTATTGATATCCAATTTAGTAAATTTTGCTTTACAAATTAAGGTTGCTAAAGGATTAAT
>JBEEJU010000116.1:0-4013 GCA_041169045.1 Pseudomonadota bacterium
TGCTGATCGAATTGCACGCATGGATGATGGACGGCTTGATAAAATTGTTCATTCTATTAACGAATTATAAATTTTAACTAATGAATCTCTATACACAATTAAAAAATGCTCATTCTGAAGAGGATGTAAAAGATATTGGCTCTATATGGATTTCAAGGTCTTCTGATAAACTGAATTAATGAAAAGCTCAATCATATCAATTAAACACTTAATCAGTGAAGACCTTAGACCGCATCGCGGCATCTTTCCTCGCTTTTGGAAATTTTGGTTGGCAAGACCTTGAAATCCATATAGAGCCAAAATGAATTGAGTTTTTAGCGCATCCTTTATCTATGCCAATTTGTACCGCCAGCGATAAAATCAAAGGTGGTTTTTTATTGCCAATTAATTTATCTAACTATTAGATAATGCCATGAAATATCATCATTTTATTAAATAATAAATTTTATTTATTATCCAAAATAAAACGTTATCAATCATTTTGGATAAAAAAATGCAAGTTAAAAAAACACTTATTCTCAGTACAGTCATTAATCTATTACTCAATTATTCTTTTCCAGTCGCTCAGGCTAAAACTAAAATCTCTGTTTTGAATGAAAAAGATAAAAAAATCCAACAGTTAGAACAACGATTACAATTGTTAGAGCAAAGGCTAAATACCTCATTAACCGATAAAGTTCCCACCAATCAGAATACCATTTCACCAACCACGATTGAAACTTTAGACCAAAAAATCAAAGTATTAGAGCGTCATAATGAGATTGTTCAAGAAGAAACGGAAGAACATAATAAAACTTCCGCAAGTTTAGATGTGAGTGCTAAAGGCATTATTTTTAGTTCTGGAGATAGCGATCACAGTTCTCATGGCGATCATTTCGTCCGTTTACGCGGCTCAATTCAAGGAGATAGTCGTTTTTTTATCGATGATAATCGTGATTTAAAAGGCGTTAATCAAAGTTTAGTGACTAATCGATTTGAACTCAAACAAGCGCGAATTTGGGTTGAAGGGCGTTTTTGGAAATATAACGATTTTAAATTAATGCCAGATTTTGGAGCAGGTGGAACCATTTTAGCGGATGCTTATGTCGATGTGCATTATTTTCCATTTGCCAGTTTAAATATTGGTAAACAAAAAACGCCAATCAGTTTAGAACGTTTACAAGGCGATTCTGATGGGCTGTTTTTAGAACGCGCTTATCCAACTTATTTATCCAGTAATCGCGATGTTGGGGTGAAATTACACGGTAGTTTTGCTGCGCCTGGCGGCAAATATGATTACGCCAGTCCGATTGATTTCAAAAATTTCTTCACATATGAACTCGGCATTTTCAACGGTGGTGGCGACGATGGGGCAAAAGATGCTGATAAAGAAAATGAAGATAATAAAGAAGTTGCCGGACGTTTATGGCTACATCCGTTTCAAAATCAAGGCATTGCAGCTTTGGAAGGATTGGGCGTAGGGGTCGCAGGTAGTTGGGAAATTCC
Source organism: Pseudomonadota bacterium (assembly GCA_041169045.1). Taxonomy (GTDB): domain Bacteria; phylum Pseudomonadota; class Gammaproteobacteria; order Methylococcales; family Methylomonadaceae; genus CAIQWF01. The sequence continues at coordinate 1,486 of JBEEJU010000116.1, forward strand.
TAAGAAAAATGCAACTACTGTTAAACCCTTAAAAAGTGCTATTGGACAAAATACTTTCGTTGATTATACCAAAGTGGTCAGTACCGCACCGATTGATCCTAAAACCGGAACAGCCTATACCGTCCAAGCCAATGGCGAACATTACCGCATTTATCCTCAAGCTTATTGGTATTATGGGGCATATGGATTACTCGGTGAATATGTATGGTCATCGCAAAAACTCAGCGGCGATGGCGGTAAATCTGCAATTACACAAACAAATCGCGCGTGGCAAATTCAAGCTTCATATGTATTGACTGGCGAAGATAATACTTTTCAAAGTGTCAAACCTAAATTACCCTTTGATCCGTTAAATGGAAATTGGGGAGCTTTACAATTAGCTGCACGTTGGAGTGAATTAGCGATTGATAATGAGACTTTTAAATTAATTGATCCTAAACAATCGATCTCAGCCGCGCGTTCGTGGGCGGTAGGAGCGAACTGGGTTTTAAATCAAAATGTTCGCTTAATGGCTGATTATGAACAAACTGATTTCAGTGGTGGCGCGGCAATTGGCAATCGACCTACTGAAAAAACTTTTGCCACGAGATTACAATTGGTATTTTAATCAATTTAAAAATTATTTCAGTATCTGAACCAATGTTTTTTAGCGATTTGATTCAGATACGTTTAAATATAAAGTGCGGTAATTTAACCAATTATTAAATTCTTCAGCTAACATCGGTTCAGCATATAAATAACCTTGAGCGGTGTCACAATTCGCATTGGCTAAAAATAATTTTTGCTCTATTGTTTCTACCCCTTCAGCAATCACTTCTTTGTGTAAAGCTTTTGCTAATTGAATAATTGACAATACGATAATTTCATCGTCATTCTCATTATGAATATCGCGAATAAAAGATTGATCGATTTTTAATTTATTAATCGGTAAACGTTTTAAATAACTTAATGAAGAATAGCCTGTTCCAAAATCATCAATCGAAATTTTGACCCCTAAAGATTTTAATTTTTGCATAATTTTAATCACAAATTCAGGTTGGTGCATGACTAAACGTTCAGTTAATTCAAGTTCTAATAAATGACCGGGAATTTCTGCTTTAACCAGAGCTTGTTGAATAAATTCAGCGAAATTTTGATCCCAGAATTGACGCGAAGAAATATTGACCGCAATAGTAAAAGGTTTAAGCCCTGAATCCAACCATACTTTCATCTGCTGCAAAGCATTGGTTAGTACCCAATGATCAATTTTAACAATTAATCCATTTGATTCCGCAATTGGAATAAACTCATCCGGAGTTGGATTAGCCAATTCAGCATTTTTCCAGCGTAATAATACTTCAACACCCACTAATTCTTCCGTAATTAACGATATTTGTGGTTGATAAACCAGAGAAAATTGATCAAATTGAATCGCATCATGTAAAGCACTTTCAATCGCCATTCTTCTTAAAACTAAATTTTCCATTTGATGAGTAAAAAATCGAAAATTATTTCGCCCATTAGCTTTAGCTTGATACATTGCTGTATCGGCATTTTTTAATAAACTGGGATAATCATTTCCATCCTCTGGATAAATAGCAATTCCAATAGAGACAGATATATGCAACGATTTATCTTGCACACAATAAGGTTCGCTGATTGTGGCTAAAATCATATTCGCTTTAGCAATCATATCGAGTTGATTTAATTGCGTAATTAATAATATAAATTCATCTCCGCCAAAACGAGATAGCGTATCCTGAGGATTAATCTGATGCCGTAATCGTTGTGTGACTTCTATTAATAAGGAATCCCCAATTGTATGACCTATAGGGTATCATTAATTTCTTTAAAATGATCTAAATCCAAAAATAATAAGGCAAAACGAGATTGCTGTTGACGCGCTTGAATAATGGTTTGCGTCACTCGATCTTGTAATAAATGCCGATTAGGTGTAGCGGTTAAAGCATCGTAAAAAGCCAAACGATGAATTTCTTGTTCAATTTGTTTTTTACGTGTAATATCATTGAAAATAGCGATATAATAAATTAAATGTTGTTTTGTATCCAAAACACGATTAATACTTAAATGTTGTGGATAAAATTCGCCGTTTTTACGCCGATTATATAATTCGCCTTCCCATTCATTTTTATCCAATAAATCCTGCCACATTTGTTGATAAAAATGAGCAGATTGTTGTCCTGAAGATAATAATGCGGGATTTTTACCCAATACCTCAGATTCTTGATAACCCGTAATTTTTTCAAAGGCTTTATTGACCGAAATAATGGTATTATTAGCGTCGGTAATCATAATACCTTCGGAACCTTGACTAAAAATTTGCGTTGCTAATTGTAACCGTAATTCAATTTCACGCAACACGGTAATATCTGTTTTAACTTGCCCAATTGCAAAAATATCTCCAGCAGAATTACGCAAGGGAAATCGATTAGTTAAATAATGCTGTTGTTTGTGATTAACGGATAAAACTTCTTCTTCTAATACAGGATTGCCGGTAATAAAAATTTCATAATCTCTTTTTTGTTCAA
>JBEEJU010000117.1:0-12966 GCA_041169045.1 Pseudomonadota bacterium
CATACGATGAACGATAAAAAGGCAATCGATGCGGTTGCATAAACCATTGAGCTGTAACCAAATAGAGGCTTACGCGCAAATACCGGAATAATCGTTGAAGCCACACCGAAGGTTGGTAAAATCATGACATAAACTTCTGGATGACCAAAGAACCAGAAAATGTGTTGATATAAAACCGGATCACCACCACCTGCTGCGTCAAAGAAGCTGGTATGGAAAAATTTATCGGTAAGTAACATGGTTACTGCGCCAGCAAATACCGGCATAATTGCTACTAATAAAAAGCCAGTGATTAACCAAGTCCAAACGAATAAAGGCATACGCATCAAAGTCATTGCTGGAGCGCGCATGTTCAAAATGGTCGCAATGATATTAATCGCGCCCATAATCGATGATACGCCTAGCAAATGAACAGAAAATACCGCAAACGGTAAGGCATGACCACAATCTCTTAAAACTAAGGGTGGGTAAAATGTCCAACCACAAGCTGGCGCACCGCCTTCCATGAATAAAGTGCTGGCTAATAAGCAAACTCCAGCAACTAATAACCAGAAACTCATGTTATTCATGCGTGGCAGAGCCATATCCGGCGCACCAATCATTAATGGAATCATCCAGTTAGCCAAACCGACGAATGCCGGCATCACAGCACCGAACACCATTACCAAAGCGTGCATGGTGGTCATTGAGTTAAAGAACGTCGGTTGCACAAATTGCATTCCGGGTTCAAATAATTCGGCACGAATAACCAATGCCATAATACCGCCGACAAAAAACATTGCCAGCGAAAATAATAAATATAAAGTGCCAATATCTTTGTGGTTGGTGGTAATAATCCATCGTAACCAGCCCTGAGCAGGACCATGGTCATGATGATCATCAACCTCATGATCAGCGACTACTGCAGACATATAAATACCTCTTTCAAATATGCAAAAAATCCAGATAAATCCTAATTATTGTGCAGCGGATAATTTTTCAATAGCCGAGGGTTGAATGGAATCCCCCACCTTATTACCTAAACCATTACGGGTATAAGTAACAATAGCCGCGAACTCTTCTGCACTTAATAATTCGGCAAATGCTGGCATCATGCCCTTACCTTTAGACATTAAAGCGACTTGAGCATTAATATCGCCTTTGACAACTGCGCTACCAGTTAAAGCTGGGAACATACCCGCGAGACCGCCACCTTCAGCACCATGACAAGAGCCACAATTGGTTTCATAAATGGCTTTTCCTTTTTCAACCAAAGTGGCTAATGACAATTCAGCAGTTTTTGCCACCGCTTTAGTAGCTTGCGCAGGTTTAGCGGCGGGTTTTTCTGCTGGAGATTCAGCATGAACCGCTTTAGTTTCAGTCACTTCAGCCGGTTTTTGTGCGGGTTCTGATTTGTCCTCAGCTTGTTTCACTTCAGCTTTAGCTTCCGATTGAGTAGCTGTTTTTTTACCGAGTAAAGCGTCAATTTCCTTAGGTTGAATTTCATCGCCAACTTTATTTCCTAAAGCATTGCGAGTGTAAGTAATGACTTGAGCTAATTCTTTAGCATTCAAAACCTTACCAAACGCTGGCATCATGCCTTTACCTTTTAAGATTAATTGAGTTTGCGCTTGAATATCTCCGGTCACAATTGGACTTGCAGTAATTGCCGGGAAATTGCCGGGAATGCCTTTACCATCAGCTAAATGACAGGTTGAACAATTTTTTTGATACACTTTCGCGCCTTCACTGACTAAATCTTCGTGAGTCCATTGCTCAGGTTCAGCCGCCGCTGCTTGAGGTTCAGTGTGTTGTTTTACCCATATTTGATAATCAGCCGGTTCCATTGCAATCACGACTACTGGCATAAACGCATGGTCTTTACCGCACAACTCGGTACATTGTCCACGATAAGTTCCGACTTTAGGTACAGATGTCCAAGCCTCATTAATAAATCCGGGATTAGCGTCCATTTTCCAACCAAATGCAGGTACCCACCAAGAATGAATCACATCTACTGAAGTAAATGAAAATTTAATTTTAGTATTGACTGGCACGACCAAAGGTTGATCAACATTAAGTAAATAATGTGGAACGGTGCGTGGATCAATACCTGAATTGGGTTGACGGGCTTTTTCACTCGCTTCATCTAAACGGCTAAAGAAATGAATCCCGTTATCCAAATAATCATATTCCCAAAACCATTGATGACCCGTAACCTTAATGGACATTTGTGAATCCTGCACTTTATTCATATCAACAATTAAATAAGTTGCAGGAATTGCCATGCCAATTAAAATTAATGCGGGAATAATTGTCCACACAATTTCAACCGTTGTATTTTCATGAAATTGTGCGGCTTGATGACCCTTCGATTTACGATGATGATAAATCGAATAAAACATTGTCCCAAATACGCCAATTCCAATTAGGACGCAAATCCACAAAATGAGCATATGTAAACCATAAACATCATTACTAATTGTGGTTACGCCCCGATCCAAATTTAATTGGTAGTTATTGAGTTCAGGACTATCATAAAATCCATATTTTTTATAGAGTTCCTTTACTTTTTCAGAATATTCCGCTTGAGCTGTGCCTAAATAAAACATCATCAACCACACACTAGCGAACCATTGCTTTGCTTTTTTCACGAAGCACCCTCCTAATTTATAGTTATAAACTTTTTATAAACTTTTTGACGTTATAGCGTTTGTGTAATCCAAGCAGGCAAAAATAACAAATAACGGACTCATTTTTCTTTTGACTTATAATTATCACAAATTAACTGAGCAATTCTAACCTATGACAGCTTATCATGCTAGAGAATGGTTCAAAGCAATAAAAAAGGTTTGTGTGTATTAAAACCCACAAACCTTAAATAAAGCGTAAATTGTATTATGAAAAGTATGTTAGCTGTTTAAAGCTTCAGAATAAGCTTTATCAAAAACAGGAATATGATGGTCTAGCCAATTTTTAACCATTTGTCCTACTTCCGCAGTCACCTCTCCTTCACCCGCATGAAATTTCGTTTGTAATCCACCACAAATGGCGACTAAAGCATCGTGTTGTGCTTTATGAATGGTAAAACCCGCGAAATTTTTAGCTTGCATTTCTTGCTCTTCATGAGCAAAGTGTCCCACTACAAAGCTAATTAAATCATCGAGTTGCGCGCCAACTTCACTACGAGTCGCTCCGCCCAAAGCTAGATCGTACAATGTATTCAATTTATCAAATAAGATGCGATGTTCATCGTCGGCGAAAGCCACGTTTGTACCGTATTGTTCAGCAGTCCAAGTTATCAAAGCCATTGTTTTTCCTCATTAAATAGTCATAATTGATGCTAACATTAACACCGAGTGAATTATGGTTTATCTGATTGATAAAAGCAACCCCAGACTAGAGTCAACTTCTATGGTGTTTTGTTGATAATGAATTGTGCTTAATAACGGGATAGATAAGCGTTGTTTTAAATCATTGATAGTTTCGGATAATCTTAATAAATCCGGATCAACAATATTAGCAATCCAGCCTATGGTTTTGCAGCCAGACTGTTGAATCGCTAAATCTGTTAAACGTGCGTGATTGATACAGCCTAATTTGATGCCAACGACTAAAATGACGGTTAAATTTAATTGATGAGCTAAATCCCCTATATTTTGTCCTTGTAAATTCAATGGAACTAACCAGCCACCAATCCCTTCGACAAAAATAATTTCAGCTTGAGAAGCTAATTGTTGATAAGCGGATTCAATCGTTTTAAATTGGACTGGATTAGTGTCAGAGGCTAAATGCGGAGAAATCGGTAGCGAATAAGCGTAGGGATTAATCAACTGATAAGGTAGAGCGACCGAAGCTTGGCATTGTAATTGTAATGCGTCCTCGTTATACCATTGAGTATTGCGATATTCACAGCCAGACGCAATCGGTTTCATCCCAACAACACGATATTGTTGGGCTTGAAAATAGCGCATTAATGCTAATGTGACCCATGTTTTGCCAATGTGAGTATCCGTACCGGTAATTAAAAAGCCTTTTGCCATTTAAATTTCTGCCTCAATAAATAAAATTTCAAAAGTAGCGACAATATTTTCAGCAGATGAATTTTTAGAATAAGCTTTAATCATTTGCTGTAATTGTGTAGCGGTAATTAATTTTGGATTTCGATGATGAGTCACCGTATTTGCGCCTAATGCTTTTAATTCGCGCAATAAATCAATCACTGAGGGATAAGGAATTAATAAAGATTGTTTGGTTAAATGAATACGCTGATAACCCGCCGCTTCTAAAAGTTGTTGCCATTCAGAAATATTGTGAAAATGATTTACATGTTGATAGTAATCAACTTCACGCCATGCGCTGACTAATTCTTGTAAAGTATTTTCTGTAAAAGTGGATAACAATAATCGTCCTTTAGGTTTTAATATTCGTTTAAATTCGATTAAAGTTTCCGATAATTGTTGACACCATTGTACCGTTAAATTAGAAACAATCCAATTAATCGATTGGTTTTTTATCGGTAAAAATTCAGCATCCGCACATAAATAATCAATGGTAGAATGTGCTAATTGTTGTCGATTATGTTTTAACATATTTTCCGCAATATCTAATCCGATTAATTGAGTGTTTTGTGGTAAATAGGTTAATAATTGTTTAGTTAATAAGCCACTACCACAGCCTAATTCTAAAATGATTTCGGGTATTGGTTGGCTAATGATTAAAGTCGATAATTGCTGGGCAATATTACGTTGTAAATCAGCAACGCCATCGTAAGAATTGACAGCTTGATTAAAAGCCTGTTTAATTCTTTGTTTGATGGTATTTTCAATGAACAAAACGGACAGACTCCATAAAGAGGTGAATTTTTTGGATTAATTCTTGAGAATGGGAGATAAAAGGGATATGCGCCGCTTTAGGAAAAATATGTAATTGAGTTTGTGGCTGAATTGCCTGAATTGCTGCTCCAACTTCCACCGGAATTAAAGTATCGCGTTGTCCTAAAACGACAGCAATAGGCGCAGTTAATTCAGTCAAAATAGGAATTAAATTAGTAAATTGTAATAAAGCTAATCCTTGTTGTAAACTCAAAATATCAGGCATTTCCGTTTCGCCTAAAGCTGATTTTAATTGTTGAGTTAAGGTTTTAGCATTTTCTAAACCTAATACTTGTAAAGCTAAAAAACTAGATAAAGTTTGAGAAGTATTATTGATTAAACGTTGTCCAAATTGCTGTAATAATGCTAATCGCATTCCTGGCCACATTTCAGTAGCCACAAAACAAGGATTGCCACAAATAATCATTACGCCTTTGATTTGTTGAGGTAATGAATGAGCTAATTGAATTGCGACAGTCGCGCCTAAAGACCAGCCAATAATACAGCATTGTTTAGGAATCAACGGGGTTAATTCATTTACAATATGATTTAAATCAAATACCGCCAAACGATCGCTACGACCATGATTGGGTAAATCAATGGCAATTACTTGATAATATTGTGCTAAAGTTTGGGCGAATTCGCGCCAAATGCCTAAGTGCATTGCCCAACCATGTAATAAAACTATGGGTTCGCCTTCGCCATAAATTTCGTGATAAATCATGCTGGACTATACCATTTTGCATCGAGATCAGTCGTTAATTTAAGGCATAATGCGACTAATAATTCTGCTGAAGCGGGAGCCATCGTTAATCCATTACGAAAATGTCCGACATTTAACATTAAATTATCAATTTCTGGATGAAAGCCGATATAAGGAATACCGTCACGAGTTCCCGGACGTAATCCTGCCCAATGATGAATTACGGGGTAATTGGCTAATTCGGGCAGTATGCGAATGGCGAATTCAATTAACTCAGTCCGCATAGTTTCGGTAGGTGTTTTATCAAAGCCACAATTTTCTACTGAACTGCCCACCAAAATTTTGCCATCACGACGCGGAACTAAATAGCGATCTTGATGCAAAATAATGCGAGATAATAAATCGGCTCGTGCTTGGAAAACTAAGATTTGCCCTTTAACAGGATAAATATTCGGACAAATAGATTCAGAATGATATAAAGGTGAAAGTAAGCGAGTTGTCCATGCCCCGGAAGTCAAAACTAATTGATCAACTTTCAATCGACCTTGTGTAGTAATAATTGCTTGGACTTTATTATTCACTACTTCTAAGCTGTCAACCGAACAATTGTTAATCAATTGCACGCCTTTTTGTTGTAAAAAGAGTCGTAAAGCTTTTAATAAACGTGGGTTACGAACTTGTCCAATTTGTGGCAACCATAACGGATGATTAGTAGGAACATTGCAGCGACAGTCAGCTTTTTGAATGTCAACACCGTATTTTTGTCCCCAAATCAGAGCTTGTTGATAATCTGGATTATCACTGATGAATAAACCAGAATTTGTCCATTCCGGATCAATGCTAGTCGTTTCTTGCAATTGCGTAGCGAGTAAAGGATAACGCTGTATGCTGGGAATCACTAATTGACTAATCGCGGGTGATTGTCTCCAAGGATAGAGCGGTAATAAAATGCCCCCGCCTGCCCAAGAAGCTTCTTGAGAGCTGGAATTTTGATCAATTAAAGTTACGCTAAGTCCTTGTTGAATAAAAGCTTTAGCCGTTAATAGACCTATAATCCCTGCGCCAATTAAAGTAACGTCTGTGGTCATTTGCATACTGCGAAATACATTAATTTAAGAAAGATGCTATTTTTATAAAGGATTAAACCATTATTTTAACATATTCAGTGATTGACGTTATTTTTAGAATAATCAAATCATCAAAGGATTTAAAAAGATTAACAAGTTGTAACAATTGAGGCGTAAAAACCGTAATAATGACTGTGGTTATAAAGTAAAAAGCTGTGGTTTTTTTTAGACAAAATATTGAATTTTATCTGTCAAAAAACACATTACTTATTGAAATCAAAGCGATTAATGCCTCTAATTCAAATATCAATAAAACTTGTCAGTCCTGTGTTATACTGGTATTATTCATTGGGTAATCAGTGGCTGTGTCTGTGACAGCAAATAGTTTTAAATAATTTAATCTCTAATAAGGGGAATTCAATGACACTTAACAAAACTAAATTCATGCTGGGCATTGCCACAGCAACTTTAACCTTAGCGAGTGCGATCGTTGCGCCACAAGTAGAGGCTGCAACTAAGAGTAAATCTAAAACCACTAAAAGCAAAAGTTATAAATATAAAGTTCAAAAACCTTCTAAATACAAAAAACGCTCAGTTAGTTCCAGTTATTTAGGTTCATCTTCGAGACAAGTGGACGCAACCAGCAGTTCAGATCGGGTTCGTTCGTTAGAATCTCAAGTGGAAGCTCTATCCAGTACGGTTAATGATCTGAAATCGCGTATATCTTCTCAAGGTTCTGATGTCAGTTCTTCCAAAGTGCAAGAATTAGATCAATGGATGGCTTCAGTTAAAGCCGCGCCTGTTAAAATTGAGACCAAAGACAACATGGTATTTTTCCGTGGTGGGTTCGCTCATTCTAACGTTACTCGTAATGGGGTTTCTATCGCCAGTGATGTTGCGGGAACAAATTTAAATTTAGGTTTACCCGGTAAACAAGCCGATAAAAATGCGTGGTATTTTGGTGCAGGTTTTGATTTCAGTTTAGATGATAATTTATTTGGTTTATCTGATAATACCGAAGTATTAGCCGAATTAATGTTTGAATACAAAGAGTTAGGTCCAAAAGTTGAGGGTAACGTTTTAGCGCAAAATCCAACCGTGTTAGCAGGTCCCGTTTTGTCAGCTTTAGGAACGGGTATTGATACAACAAGGGTCGCGGGCATAGCTAAACAACGCAATGTCATGGTTAGCCAATTCAGTTTAGCCGCATCGCCAAAAATTAAATTGTTCAAAGGTGAAGATTTTAGACCTTGGTTGATTCCAATTGGTTTCAGCATGGATGTTATCAGCCCACCTTCTGAATCGATTACCGTTTTACAACCCGGTATGATATTTGCCGCTGGTGCGGATTATAAATTGTGGAAAAATATTTATGTTGGTGCTGACGTGCGTTATCACTACAGTTTAGGTAAATTAGACGGCGTAAATACTGATGGTTATACCGCGGGTGGATATTTAGGTTTAGGATTCTAAATTCTGAATTGATTTCAATAAAGGGAGGGTTGCTTTTTAACCTTCCCTTTTTTTATGTCTAAAATTTAATATGTTAGATTTATTAGATCAACAAATTATTCGCGCGACTCAATCCGGTTTGCCATTAACTACATTTCCTTATCATCAATTGGCTGAACAATTAGGTATTGAGGTTGATGAATTAATCCAAAGAATGCAGCAAATGCAAGCAAATGGATTAATCCGTCGAATTGCCGCCGTGCCTAATCATTATCGTTTAGGCTATCGATATAATGGCATGAGTGTTTGGGATATTGACGATCAATGGATTGATGAATTAGGTACTCAAGTTGCACAATTAGCATTTGTTAGTCATTGTTATCAACGTCCGCGTCATTTACCAGAATGGCGATATAATTTATTCGCAATGATTCATGCAAAAACGGAAATAGTTATTCAACAACAATTAAAAATAATTCAACAAATTGTTGCACAACATTGTCAAGATTATACCGTTTTATATAGTCAACGTATTTTAAAAAAAACCGGTTTGCGAATTTAAAAAATTATGTTTCGATTAAGTCATTATATTCAACAATTAATTACGCCAACAGAAATCACTCATTTTCGTAAAGCTTCTGCACCTGTAGTGATTTGGAATTTAACTCGTCGATGTAATTTAACTTGTCAACATTGTTATAGCACTTCAGCGAATCGTTTTTTTCCGAATGAATTAACTATTGAACAAATTTTTACCGTTATGACGGATTTAAAAGTGTTTAAAGTGCCGGTATTAATTTTGTCTGGCGGTGAGCCTTTATTACATCCGAATATTTTTGAAATTTCACGACAAGCTAAAGCGATGGGATTTTATGTTGCTTTATCAACCAACGGAAGTTTAATTACTCAAGATAATATCGATATAATTAAAATGATTAATTACGATTATATTGGAATTAGTTTAGATGGATTAGCGAAAACCCATGATCAATTTCGCCGACAACAAGGTGCATTTGATTTAGCTTGGCAGGGAATTGAATTGTGTTTAGAGCAACAAATTAAAGTCGGAGTGCGTTATACTTTAACTCAAACTAATTATGCGGATTTTTATGATTTAGTAGCGTTAATTAATCAACGTGGAATTAGTAAATTTTATTTATCGCATTTAAATTATGGCGGAAGAGGTTTTGTGAATCGTAAAACAGATGCTTTATTTTCACAAACTCGAGAAATTATGCACTGGTTATTTAATACGGCTTATCAACGCCAAGCTCAAGGATTGGCTTGTGAATGGGTCACTGGTAATAATGATGCCGATGCAGTTTATTTTTTACATTGGGTCAAACAATATCATCCACAATTTTGGAATGTTATTGATAAACAATTACAACAATGGGGCGGAAATGCCTCTGGAATTCAAGTGGCAAATATCGATCCTTTAGGCGAAGTTCATGCCGATACATTTTGGTGGCACTATTCTTTGGGAAATGTGAAAAATCGTTCATTTTCTGAGATTTGGCAAGACGTTTCTAATTCATTAATGGCAGGCTTAAAACAACGCCCGCGTCAATTAAAGGGACGTTGCGGACAATGTGCTTATTTATCGATTTGTAATGGTAATAGTCGAGTTCGTGCGCACCAAGCTTTTAACGATTTTTGGGCAGAAGATCCGGGCTGTTATTTATCGGAAAATGAGATTAGTTAATTTAATCAGTAAATCGTTTTTAATTTCGGTTTTAGGGCTATTAAATGGCTGTATAAATCCGGCGCAGCATTTTGATGATGTTGCTGAAAAATTTAAATTAAATCATCAATTGATTTTAGGAAAAGAGTTTCAACATCGAATTTATTATCAAGCACAATTTAATGCTGAAGTTTTACATGTTTATTTAGATGGGGATGGTACGCCTTGGGATCATCAATATCCTAGTGATGATCCAACGCCGCGCCAGCCGCTGATTTTAGAATTATTAGCGCAAGATCAACAACCGGCAATTTTATTGGGCAGACCTTGTTATTATGGTTTATATGGTCAATCTATTTGTCAGCCAAAATATTGGACTTCAGCGCGTTATTCGCCTGAAATTATCGAGAGTTTAACGGTCGCATTACACAATTGGTTAAAGCTGCATCCGGTAAAAAAAGTGGTATTGATTGGTTATAGCGGCGGTGGAAATATAGCCGTGTTATTAGCGAAACGATTTTCTGAAGTCAAAACCGTCGTGACAATTGCGGCGAATTTAGATGTGAAATTGTGGACGCAAGGACATCATTTTCAACCTTTGTCTGAATCTTTAGATGCGAATGCTGAATCGCCTTTACCCGCATCGATTCAACAATGGCATTTTGCCGGAGGTCAGGATGAGATTGTTCCAGCGGCAGTGATTGAATCTTTTGTTAAACGTCAACCTCAAGCTCATTATCAACGGATTGCTGAATTTGATCATCATTGTTGTTGGACACAAAGGTGGTCGCAATGGTTAGCGAATTTTTAAAATCGAGCATTAAGATGTTCTAAACTCCATCGTGGTTTAACCGAAATGGTTAAATCTTGACGTTCTCCAGCGAGTAAACGCTGACATCCGGTGTAAGCAATCATCGCGCCATTATCCGTACAGAATTTTAATCTCGGACAATATAATTCGGCTTGTTCCTTAGCTACCATCAGCGACAATGCTTGACGAATTTGTTGATTAGCACTGACTCCGCCAGCAATCACTAAACGTTTTAATCCGGTTTGTTGTAAAGCCCGCCGACATTTAATGGTTAAAGTTTCAGCGACAGCGGTTTGAAAAGCGTAGGCAATATCAGCTTTATCTTGTTCAGTTTGATGGGTCGATTGTAAACTATTGAAAGTAAAAGTTTTTAATCCGCTAAAACTAAAATCTAATCCGGGTCTATCTGTCATTGGACGTGGAAAAACGAATCTAGCTTGACCTTTTCGCGCTAAAGCAGAAACTTTAGGCCCGCCCGGATACCCTAATCCTAACATTTTTGCGGTTTTATCAAAAGCTTCACCGGCAGCATCATCTAAAGATTCCCCTAAAACTTGATATTGTCCCAAGCCATCTACACGAACCAATAGGGTATGTCCACCGGAAACTAATAGAGCCACAAATGGATAAGCGGGAGGATTCTCTTCTAACATTGGAGCCAGTAAATGTCCTTCCATATGGTGTACGCCAATCGCTGGAATTTGCCAACTCCAAGCTAAACTACGAGCAACCGTTGCTCCCACCATTAATGCGCCAATCAGACCAGGTCCTGCGGTATAAGCAATTCCGTTTAAATCGTGGGCGGATAATTGTGCAATAGTTAACGCTTGTTTGATTAAAGGAAGCAGACGGCGAATATGATCGCGCGAAGCTAATTCAGGAACAACTCCGCCATATTCACTGTGCATATTGACTTGACTATAAAGCAAATCAGCTAATAATCCTTGTTCAGGATGATAAATAGCGACTCCGGTTTCGTCGCAAGAACTTTCTATGCCTAAAATGTACATTCAGTTTGTGATGATCGAAAAATTAACGGTATAATGACAGGTTTTTAGTGAATGCGTGATTTTTTGCATTCTTTTCAAATATTAACATAAAGATCAGGTTGAATAATGCCATCAGTAAAAGTCAAAGAAAATGAGCCTTTTGATATTGCGATTCGTCGGTTTAAACGCGCTTGTGAAAAAGCCGGTGTTTTAGCCGATGTTCGTCGTCGTGAATTCTATGAAAAACCTACGGCTGAACGTAAACGTAAAGGCGCGGCGGCGGTCAAACGTCATTTGAAAAAATTGGCACGCGAGCGTTATGCACTGAAAACTTTACGTCGTGGTCGTCCACAACAATAAGTATTTTAGGATAACTTCATGGAGCCGTTAAAACAAATCCTCATGGATGAGATGAAAGCCTGTATGAAGGCAAAAAATAAAGATCGTTTAGGAACGATTCGATTGATTTTATCAGCGATTAAACAGATTGAAGTTGATGAGCGGATTGAGTTGGATAATGCTAGAATTATCAGTGTTTTAGATAAAATGCTTAAACAACGACGTGAATCTATCAAGCAATATCGAGAGGGTCAGCGTGAAGATTTAGCTCTGATTGAGGAAGCTGAAGTAGTAGTGATTCAATCCTTTTTACCTAAACCCTTAACCGATGCAGAAATTGAAGAAATGATTGCTGCGGCGATTGTTGAAGTTGGAGCAACCTCGGTTAAAGACATGGGAAAAATTATGGGCTTGTTAAAAGCTGCTATGCAAGGTCGTGCTGATATGGCAATGGTTGGTACAAAAATTAAAGCAGCTTTATCTGCTTGATTATTTTATTTTAGTCAGTAATGTCTGGTCGAATACCGCGCGAATTTATTGACGATTTATTAACGCGAGTCGATGTGGTGGACTTGATCGACTCGCATGTACCACTAAAAAAAAGTGGTCACAATTATTTTGCACGTTGTCCTTTTCATAACGAAAAATCCCCAAGTTTTTCAGTGAGTCGCCCAAAACAAATGTACCATTGTTTTGGCTGTGGAGCGGGTGGCAATGCGCTTAGTTTTTTAATGGATTATCTGCATTTAAATTATGTTGAAGCCATTGAAGAACTAGCAGATTTTGCCGGAATTGAGATTCAGCGAGAAACGCATTTTCAGTCTCGCCCTATTAAACCAGCAGCGAATTCACTAAAAAATATTTATCAGTTATTGACTGAAGTTTCTCAATTTTATCAGCGTCAATTACAAACACCCGCTAACGAGGCAGTGAGTTATTTAAAACACCGGGGCATTAGTAGTCAAATCGCTCAGGAATTTGGTTTAGGATACGCGCCTAATCAGTGGCACCAACTAATTCAGTATTTTTCACCGAAAGGATTGACGGATGCTGGACTGTTAGTCAATT
>JBEEJU010000118.1:0-8180 GCA_041169045.1 Pseudomonadota bacterium
GACCAACGCAACTGTCGAACCGTTTCGTAACATTGGTCTTCACTGATTAAGTGTTTAATTGATATGATTGAGCTTTTCATTAATTCAGTTTATCAGAAGACCTTGAAATCCATATAGAGCCGTCATTTTTTACCATCAATCGGGCTACAAAACCTTCAAATGGTTTTACGAATGCTACGTTTGTAACCTGAGTTCGGGATAAGAAAATACACTCTGTTTTATTATAAATCAATGAGTTACATTTAACCTTGGATTAATCAACTTCGCACACCATTATCAGTTTTCGAAATTTTTTCTGACAATCCGGTTACAACATATTGATTTTAAGAACTACAGTATGCAGACTGAAAAAATATTAATAGAATCAACGGTTTTTATCCTGAACTCAGGTTATTATATTTCCTCACCAGAGATATTAGTGGTTAAAAAATAATCTAATTGTTGTTTATCAGTAAAACAATGATAAGCAAATAACAATTTAATATAAGCCACTTCCAAAGAAACATTCCATAAAACGTTTATCTTTTTTTCAATTAAACCATTCATACTCGAATAAATATCTGCATTTTTTAAAGCAGATACTAAATATAAATCAACATTTGCTTCAAAACATCTTTCGCTGAATTTTAATAAACTATAATCTTTACCATGATTCATAGTAGTACAAGCAGTCCCTGAATGATATAAATCATGCAAAATAATTGAATTTTCAATTAAAGAAATATCACGATAATTTAATCCAGGATAGGGGCGAATGATGAAAATTGATTTAGAAAACTGTTTAGGTAATGACAAATGAATTGGATGATGAATAGAAATGAAACGATTTGATAATAGAATAAATTGACCATTGGTAAAAGTCATATAAGCTTGAGATTGCAGACTAATAAAATCGCCACTTAAGGGTAAACAAGAACTTAAACGACTGCCTAAATGAATCTGCATGGCTTGTTGTGGATTTTGATAAGCCACAAATACGCCATTTTGAATTTGCTGGCGAATAAACTCAACAGCACAATAAAAATTATTTAATCCATTTGATCGAATATCAGATAAGGCATAATTACTCGAAACCAATAATAAAGGTTTATTAATCGAGTGAAAATACAGACTCAAAGCCGCTGCAGTAAAGGCTAAGGTATCTGTTCCGTGCGTAACAATAATTCCATCATAATTAGATAAAGCTTGTGATTCAATAACAGCAATTAATTCTAACCATAATTGTGGATGTAAATTTTCACTCAGAATTTCAAAAGCACTAATCGCGGTAAAATGATATTGATATTGCGAATAATGCTGTTGAAATTTTGAAATTAAGGCAAAATTAGCAGCGGAATTAGGTTGAATAATATGGGAATGAATACTAGAGCCAATAGTGCCTCCAGTAAATATTACTAAAATCCGAGTTTCCATGATTAATTTTGGATAAAAGAAAAAATAAAAATGAATGATAATTTCAAAACGCTACAAAAATTAAAACCTCCAAAGTTTGTATAAAACTAAGGAGGTTTTTGTAATCAATAAACAGGTGCAATTAAAATTGCAATGATTTATACCGGTTTAGCCGCATCTCCTAATGGAGTATCGGTTTTTTTGGTTTCTTTTTTGGTTAATTCCACCTTAATTTCACTATTAGGCGGAGTGGGCGCGCTATCATCCCAACCTTGTGGCACTCTAACCGGACGACGATTCATCAAATCTTCAATTTGATATTTATCAATCGTTTCATATTTCACCAGAGCCGCCGCCATTGCGTGCAAAATATCCTCATTATCTTTCAAAATGCGTTCAGCACGTTCGTAATTTCGATCAATAATTGAGCGAATTTCCTCATCAATAGTATGTGAAGTCCCTTCAGCGACCGATTTATGTTGAGTCACTGAGCGACCTAAAAAGATTTCATTTTCTTCTTCACTATAAGCCAAAGGCCCCAAACGTTGAGAAAGTCCCCATTTAGTTACCATATTGCGCGCTAATTTAGTGGCTCGTTCAATATCGTTTGAAGCACCGGTAGAAACTTGCTCCCAACCAAAAATCAATTCTTCAGCAATGCGTCCACCATATAAACTGGAAATCATGCTATCGAGTTTTTGTTTGCTTGCACTATATTGATCGCGTTCAGGCAAGAACATGGTCACACCTAAAGCTCGTCCACGCGGCATAATGCTGATTTTATAAACCGGATCATGTTCAGGAACTAATCGACCAACAATCGCATGACCGGCTTCGTGATAGGCAGTCATGGTTTTTTCTTTTTCATCCATTACCATAGAGCGACGTTCTGCACCCATGATTAGTTTGTCTTTGGCTTTTTCTAATTCAACCATACTGACAACACGGCGATTTTCTTTGGCAGCAAACAAAGCGGCTTCATTTACTAAATTAGCTAAATCGGCTCCAGAAAATCCTGGGGTGCCTTGAGCAATATACTTCACGATGACATCGCTGGCGACAGGAACTTTTTTCAAATGTACATTCAAAATTTGTTCACGTCCACGCACATCAGGTAAACCGACATGAACTTGACGGTCAAAGCGTCCGGGACGCAATAAAGCACTGTCCAGCACGTCTGCACGGTTGGTTGCAGCGATTACGATAATACCTTCGTTACCTTCAAAACCATCCATTTCAACCAACAATTGGTTTAAAGTTTGTTCACGTTCATCGTTACCACCACCTAAACCCGCGCCGCGCTGACGACCGACCGCATCAATCTCATCAATGAAAATGATACAAGGGGCATGTTTTTTCGCTTGCTCAAACATATCTCGTACACGCGAAGCTCCAACACCGACAAACATTTCCACAAAATCTGAACCAGAAATGGTGAAAAACGGAACTTTGGCTTCACCGGCAATCGCTCTAGCCAAGAGAGTTTTTCCAGTTCCGGGCGGACCAATCATTAAAGCACCACAAGGAACTTTACCGCCTAATTTTTGATATTTAGACGGGTCTTTAAGAAAATCGACCATTTCTTGCACTTCTTCTTTCGCTTCGTCGCAACCAGCAACATCAGCAAAAGTGACCTTAATTTGGTCTTGTTCTAACATTCGCGCTTTACTTTTGCCGAAAGACATCGCGCCTCGTCCACCCGCTCCTCCACCTTGCATTTGCCGCATGAAAAAGACCCAAACTGCAATCAGCAATAAAATCGGTCCAAAAGAAATAAAAATCTGCATTAACAGCGAAGGTTGCTCAGGAGGTTGAGCTTTAATTTCCACACTGTTAGCTAATAAATCGTCAACCAGATGAGAGTCGTTAGGTGCATATGTCTTGAAAGATTCACCAGTTTGTAACTTACCTTTGATAATCTTTTCATCGATAGTGACCTGTTGAACCTGACCTGCTTTGACTGCATCGATAAATTGGGAATAGGACCACGAGTCATCATTACGATTGGTTCGTGAGCCAAAATTGTTAAACACCGACATCAGTACAACCGCGATGACGACCCATAAAATTATATTTTTAACCATATCGTTCACGTTACTCGCTCCTGACCGGAACAGTCCTCATTATAAAAAAACATCCTAGAAATTGTATCAGGAATTACTCTGTATATTCGGCTAAATTTGACTTATTTTGATTTATAGAGTCAAAACTTTTCTAATTAACTAAATTGCAAAATCTCAGCCTGATTAGTGTGAGGTAAGGACAATTGAATTTATTTAAAGTCTTTTGCCAAAATATACACTTCCTGACTGCGTGGTCTAGAGGCTTTTGGTTTACGAATCAACACGTTACGAAAAAGCTGTTTCACTTGTTGATGATAAGCTTCAAAACCACTACCCTGAAAAACTTTAACTAAAAAATGACCGTGAGTTGCCAATATTTGACTAGCGGTATCTAAGGCAAGTTCAGCTAAGTACATCGCTTGCGCTTGATCAACAGCCTTATGACCACTTAAATTAGGTGCCATATCAGATAAGACTAATTGCACTTTCGCACCCGCTAACACAGTTTGCAATTGTTGTAATACAACCTCTTCGCGAAAATCCCCACAAATGAATTCTACACCCTCTAGCGGTTGCATTTCCAAAATATCCAAAGCGATGACTTTCTGCGATGTTGGTAATTGTTGTCGCACATATTGTGACCAACCTCCAGGAGCTGCGCCCAAATCAACCACATTCATTGAGGGTTGAATAATTTTATCTTTTTGCTGAATCTCGATTAACTTAAAAATGGCTCGTGAACGATAACCTAATTTTTGAGCTTGCTTGACATATTCATCATGAAAATGCTCTTGTAGCCATTGATGACTACTTTTACTTCGTGCCATAACTTAAATTTTGTGTAGAATGATGTTTATTTTAACAGGGAAAACCGCCGTGAATTCTTCTCGTATCCGCCAACTCAAAGCGCAGGCTCACCATTTAAATCCGGTTGTGATGATAGGTCAAGCTGGATTAACTACGCCAGTGATTGCCGAAATTGAAGTCGCGTTACTCGCTCATGAATTAATTAAAATCAAAATTCGTGCAGATAAAGCGGAACGATTACAAATGACTCAGCAAATTTGTAGCGAAACGCAGGCGCATTTGATTCAACAAATTGGTTTATGTACGGTGATTTATCGACCTAATCCAGAACGTTAATTGAAAGTGAAATTATTTCTATTAACTTTTAGATTGATGAATTAAATAATAAACCGATATAATTTTTATAAAAGAGCAAAATCAAATGAATTGGTTAGAAGAAATTTGTTGGAATGATCAAGGTTTAATTCCGGTAATCGCACAAGAAGTTCACAGTGGAAAAGTGTTGATGTTTGCATGGATGAATCGAGAATCTTTAAGGCTAACAGTGGCTGAAGGTTATGCAGTATATTGGTCGCGTTCTCGTGCTAAATTATGGCGTAAAGGAGAGGAATCTGGACATAAACAAAAAGTATTAGCAATTCAATTAGATTGTGATCAAGATGTGATTCTATTAAAAATTGAACAGCAGGGTGGAATTGCCTGTCATACTGGACGAGAAAGCTGTTTTTATCGACAATTAATTGATGAACAATGGCAAATTATTGAACCGGTATTAAAAAATCCTGAACAGATTTATCGTTAAAATTAAAAATGATAAAAATAGGACATTTATAATAATTGGTAGATTTTACTTTCCAAAATCAAAATCGTTCAACTCTAACAACAAAAATATTGATTGTAAACTTTACGATTGAATTCTTTTTATGAAAAAATTTTTAATTGTTTTAAATGATGCTATTTTAACTTCAGTTTTTAAAAGCTGGGTATTTCGTTCACAAAAAAAGGACAGTTTATTATTTGCTAAAGAAGGCAAAGAAGCAATTGAAGTTATCCGTTCACAACCGGTTGATTTATTAATTACGGAATTGAGCTTACCCGAAATTGATGGTATAGATTTAATGGCTAAAATCTATGCCCATTATCCGGCAATTAAAATCGCCTTTTTTTTATCGACGACGCAAACATTGAATCAAGAAAAATTAAAAAGCCTGAATTCAATTTATTTTATTAATAAACCTAATTCTTTGCGAGAATTTATTCATTTAGTCAATGTATTAGAAGTGGCGGATTTTCAAACTGCATTAATAGAGGATATACAAATTAGTGAGTTGTTAGAATTAATTGAATTTCAGAAAAAAACTTGTTTATTATTTATTGAATTAAAAGATAGAACCAGACGCGGCTTTATTTATTTTGAATCGGGGGTATTATATAACGCATTAGCCGGTGAATTAAAAGGGGAAGCTGCCGTTTTAGAAATTTTAGGGTGGAAATCGATTCATTTTAATTTTAGAGCTTTGGAAAATCGTCAATATCGGCGGCAAATTCAACAAAATCTTAGCAGTTTAATTGAACGCCAACATTTGTTAATGACCAATCAAAACGATCCGCCAATTGATTTGATCTTAGAAGAAAAACATCAAGTCGTTTATCCAGATTCGCCTAAATTAACTACAGAATTAATTGCTCAGAATATTGAATCTGAATCTCAAACTCATTTGACAAATTCAAACCTAGAAACGGTTATTGAACCAGTTTCAGAAACCAAAAAATCACCTTCTGTTATTGTTGAAACGATTTTATCTGTAGAGGAACAAAATCGCCAACGATTGATTGAAATACAACAAAAAGCTGAAATTGAAACCATGCGTGATAGAATTCAACAATTCATTGCGGATAATCACGACATTAATGTTTTATATTACAGTGATCATTATTTAGCATTTGCCATTTTTAATGTACGCGGCGAGGTGATTTCAGAACGACATGAAGGTAATTATCATATTGAAACGATAGGAATTAATGCAGCTATTATGTTAAATAGCGCAGTGGAAACTTTCAATAATGTCGAATTGGGTAATATTCATTATATTCAAATTAATTCTGATCAAGGCATTTTAGGCGTAACTTGGTTATTACAAAATCAGTTATTTGTTGCTGTATTATTATCAACCGAAGCGACGCATTTAGCTTTAGCCAAATTAGAATTAAATAAAATTTGTCATTTGATTCGACAACTGTTGATTCAACCTTTGACAAAAACATAAACACTAGCAGTTTGATTAATTTATGCTATGATGTGATACGGTGTTGTCTATTTTTAATCCTGACATATACACTATATTATCAAATAATAACGCTTATTTTTAAGGAAACCATTATGGGAATCGCATTAGAAAATGTTTTAAGACCTTTACAAGAAGTAGATGGTTATTTAGCTTCAGCTATTTTCGATATGGGCGGAGAAGTATTAGCTAAACATAATAATTCTAAATACAATGTCGAAGTGATTGGTGCTAATGCCATTGCAATGATTAATGCTGCGGTTAAAGCAGTCAAAGGTGCCGGTTTAGGAAAATGCCATTTTATTCAAGTCAATTCTGAATTGGGCATTTTTGGTGCAGTATGGGCAGTTGAAGATCAATCTGTTGCTGCTGTATTATTAGAGCCTAAAGCAAATATTGGTTTAGCCAAATTAGCTTTAGCTAAAGTGGGTGAAGAAGCTAGAAATCGTTTATCTTAATAAAATGGACAAATTGGGTTTTGTAATTCTTTATTATACAAGACCCAATTTGCAAAAAAACATCGTTAAAAACTTTAATGTAAATTGAGTAATAGCGTATAAATTGATTAGATTGTTTGAATTATTATGAATAATATTTTATCTCAACTCGCTGAAATTTTAGAGCAACGAAAAACACAAGCTGCTGATCAATCATATGTTGCAAGTTTATATCAAAAAGGTTTAGATACAATTTTAAAAAAAATCGGTGAAGAAGCAACAGAAACCGTCATTGCAGCTAAAAATGCTAATTCAGAACAATTAATTTATGAAATGGCAGATTTGTGGTTTCATTGTTTAGTTTTATTAGCGTATCAAAATGCGCATCCTGATCAAATACTCGGTGAATTACAACGTCGATTGGGTTTATCAGGCTTAACCGAAAAAGCTCAACGCAATCAATCATCATAATTAGGAAATAAAATGGGAATTGGTGTATCAGAATTATTATTAATATTAGCCATAGCGGTGGTTGTATTTGGCACTAAAAATTTGAAAAATATAGGCACGGATTTAGGTGGTGCAATTAAAGGTTTTCGAGAGGCTGTTAAAGAAGGTGAGCAATTGCCGGTGCAAAATAATTCGCAATCTTCGGTAGAATTAAAATCCTCTACAGAAAGTAAATCAGATTAAAAAACAAAAAATTATGTTTGATATAGGTTTTTCAGAATTATGTATGGTTGGATTAGTGAGCTTATTAGTGATTGGGCCAGAAAGATTGCCCA
The DNA here is from genome assembly GCA_041169045.1 of Pseudomonadota bacterium. GTDB lineage: Bacteria > Pseudomonadota > Gammaproteobacteria > Methylococcales > Methylomonadaceae > CAIQWF01. Next base: position 7,770 of record JBEEJU010000118.1, read on the forward strand.
AAGTCGCTAGAATGGTTGGCTTTTGGTTAGGACGAATTCAAGCTGTATCAGCCAATATTCGAGCTGAAATTCAATATGAATTGCAATTAGAAGAAATGAAACAAATTTTACAACAGCCAAAATCGGAATTACATGCGGTCGAAAATGATATTGAGCATTTATCTGATTTAGCACATACGGCTAGCTATGAAGCAACACAATGGTATTCTAAATCCCATTCATTAACGCCTGAATTAAAAACTCGCGATGAAAACTCAACCGAATTACGATAGTCATGAACAACCTTTTTTAGCGCACTTAATTGAATTACGCAGTCGTTTATTGACAATCGTATTAACCGTTTTATTAGTGTTTTTGTGTTTAACGCCTTTTGCGAATCAGATTTATACTTATTTATCAGTTCCTTTATTA
>JBEEJU010000119.1:0-3292 GCA_041169045.1 Pseudomonadota bacterium
AATTGTGGAGAGATAATTGTGAGTGAGTCGATTCTTCATGTAAACGATGCAGATTTTGACACTAAAGTATTGAAATCGCCATTACCTGTATTGCTCGATTATTGGGCACCTTGGTGTGGCCCATGTAAAATGATTGCTCCTATTTTAGAGGCGGTCGCTCCAGATTATAAAGACAAATTACTGATTGCTAAAATAAATATCGATGACAATCCACAAGCAGCGCAACGCTATGGTGTGCGTGGTATTCCGACCTTGATGTTGTTTAAAAATGGCGAAGTGGAAGCGACTAAAGTGGGCGCATTAAGCAAAACCGATTTAATCAAATTCATCGACAATAATCTGAAATCTTAAACACCTCATTAACCAAGTCTGTGACAAAGAATCTTTACACAGGCTTGGTTGCTTGCGTTATATACGTTATAATGAACCCGCGTTCGTTATCCAGAGCGTCTCTATCATTACATATCCCAACAATCTAAACGACTTAAATTGCTGTCGTCATTCTTTGTTTAAATTCAAGCCTTCTGCGCTGATACCCTTCTTAATCCGAATTTCTTTTTTGTATGAATCTTACCGAGTTAAAATTAAAACAAGTTAGTGAAATTATTGATATTGCTGAATCTTTAGGGCTAGAAAATGTCGCCCGCATCCGTAAACAAGAATTAATCTTCGCGCTGCTCAAAGCGCAAGCCAAAAGTGGCGAGGACATTCATGGTGATGGCGTTTTAGAAATTTTGCAGGATGGTTTCGGTTTTTTACGCACGCCGGGCTGTTCTTATTTAGCAGGTCCCGATGATATTTATGTCTCTCCCAGTCAAATTCGCCGATTTAATTTGCGTACCGGCGATACCATTAGCGGTACGATTCGTCCCCCTAAAGACAATGAGCGTTATTTTGCGATGCTCAAAGTTGAACAGATTAATTATGAATCACCGGAAAATACCAAAAATAAAATTTTATTTTCTAATTTAACCCCCTTATTTGCCAATGAACGCTTTGTATTAGAACAAGGTAATGGCACTAGTGAAGATTTAACCAATCGAATTATTGATTTAATTGCACCGATTGGCAAAGGTCAACGTGGTTTAATTGTATCGCCGCCTAAAGCCGGTAAAACTATGATTTTACAAAGTTTAGCTCATGCGATTGCAACCAATAATCCCGAATGTTATTTAATCGTTCTGTTGATTGATGAACGTCCTGAAGAAGTCACCGAAATGCAACGTTCAGTGCGTGGTGAAGTGGTGTCTAGCACTTTTGATGAACCCGCGAGTCGCCATGTACAAGTGGCGGAAATGGTGATTGAAAAAGCCCGTCGTTTGGTTGAGCACAAACACGATGTGGTGATTTTATTGGATTCAATTACTCGTTTGGCTAGAGCCTACAATATGGTCGTGCCTTCTTCTGGAAAAATTTTATCCGGTGGTGTTGATGCCAATGCGTTGGAAAAACCTAAACGTTTTTTTGGCGCAGCGCGAAATATTGAAGAAGGTGGAAGTTTAACCATCATTGCGACCGCGTTAATCGATACCGGTTCACGAATGGATGAAGTGATCTTTGAAGAATTTAAAGGCACTGGCAATATGGAATTGCATTTGGATCGCAAAATTGCTGAAAAACGTGTTTATCCAGCGATTAATATTAACCGTTCAGGCACTCGCCGTGAAGAATATTTAGTCAGTCCTACTGAATTACAGCAAACTTGGATTTTGCGTAAAATTTTACAACCGATGGACGAAATCGCCGCTTCCGAATTTTTATTAGGTAAACTCAAAGATTTCAAAACCAATGCCGAATTTTTTGCTTCAATGAAGCGATAATTTTATTTCTGTTTTTGATTAAGGAAATTCATGTCTGATTCTAGCGTTTCTGCCCCCGCACATTTTATTCGACATATTGTGGCTGACGATTTAGCGCACAATAAACATCAAGGCAAAGTTGCCACTCGCTTTCCACCAGAGCCGAATGGTTATTTACATATCGGTCATGCCAAATCGATTTGTTTGAATTTTGGTATTGCTAGGGAAAATCAGGGCAGTTGCAATTTACGGTTTGATGATACGAATCCTGAAAAAGAAAGTTTGGAATTTATGGAATCAATTGAGCGTGATGTTCGTTGGTTAGGTTTTGAATGGAACGGGCTGTATCACGCTTCTGATTATTTTGAACAATTGTATCAATATGCGGTTCAATTAATTCAACAAGGCGATGCGTATGTCGATAATCTTTCGCCGGAACAAATCCGTGAATATCGTGGCACGTTGACCGAAGCTGGACGCGAAAGTCCGAATCGTCAGCGGTCGATTGCAGAAAACTTGGCTTTATTTCAACGAATGCGTGCCGGAGAATTCGCTGATGGTGAATATGTACTACGCGCTAAAATCGATATGGCTGCGCCAAACATTAATATGCGAGACCCCACTTTATACCGGATTCGCCATGTTGCGCATCATCGCACCGGTAATCAATGGTGCATTTATCCAATGTATGATTACACCCATTGTATTTCAGACGCTTTAGAAGGTATTACCCATTCAATTTGTACTTTAGAATTTGAAGATCATCGCCCATTGTATGATTGGGTATTGGATAAATTACAAACGCCCTGCCATCCGCAACAAATTGAATTTGCTCGGTTACAACTCGAATACACAATAGTGAGTAAACGTAAATTAGCCCAATTGGTTAATGAGGCGCATGTTAATGGCTGGGATGATCCACGAATGCCAACCCTTGCTGGGCTTCGGAGGGCAGGTGTTCCGCCAGCGGCTATTCGAGATTTTTGTGAACGAATTGGCGTGACCAAAAAAGATGCGTGGATAGAAATTGGTGTATTGGAAAATTGTATTCGTGAATATTTAAATCATCATGCAAAACGCGCGATGGCGGTATTAAAACCTTTGCGAGTGATCATTGACAATTACCCTGATCATCAAAGCGAAAATTTAACCGTTAGCAATCATCCGCAACGTTTAGAGTTAGGCACTCGTAACCTCAGTTTTGCTAAGGAATTATGGATTGAAGCTGAGGATTTTGCTTTACAACCTCCGCCTAAATTTAAGCGGTTAATTTTGGGTGGAGAGGTGCGGTTGCGCGGGGGATATGTGATTCGTTGTGATCAAGCGATTCAAAATGAACAAGGCGAAGTTGTGGAATTGCGCTGTCATTATGATCCGGAAACGTTAGGTAAAAATCCACAAGGACGTAAGGTAAATGGCGTAATTCATTGGGTCGCTGCTGCTACCGCTGTTGATGCTGAAATCCGTTTGTATGATCGATTATTTCAACAATC
>JBEEJU010000120.1:0-6161 GCA_041169045.1 Pseudomonadota bacterium
GCCTACAGTGACAATGCAGCGGTGATTGAAGGTTCTGTTGCCCAAGTATTGATTCGTGATCCGCATTCAGGAGAATATCGATATTCAACCGAATCCGCGCATATTTTGATGAAAGTGGAAACCCATAATCATCCTACGGCTATTTCACCGCATCCGGGAGCCGCCACCGGTTCTGGCGGAGAAATTCGTGATGAAGCCGCTACCGGTCGTGGTTCACAAACGAAAGCAGGTTTAACCGGTTTTAGCGTTTCGCATTTAAAAATCCCGAATTTTCCTCAACCTTGGGAACAAGATTTAGGTAAACCTGAGCGCATCGCTTCAGCTTTGGAGATTATGTTACAAGCTCCGATTGGTGCTGCCGCTTTCAATAACGAATTTGGCAGACCAAATTTATGTGGATATTTTCGCAGTTTTGAACAAACTACGCTGCGACCTAATGCTTTTCGCGGTTATCACAAACCGATTATGTTAGCCGGAGGAATGGGCAATATTCGTCCGATGTTAGTTCATAAACAACCCCTTCCAGTAGGAACTTTAATCGTTGTACTCGGTGGGCCAGCGATGTTAATTGGTTTAGGTGGAGGCGCGGCTTCTTCACAAACTTCAGGTACCAGCGCGAGCGAATTAGATTTTGCTTCAGTACAACGAGACAATCCCGAAATGCAACGCCGCTGTCAGGAAGTGATTAATCATTGCAATGCGTTAGCCGAAACTTCACCTATTTTATCGATTCACGATGTGGGGGCAGGTGGTTTGTCAAATGCGGTACCGGAAATTATTCATGATTGCGGGCGAGGTGGTCGATTTGAATTACGCACAGTACCGAATGCAGACAGCGGATTATCGCCGATGCAAATTTGGTCGAATGAAGCGCAAGAACGTTATGTTTTAGCGATTAAACCCGAATGTTTAACCCTATTTGAACAATTTTGTGAACGTGAACGCTGTTTGTATGCGGTAATTGGTGAAGTCACCGCTGAAGAAAAATTGATTGTAGAAGATAAACAATTTAATAATCAAGCAGTTGACTTGCCGATGTCGGTTTTATTCGGTAATTCGCCAAAATTACATCGTACAGCGACACATCAAGCCGAATCTTTTAGCCAATTTGATACACAAGCTATTGATTTAGAAGAAGCGATCTACCGAGTTTTACGTTTTCCAGCTGTAGCTGACAAAAGTTTTTTGATTCATATCGGTGATCGTTCTGTAACCGGTTTAGTGGTTAGAGATCAAATGGTTGGACGCTGGCAAGTGCCTGTAGCGGATGTTGCGGTGACTGCCTCAGGATTTCAAGCCTTAACCGGGGAAGCAATGGCGATGGGCGAAAGAACGCCGCTAGCTTTACTCAATCCTGCGGCTTCAGGACGCATGGCAGTGGCTGAGGCATTGACCAATCTAGTCGCAGCACGGATTGATCATTTATCTGAAGTGAAATTATCAGCGAATTGGATGGCGGCAGCGGGAGAAAATGCCGAAGAAATCGCTTTATTTGATACGGTTAAAGCAGTTGGATTAGAGCTATGTCCACAACTAGGCATTTCAATTCCGGTTGGTAAAGATTCGTTGTCTATGCGTACCACTTGGCAACAACAGGGACAAACTTGCACCATGACCGCTCCTTTATCGTTGATTGTCAGTGCTTTCGCACCGGTAGAAGCGGTGGATTTAACCTTAACCCCAGAGTTAAAAGCTGAACCTAGTGTTTTGATTTTAATTGATTTATCCGCAGGACGTAATCGTTTGGGCGGTTCAGTATTAGCGCAAGTTTATAATCAATTAGGTGATGAATGTCCGGATTTAGATCAACCACAATCATTAGTCGCTTTTTTCAACGCAATTCAAACCTTAAATAGTCAAGGGCAATTATTGGCTTATCACGATCGATCTGATGGTGGATTGTTGGTCACGGTAGCAGAAATGATGTTTGCCGCACGTTTGGGCGTGACGTTGACATTCCCTGAATGGTCACATCAAGCACTAATGGCGACTCTATTTAATGAGGAATTAGGCGCGGTGATTCAAGTTAAAAATGCAGAAGTCGATTCGGTATTGGCGATATTAAAAACCGCAGGGTTAGCAGAGTGTAGTCATTTGATTGGAAGCGTTAATTTAGAACAAGCAAAATTAGCCATTTCAGTGAATCAACAATTGATTTATCAACAAACTCGCGCGGTTTTACAACAAACGTGGTCAGAATTGAGTTTCAGAATGCAGGCTTTACGCGATCATCCTGATTGTGCGCAACAACAATTTGATCAAATTGCCGATGATCAGGATGCTGGATTAACTGCAAAATTATCTTTTGATCCGCGTGATAATGTGATTGCCCATTTAAGTTCAACTCGTCGTCCCAAAGTTGCGATTTTGCGCGAACAAGGGGTGAATGGACATGTCGAAATGGCGGCGGCTTTTGATAAAGCGGGTTTTACCAGTATCGATGTACATATCAGTGACATTATTCACGGTCGGGTGAGTTTAAGAGAATTCGTAGGATTGGTTGCTTGTGGCGGATTTTCTTATGGTGATGTATTAGGAGCAGGAGGAGGTTGGGCAAAATCCATTTTATTTAATCGCCATGCGCGTGAAGAATTCAGTACCTTTTTCCACCGTGAAGACAGTTTTAGTTTAGGAGTATGTAATGGCTGTCAGATGTTAGCGGGATTAAAAGAATTAATTCCTGGTGCAGAAGCGTGGTCGGAATTTGTTCGCAATGAATCTGAACAATTTGAAGCAAGAGTGGTAATGGTTGAGGTTCAAGCTTCGCCTTCGATTTTATTTCAAGGCATGCAAGGCTCGCAATTGCCGGTCGTGGTTGCGCATGGTGAGGGTCGAGCGCGATTTAGCAGTTTTGAACAGCAACAACAAGCTTTGGTGAGTTTACGTTATATCGATCATCAGGGGCAAATGACTACTCAATTTCCAATGAATCCAAATGGTTCGCCGGCTGGAATCACCAGCTTAACCACCACTGATGGACGAGTCACCATTATGATGCCGCATCCAGAACGTTGTTTCCGTACCCTTCAAAATTCATGGCATCCAGATTCTTGGGGAGAAGATGGCGCGTGGTTACGACTTTTCCGCAATGCACGATTGTGGGTGGGATAAAAGCGTTAAAATAATAATTAGACTTGGTAAAATAATAAATTGATAAATATAATGAGCTTTAATCAATTTAAAAGTTTATCAGATGTTTTAAAGAAATATTCGTTAACTTATCAAAAAGAAAATTGTTTTCAATATCCTCTGATAATTGCACCTGATATTTTAAAGCAAGAACTTGATTTTACTTTTAATCATGTTCCTTATAATGCTTCTGAAACAGCCATTTGTGAAAATTTGATTTATCCAATTTTAAAACAAGCTTGGAAAGATTATGCCAATGTATTAGCGATTTGGAGTCAAGTTTCTTTAAATTATAATAAAGAATTATCCGGTATTCCTGATTATTTAATTGCCAAACGTTCACCTTTAGGCGTGATTGTTTTAGATTTGCCTTATGTTGCAGTGGTTGAGGCAAAACGCGATGATTTTAGCGGAGGTTGGGGTCAATGCGGTGCGGAAATGGTGGCGATGCAGCAGATTAATGCGGATGTGAATTTGCCGGTTTATGGCATTGTTTCTAATGGCGAAATTTGGGAATTTGCCCAATTAGAAAAGCAAACATTTACTTTTTATAAACAGCGATTTGATATTGCCAATTTAGATATATTATTTAGCGTATTGATTGCGATATTAGAGGCTTGTAAACAACGGGTTAATTTGAATTAAATCAGGATTTGAAAATGCCAATCGTGAGTCGGTTTTTGGGTATTGTGATTGTCATGTTCTGGAATGACCATGTCCCGCCACATTTTCATGCTAAATATGGCGAATATGAAATCACGGTTGATATTTTAACAGGCGTGGTGGCAGGAAAATTTCCTAAACGCGCGTTAAGACATGTGCTGGAATGGTATGAATTGCATCAAAACGAGTTAATCGAAAATTGGGAATTATGCTGTCAAGCACAGGAAAATAAATTGAGCCGTTGGAATAAAAAATGTTGCATATTACCCAAGCTGAATATAAACGCGATTTTTTAATTGAAGTGGCTTTTAATGATGGTCGCAGTGGTGTAGCTGATTTGTCAAGTGTATTAAAAGGTTCTGTTTTTGAAGAATTAAAAGATGTCATTCAGTTTGCGCAATTTGAATTGGATAAAGAGCTTAATACGCTTGTTTGGAAAAATGGCGCGGATTTAGCACCGGAGTTTATTTATTATTGTGCGTTTAAGGATGATGCGGAATTGGCGGATCGGTTTAGGGAATGGGGATATATTTAAAAAATTACAAAAATGTGAATATGACTTTTTTGTGAAATGACAGAATTGATCAAAATAAATTATTAAAAGAGCTACTTAATTTTACAATGTCAGTAATTTTTATTTTTCTTGCTAAATTAATTGCAGTCAGTACGACTGGCGGTTATTGGTTTTACGAATTATTGCAAAACAGCAGCAGTCTTACTCCAGCTCAACACAAAGTAAGGAAGATTGCGGGTGGTGTTGTTTTCTTTATTCATGCTGAAATGGATTATTTCAAATAGCTGACCGATATTGCTAAAAATACGGTGCTTGATGGGCGGTGGAATAGGGAGACGTTGTTGATTAGGCGGTTGGTGTTGTGATTAATTTAAACAAGAGAAAAAATAATGAAATTAACTAAAGTAAAAGTTCAAAATTTCAGATTATTGCATAATGTGGAACTAATTTTTAACGACACCACAACTGCAATTGTTGGAAAAAACAACTCAGGCAAAACATCTTTAACAACAATATTTGAGAACTTTCTTGCTGATTCACTAAAATTCGACTTTTCGGATTTTTCGTTAGAAAATCATAAAGACTTTATTCGAGCTTACGAACTTTATAAAAGCAAAACGGAAGACAATGAAGAAGAAACATTAAAAAAAATACAAAATACTATTCCTAAAATTCAGCTTTATTTAACAATAAAATATGAAGAAAATGATAATTGGGCATTAATTAAACCATTCCTGACAAGTCTTGATGATAGCGATGAAATAACAGTTTTATGTGAATATGCGCCAAAATCAACTTTAAAGTTTTTAGAAAAGTTGTCTACACCAATTAATGACGGTGATTTTAATGATAAAATATTGCTTAAAAAAATCAATGAATTTTATCAGGATTATTATGAGATAAATGTTAGACCTTATTCTGAATCAGAAGAATATAATAATGTTCCTCATGCAGATTTCAAAAACTTAATTTCTGCTAAATTTATTAAGGCACAACGTATTTTAGCAGATGGCAATTCTGAAAATCGTGAAAAACTATCTAAGGTATTTGATAATCAATTTAATTATCAACCTAAAGAAGATGCAACCACTCATGATGCTTTGTCAAAAGTGCTTAGTTCAGCAAATGAAAGTATTGAAAATCAATTAAACAGTTTTTTTACAAAGTATATTGGGCATTTTTCAAGTTTTGGATTTCCTGGACTTGGCAATGAAAAAATTGTTTTAAAATCGTTATTAAAACAAGATAATTTGTTTAAAGATAATGTTAAATTATTTTATTCTTTAGACGATAATAATCACTTTCCTGAAAAATATAATGGTCTTGGTTATAGTAATTTGATATATATCATCGCTCAGATTATAGATTTTCATAATAAAGTCTTAGAATCAAAAGACAAAATCAATTTAATTTTTATTGAAGAGCCGGAAGCACATACACATCCACAAATGCAAAGTGTTTTTGTTAAAGCAATAGGGAATTTTCTAAAAGACATCAATTATCAAGTTATTCTTACAACTCATTCCTCTCATATACTTGCAGGTTCAGACCCACAAAGTATTCGGTATTTTTCAAAAAAAGAAAATCAAACCACAGTCAAACCTTTAGCACTTAAAGATGATTTCTTAAAGCAATATTTAACTTTAGGAATTTGTGATTTATTTTTTGCAGATAAAGCCATTTTAGTTGAAGGTGTTGTTGAAAGAATTTTATTACCTGTTTTTATCGAAAAACTTAATCTCAAGTTGTCTGAACAATATATTACTGTTATTGAGGTTGGTGGTGCTTATGCTAACAAATTCAAAGCATTACTGGAAATTTTAGAATTAAAAACTTTAATAATAACAGATATTGA
>JBEEJU010000121.1:0-3752 GCA_041169045.1 Pseudomonadota bacterium
AAACTTATTACCGCGTAAACTATATCCAGAAAGTAAAGCTTGATGGGTTTTTAATAAACAATCTTCATTCTCTTCGCATAATGGAGCGATTTTATTATCTACAAAAATACCATCACCATCCGGATCAGTAAAAATATCCCAACCATTTTCCCAATTTGTACCATTTTTAGTTGAAGATTGATTATCGGATTTCCGAATACTGACTTTTACATTTCTTTTAACCGCTTCGCTACGAGCTACATTTAATGCAGTAATAAATTCATTGGTAATTGTTGTCATACGCATCCGAACAATCGTATCATTAAAACTCGGCGCACCAATCATTGCAACGATAGCAATAATTGCTAATGTCACCATCAATTCAATTAAGGTAAAACCCAATTCTATGTTGCGCATTTGCTCACTTTAATACTTTGTTTAATAAATTTCATTTTGAACTTTTTATTGCTAAAGTCAAGAAAATTTATCGGATAAATAATAAGGGTTGATTGACTAAGTATAGGCGAAAAATTGGCAAAGTACATTAATTAAATAATGATGATCCAATACACCAGCAGACTCACGAACACTGTGCATTGCCCACATCGGATTGCCTATATCCACACTGCGAATACCTAATTGAGTGGCTAAAATGGGGCCTAAAGTGCTACCACAAGGCGAGTCATTTACATGTGCATAAAACTGATAAGGAACATTTGCTTGTTGACATAAATCGATAAAAAAGGCAGAGCTGAAAGCGTTAGAACTATAACGTTGATTGGCATTGATTTTAATCACAACCCCTTGATTAATCAATATTTTATGTTCAGAATCATAAGCTCGACTAAAGTTTGGATGATAGGCATGAGCCATGTCTGCACTGATCAGCCAACTGTTTGCCATCATTCGCGGATACGCTTGTGGATCATCGCTGGTTGCGGCAATTAATCGCTGTAATACGCTGGATAAAAAATCACTCGCAGCCCCTTGATAACTTTCACTGCCCACTTCTTCATGATCAAAAAAACCACAAATAAGGGTTTGTCCGCTATTTAAACTTTTTTGATTTAATAAAGCCATTAATCCAGCATGACAACTGGCTAAATTATCTAATTGGCTATTTGCATAAAATTCTTGATTTGCGCCCCAAAAACTGCCTTTTTGAGTATCGTAAACCGCTAAATCCCAAGTCAAAATTTGCTCAGGCGATAAATCGGTTTGTTGTGCTAATAATTGATAAAAATAATTATCCGCTAATTGTGTTTCAGTTGCGGATAAAATTAAATTTAATTCCTGTTGTTTTTGAAATTTTAAGCCTTCTTCATTAACTGCGCGATTCAAATGAATAGCTAAAGTCGGTAAACGCAATAAAGGTTGAGACCATTTCACTAAACGTCGTTGAATCGCACCGGTTTTAGTTTTATAAGCGACACATCCCGCTAAACTCAAATCCCTATCGGCAAACGTGGCTAACATCGCGCCACCATAAACCTCAACGGCTAATCGCTGTAATTGATCAGTGGTTTTCGCTAGACGCGGTTTAATGCGCAATCCTGGCGAATCTGTGTGAGCCACCAACAATCTACAGCCCTGTTTTATCAGGTCTTGACCTACGATAAAGGCGATAATCGACGAATCTTCACGAGTGACATAATAACGTCCGCCAGGATTTAATCGCCATTGCTCAGTTTCTGATAACGGTTGAAAGTGGGCTTGATGTAAAAGATCAATTGTAGATTCAATCACATGACAAGGACTAGGACTGGCATCAATATAAGAGAGTAGTTGTTTAACTGAATGTGTAGCGGAAGACATCATAAAAATTTATTGAGTAGCTGAATCAATTTGTTGATGTTGTTGCGCGGCATTATCTTGCGTCATTTGATTCACTGTTTGACTTTGATTTAAAGTGTCAACCCCTTGTTGTACCGTTGCTGGTGGAGGTGCAGACGTTACAGAGGGAGTAGGTGGCATGGACTCTTCTTCAGTTTTTTGTTGACAACCGATCAGAGTTATGAGTAACAGCAATCCTATTAAATTTAATTTGAACATGGTTTTTCCTCGAAATGAATTTAACAAAGCTCCATAAAGCTAACATTGCAATGTAACACAAAACCACTGTATTTAAATATAGATCAGGCTTTTGGTTTATTGAATTGATAAGGATAAATTTCATTCACCTAAGCATGATGATTTGAATCGGCAACTGTTATAATGCCGCATTTTCTATTTTTATTTCATTTTGAACGAGAGATTTTCATGATTCAAGGTAGTATCGTTGCGTTAATAACCCCTATGGATGATAACGGTTGCGTGGATAATAATAGCCTGAAAAAATTAGTGGAATTTCATATTCAACAAGGCAGCGATGCTTTGGTTGCTGTGGGTACCACCGGCGAGTCGGCAACTTTGAACGAAGACGAACACTGTGATGTTGTGAAGACTATCGTGCAACAAGTGGCTAAACGAATTCCGGTGATTGCTGGAACCGGTGCAAATTCAACCACTGAAGCGATTAATTTAACTCAGCGTGCTAAAGCATTGGGGGCAGATGCCTGTTTATTGGTTACACCTTATTATAATAAACCGACTCAAGAAGGTTTATATCGTCACCACCTTGCGATTGCTGAAGCCGTTGATATTCCACAAATTTTATACAATGTTCCTGGGCGAACCGGTTGTGATTTGTTACCTGAAACGGCGGTTCGTTTAGCGCAAATTCCCAATATTGTTGGCATTAAAGAAGCCACAGGAGATTTAACCCGTTTAGTAAAATTGCAACAAACCGGTAAAAAAGATTTTGCGTTGTATAGCGGAGATGATGCCAGCAGTTGTGCTTTTTGTTTAGCCGGAGGTCATGGTTCGATAACCGTAACTGGTAATGTTGCGCCAAGATTATTTCGGCAAATGATTCACGCTGCGATGGCTGGTGAAAAGGAATCGGCATTCAGTTTGGATCAAAAATTAACCGGCTTACATAAACAATTGTTTATTCAATCAAATCCAATTCCCGTTAAGTGGGCGATGTCCACAATGGGATTTTGTGGCACTGGCATTCGTTTACCGTTGACTTGGTTAACCGAAGACTGTTTTGACGCGGTATTAGCCGCTATGCGCCAAGCTGAAATTGAGTGTTAAGATGAAAAATCAGTTAGTTAATCTAATAATCGTGTTGTTATTCAGTGGCTGCGGTTACAACGTCGCTTATTTACCGGATAAAACGCGAGATTATCAATTCGCATATGAAATTCCCGCTTTACAATTGCCCAGCACGTTGCAGCAACATGACCAATTACAGCGACAAGTTCCACCAAAACCCTTAGCCGATCAACCGGAAGCGGTCAAGGTAGTTGGGGAAGTGGTAAAAAGTCCGATCAGTATTGCTGAAAATGCGGTTGCTGATCAGTCAACTCAAAACGAACAGAGTGTGCCTTTAACGGTGAATTGGATTGATCGTGGTTCAGCCACAGTGAAATTACAATTAAATCAATCTCTTGCTACCAGTTGGAGATTGCTTGATAAAATTTTAATGCGTCAATCGATTGAAGTGAGTGATCGTGATCAAGCCCATTTTCAATTTATTGTGCATTATCATCCAGATGTGCAAATTCCAAAAGAAGAATCAATTTGGCATGAATTAAAATTTGTATTTGCCGATAAACCGACTGAATCAGATTTATATCAAATTCGATTATTGACTCAAGCAGAATTTACTCAAATAGCTATATTTAATCAGCAGAATCAATTAATGGCTGAGGGAATCGGTTTACAAT
>JBEEJU010000122.1:0-2741 GCA_041169045.1 Pseudomonadota bacterium
CCAGTTATCAAGTGCAAATTATGCCTAATCAGCATTTACAATTACATCAATTATCTGGCGATGTATGGTTGGAAAATGATTGGCAGAAACACCAACTTCATCAAATTAAAAATTCAGCAGAATTAACCACAACAATGAGTTCGGCAAAACCATTTGGTAATTCAATTTATTTATTATCTATTATTTTATCATTATCAACTTTTTTAACTTCAACTTTATTATTTTTACGCGGTCGATTACAAAATCATAGCGGAATTTTATGGGTATTGAGTTTAATTTTATTGGGTATCGGTAATTTAATTTTATTACAATTAGCAATTGGGGGATTAAACGAAAGATTTTTGAATTTAGCTAAAACTTTTTTAATCATTTCTTGTGCTTATCCATTACTAATGCTAATCCTTGGCATATTACCCTTAGCATTTATTCAGCGTTCAATTCATATTTTATTTTACATTCGTCAAATTCAAGATAGCCATCGTGATGAATATTCAACTTATAGAGATTATTTACGTCAACGGAGTCGTGAATTCTCTTTTTATATTCAAAGCGGTTTTAAATTCGGGTTAATTAGCTATTTTTTATTAATAGCTATGCAAGCGGTGGGTGGATTAGAATCTGGAGTTGGAGGTTATCAGCCAGTAGAATTAAGTAAATTCATTGTTATTTTTATGAGCACTCTAAGCGCGGCTCAATTTTTTGAACAACGTTATTTAAATGCTTATTCTGAACATGATGAACGTTGGTGGCGATTACAACAAACTGCTCAATTATTTATCGGTTTAATTTTGATTGTTTTATTTACCGCATTTATGTTAGCAATTGTGCGAGATTTTTCACCAATTATGCTAATATTTTTATATTTATTATTATTTAGTTTCCGGATTTTACCTAATCCAATTGATGGCAGTTATAGTGCTAGTGGAAAAATATTACGCTTATTACTTATCGTCATCGCCGCTATTCCAGCCGCTATTTTAATTTATACTAAACTCTATGCAGCCCCTGCTTTTTTAATGAATGCTGATCGCTTTTTAGTATGGGCGAATCCCCAATTATACCCACATAGTGGTAGCCAAGTTTTAGCTTCAATGACTTTAATTGCAAATAGTTCCTTATTAGGAGTAGAACATTGGTTTGATCATAATAGTAGTGAAATCATGCAGTTACCTGCAGTTCAAGATGATTTTATTGCCACTTTTCTGATTTATCAATTTGGTTATTTACCGGCATTGGGATTATTATCTATTCAATTACTATTTATTTACCAATTACATAAACTCAGTCTAAATTTATTACATTTTCAATTACCTGAAACTTCAGGAAATTTGGCTAGACAATTCGGTTACAGCGGTAGTTTATTTTGTTTTGGATTTGCCGGATTGTTAATGGCTCATTGGTTAATTTCTTGGTCAAATGTATTAGGTTTATTACCGATTATGGGACAGCCTATGGCATTATTATCCAGCGGCGGAAGCAATTTATTATTATTTGTTATTCCTTGTTTATTAATCAGTTTTTGTTTCGCTTGGATAAAAGAACAAAAAAATAATTAATTCATTAAATACTGATTTAGAGAATACTAATATGTCTTATGCAGATGGATTGATCATAGTCATTGTTATAATAGTATTTTTTATTTTATTACTGTATTATTTAAATCGCAAAAATACCGAGTTATATCTCACTATTATCGAACTATTAATGTCACTATTAAACTGGCCACAGTGAATGATATGAAAGCAATAGGCGATAATTTGACTACTATACCGCCTTTATATTTGGAAATGAATTGCAGACAATGGACTGCGATTTAATTTTATTTTTTAACTAATTTTAGCAAAAGATTAATTTGATTTTGCAATTGCTGAATTTTTAAATCTTGTTGTTGATTAACCGATTCTTGTTTTTTCAAATGGGCAATTTCTTGCGATTGTTGTTGAATTAATTTAGCTTGCGCTTCTATCGTACGTTGTTGCCGTTGATATTCATGGAGCAACATTGGCGGCAAAAATTGATAACGTACCGTTTCAATTTCACCTTTCGCATTTTTAGCGACTAAATCCGGTAAAACTTTATAGACTTCCTCAGCAATCAAACCGTATTGCAATAATTTTTTTCCATCATCGTATTTCGGTTTGTAATGAAAAGTTACCGGACGTAATTTCATTAATATGGAACTATTATTTCCCATATCTTGAATATCGGTTTTGTAGCGTTGTGAGGAAGAAATCGTTCCCAGTTTACCTGCACTATCAATATAAACCGAAATACCTGAAGAGGTTCCTTGTCCGTAAATTCCGCCTATCCACGTTTGAGTGTGCAAATTATTTCCAATATGAATAGTATTTGATTCCGTTGCTGAACTAACATCAACCTCTCCCAGATAGATATTATTGCTACCAGTAGTTAAATTTAAACCTGCGTTATAACCAATAGCTACGTTATCATTTCCAGAAACAATTCCTTTACCTGCATAATATCCTAAAGCTGTATTGTTACTACCATTATTGTTTAAACGCAGAGCCTGCCAACCGATCCCCGTATTATTATTGCCTGTCGTATTGGCGTACAACGCAACAGTTCCTACTGCAGTATTTGCGGAGCCTCCACTATTAATTAATAGACTTCCATCACCAATAGAAACATTTTCGCTCCCCGTAGTATTTTGTAAAAGAGCATTAGTACCTGCTTTAACATTAGAGTTAGCATCACTACCAATAGAGTTGCTACATCCAACC
>JBEEJU010000123.1:0-7915 GCA_041169045.1 Pseudomonadota bacterium
GAAATTGCCTTTTAAATCTTTACGCGATATTCGAATTTTATTATTAAATAATCTATGCGCCCATTTAACCAAACAATCTTGGGCAGATTTATGTTTATTAGCGGGATTAGCTGGTATTGGAGAGGAATTACTTTTTCGCGGAGTTATTCAAATTTGGATAGAAAATGTCTGGGGAATATCAGCCGCAATCATTATCACTTCATTACTATTTGCTTTAGTACACGCCATCACACCAATTTACGCGCTATTAGCGGCTATGATTAGTGTTTATTTAGGTTTAAGTTTGGATTATGATGCTAGCCGAAATTTATTAACCCCAATCATTATTCACGGTTTGTATGATTTTATTATGTTAAATTTATTAATGTATCAATATCGCCAATTAACTGCGAAAAAAGATGAAACTCAAAATCCTAATTCTTTAAGAAATCCCTGAGAAGACGTTGTATTATAATGTGTCGAATCTGAGAATTGCGTTTCTGTAAATGATTCAGAGTCTATCGTTGAATAATCATTGACCGGCATTTTTCGCAATTTAGGATTCGCTAAACCGAAATAAGCGATTTTTTCTTGTTCCCATAAAGCCAAATGTCCAGAACGATTTAAATGGCGATTAGGTGGTGCGGATAAACTGGATAAACCGAATTTAGCAATTTTTTCTTGTTCCCATTTTTTGGCATAAGGGGAGCGTGTCAATGTCGATGAAGTAAGATTATTATTTGTCAACGCAAACAACCCCTTAACTCGACTCAGCAATGGACAATTATGGATAAGATTTTGTAATTCAATCGTTAAGTTATCGATAATTTGAAGGTGATTCATTAAAAACTCCGGAAGCTAATCAAAAGATACTAACAACTATAGTCTAAAAATCGAAATTTATCGGATAATTAGTTATTTTGTCCGTTTTAAAAAAAAGATTTAACGTTGTAAAATGTCTAATCCATCAGCAACTATTTCAACTGTTGAATCTAAATTTTGAGCAAAATCTTGGCGCAAATCAGCAAAATTAAACCAGCGTCGATCTGCTAATTGAGAAGGCGCGATATTTTGCAAACTGCTAAAAATAGATTCTAATCGCCCAGGAAAACGTTTATCCCAATCCGCTAACATCGCTTTCATTGCTTGACGTTGTAAATTTACTTGCGAGCCGCATAAATTACAAGGAATAATTGGAAATTGTTTATATTCCGCGAAATGATGAATATCTTTTTCATGACAATAAGCCAATGGACGAATCACAATATTTTTTTGATCATCGCTGAGTAATTTAGGCGGCATTGCTTTTAATTTACCTGCATAAAACAGATTGAGAAAAAAAGTTTCTAAAATATCTTCACGATGATGCCCTAAAGCAATTTTATGAATTCCGTGTTCACGCGCATATGCATATAAACTACCCCTGCGTAATCTGGAGCATAAACTACAAGTGGTTTTACCTTCGGGAATTAATTGTTTAACAATACTGTAAGTATCATATTCAATAATATGAAAAGGAACACCTAATGAACGTAAATAATCGGGTAAAACCTGTTCAGGAAATCCGGGTTGTTTTTGATCTAAATTAACTGCAATTAATTCAAAATGGATAGGGGCTGTTTTTTGCAAATTTAATAGAATATCTAGCAGTGTATAAGAATCTTTACCACCAGATAAACACACCATAATTTTATCGCCTTCTTCAATCATATTATAGTCTGCAATTGCATCGCCGACCGCATGACGTAAACGTTTTTGGACTTTATTAAATTCAGTACGAATTTTAGCTAATGAAGGCATAATTAAAAAAGAAGCGAAAGGAAATTTATTGATCTAAAAATTGATAATAATGATCTAATAAGGCTTTGGGATTTTCAAAACGATTTTTTACTGGATATTCTTCAACCCAGCGTTTGATTTTTTTTAATAATCGTAAATAAGGTCTATACGATAAATAATGTTTCACTAAACGATGTTGTTTAATCACCGTCATAATTTGTTCACAATTACCATCAATAGATAAGGTTAAATCAATGGATAAATCAACCGCCGATTTTTGTGCAATTAAATGAATATTACCCGCATCGCTGGACAAATGACTTGTTATAATTTCAAAACCACATTTTTGTACTAATAAACTTAATGTTTGTAGATTGAAATTAAATAAATGCGCGGTATGAAAGGTATTATTCGGCGATTGACAAATCGCTTCTACATTAGGCACTTCAATCACTAATAAACCTTGATCTGTTAAAGAATGATTTAATTGTTGTAAAACATCAGTGGGATTATCTAAATGCTCTAAAACATGCGACAAAATAGCCACATCATAATATTTACGATTTAAATGAACACCTTGAATACAACCTATATGAATATTTAAATCATATTCCGTTTTTGAATATTGCCCATAACCTTCATTAGGTTCGATTCCTTGTATTTCAAATCCTAATTTGGTTAATAAATAAGTAAATTCTCCACCGCCAGAACCGATTTCTATAATTCGATGACGGGATTGCAAATAAGGTTTTAATTGTTGATAACGTTCAATTGCGATTTTCGCGGCACGATAAATATGTTTAAATTTAGGTTGATAAGTCCCTTTATATAAAATTCGATATTCTTTTCGATAATAATCGCTAGGGTTAATTGGAAAAGGATCACTCCAAACTAAACCACAATCTTGACAAATGACTGTACGTAAATATTGTCCATCACGATCACGAGTGGACAATACCGAAAAAGCCTGACCGTGACATAAATTACAAGGATGAGAGAGTTGGTTTTTCATAGCTTTTTAGCCATGATAACGTTGAAAAATAAGCGTTGCATTCGTACCGCCAAAGCCGAAACTGTTTGACATGACTGTGTTTAATTGCACCTCATCTTGCCGTTCACGGACAATCGGAATGTCTTGAGCTGCCGGATCAAGTTCGGTGATATTCGCCGAAGCACTTAAAAAACGATGCTGCATCATCAATAAAGCATAAATCGATTCATTAACCCCAGCAGCCCCTAAAGCATGACCGGTTAATGACTTGGTAGAACTGACCGGAGGCACTTGATGTTCTCCGAATACGGTTCGCAATGCTTCCAATTCACGGCTGTCGCCAACTGGCGTGCTAGTTCCATGTGCATTAATATAATCGATGGGTTGATTAACCGTAGCCATCGCTTGCTGCATACAACGAACCGCGCCCTCACCTGAAGGTTGCACCATGTCGTAGCCGTCAGAAGTCGCACCATACCCCACTAATTCTGCATAAATTTTTGCCCCTCTGGCTTGAGCATGTTCCAATGACTCCAAAACTAGAACCCCACCGCCGCCGGAAATAATAAAACCATCTCGCGTTACATCGTAAGGTCTGGAAGCAGTCGTAGGTGTATCGTTATATTTGGAGGACATCGCGCCCATTGCATCGAATAATACCGACATTGTCCAATGTTCTTCTTCACCACCACCCGCAAAAACCACATCCTGTTTACCCATTTGGATCAATTCCATCGCGTGACCAATACAATGCGCACTAGTCGCACAAGCCGAGGTAATGGAATAATTCACTCCTTTAATTTTAAAAGGCGTAGCTAAACATGCGGTATTGGTACTCGACATCGCTCGCGTAACCATATAAGGTCCAACTTTTTTAATCCCTTTGGCACGCAAAATATCCGCCGCATCGACTAAATTTGAGGTAGAAGGCCCGCCTGATCCCATCACCAATCCGGTTTTAACATGAGAAATTTGATTTGCTTTTAACCCCGAATCTTCAATCGCTTGTTGCATAGCGATGTAATTAAACGCCGCTCCGTCTCCCATAAATCGCCGCACTTTACGATCGATAAAAGCTTCAATATCGATTGTAACTGGAGCGTGAACTTGGCAACGAAAACCAAGTTGTTGATAAATATCAGAAAATACTACGCCTGAACGCCCTTGTTTTAATGATTCCAATACTTCTGTAGCGTTGTGTCCGATACTGGAAACGATTCCTAAACCCGTGACTACCACTCTTCTCATAATAATTTTTGTATCAATTGTGCTTAAAAATCCGCTGTAGAGGTGAATAAACCCACTCGCAAATCGGTCGCTTCATAAATAACCTTACCATCGACTTCCATAGTCGCATCAGCAATTCCCATCACTAATTTGCGTAAAATAACTCGTTTTAAATGAATACGATAGGTCACTTTTTGCGCTGAAGGTAAAACCTGTCCTTTAAATTTAACTTCACCAACTCCTAAAGCGCGTCCTTTACCTGGTCCTCCCATCCAGCACAAATAAAATCCCACTAATTGCCACATGGCATCTAATCCTAAGCAACCGGGCATGACAGGATCACCCTGAAAATGACAAGCAAAAAACCATAAATCGGGATGAATATCCAATTCGGCGATCACTTCACCTTTGCCATAGAGTCCGCCTTCGTCCGAAATATGGATAATTCTGTCCATCATCAGCATATTCGGTAGTGGCAATTGTGCATTTTCAGCGCCATATAACTCACCGCGCCCTGACATAAGCAGTTCTTCACGGGTAAAGCTGTGCTGTTTTTCCATTTAATTTAGTACCGATAAATTTGTTAAAATTTTTATAAAATTGAGAGACTAATCAATGACCCATTGTCCATCATTTCGCTTAAGTGTAGTCTCATAAATCTTATCCGCTTTTTTTCTATTGCTGTATTGCTCAAGCTCTATTTAATTTAATATAACCGCGCATTATCTTACAGACCCAAAAAAAAATCAGCTGTTTTCCTATCATTTAGTTAGTCAAAAGCTTATTGAGATTCAACCGTTTCTAAGGGTTGCTCGTTAGCGACCCCTACCGGTTGTACTGGATTCATAAACTCGCTGATTTTTAAGGAATTACGTTTTAAGCGTTGTTGATAAAATAAAATATTGGATAACACTACGGTGACGTATTGTCGAGTTTCATTAAACGGGATAGTTTCAATCCAAATATCCATAGGCATGGATTTTTCCGGCAACCATGTTTTGACACGTTGAGGCCCGGCATTATAGCCTGCGGTTGCAAGTGCCACTTGTCCATTGAATTTATCTAATAATTTTTTGTAATAATAACTGCCATAACGAATATTGGTTTCAGGCTCATACAAACTCGCGGCGGATCGCCAAGGCTCTTTTAATTTTTGGGCAATATGCTTACCGGTTGCCGGCATAATTTGCATTAATCCCCGCGCCCCAACATTAGAACCGGCATATTGATCAAAAATACTTTCTTGACGAATTAATCCCAAAATGATTGCTGGGTCTAGCCCTTGTTTTTCTGCCGAATCCATAATTAAATCGGTATATAATAACGGGAAACGCAATTCTAAATCATCCCAATAACTGGCTTTTGCCATTGTAATAATAGCGAGTTTATTAAATTGCCAAAATTGAGCTAATTTAGCGGCTAACATGACTTGTCTAGGCTCTAAATGTTTAACAATATACCACCATTGAGATAAGGCTTCGTCAGGACGATTAAGCGCGACAAATTCGGTAAAAATTTGAATATCATGATGCTGTTGTAATTGATCCAATTCATTATCATCAGGCACAATCGGTTTATCGATAATTTGATAAGGTTGCTTTAATTCATCTGCCGCTAAAAAGCCATAAAAGCTGGCTTTTTTTGCCAATTCCGTAAAAATAGTTTTAGCTTCATTAATTCGACCATTTGCCGCTTCAGAACGAGCTAACCAATATTGCCATTTATCTTCATTTTTTTCAGCGGGTAATAATTTAGTTAATGCTTGGCTAATTTGTAACCAATTTTGTTGAGATAAAGCGACTCGAATTAACCATTGTCGCGCTTCTTCATTGGGATTAATGACTTGATTTAAATGATAATAAGCGGCATTAAAATCCCCAATTTTAACTAAAGCTAATCCAAATCGCTGTTCAATATAATCGATTGAATCTGGTAAAAGTTTTAATTGTTGCCGGTAATTGTCCCATAATCCAATCGCGGTTGATAAATTTTTATCAATCATTCTTTCAATACCAAAGGCAAAAATTTCATCAGCTTGTGGATAATTAATTATCCAATCTTTACGACGAATTAATTCTGGATGCTCATAAACTTTTAACCATAAATTTGCAATACGTTGATCCTCAATAGTCATATAACGTTTTAATTGAATCGCGGTATTGATATCTGGTTTTTTGCGTTTTAATAAAGCAGTAAAACGTTGCCATAATAAAGTTTGATTAAAAACAGTAGAATTACTTAAAGTTGTAAATAATTCTTTGCAAGCTTCTGGATCATTTTTAACATTTAACCATAATTCTTTAGCTAAATTCAAAGCCATTTCTTTATGGTCTAAATTATAATTCGCCCAGGCAAAATAACATTGTAAACGATGATCTTCAGCATCAGTGCTATCCACTTGATAATAATCGACAAAACTTTGCCATTGTTTATTTTTAGCTAACATTTCTAACCAATCATGGCGAAAAACATTAGCATAACGAGTTTCTTTATATTCGGTTAAAAATTGTTTAATTTCTTCACTGTGATTTAAATTACGTTTTAACCACAGCATTTGTAAATAAGGATATAAAGGATATTCTTTTAATTGCTGCATTTGAGCCAAAAAAGTAACCTCATCTTTTTGCGCAAAAGACTGTTCGGCATTTAAAAAAATTGCCCGTTGTTCCGATAAAGACAAGGGTTCTGCATAAGAGGGGTAAATAAAAAAACTGTTTAAACAAAAGCTTAAACTTAACAAACCGATTGTTCTGAAAATCATTTAATTCTTATCCTTTTGAGTAAATTATTTTTAAATATGGTATTTGATCGTTATAATTGATCACAATCTTTTATTCTGTCGATGTTATGGTGTGAAAAAATTATTAGCTTTGCAGCAAAATTCTGATTATTCATGGAATTATATCCTTGAAATTATACTAAAACATAAAAAAGCATTACTCAGCGCGCATTTAGTGGCTATTTTAGCTACTTTAACCACAGCTCCTGTGCCTTTATTGATGCCTTTATTAGTGGATGAAGTATTATTGAATAAACCCGGCACAGTGTTAAAAACCATTAATCAATTTACCCCAATTGATTGGCACAATCCCTTATTATATATCAGCATTATTTTAATCGGTAGTTTAGGGTTACGTTTATTTGGCTTAATTTTTAATGTGATTCAAACTAAACAATTTTCCGAATTAGCTAAAGATATAGTTTTTCATATTCGCCGCGATTTAATTCTGAAATTACAAACCATTTCACTGTCTGAATATGAAACTTTGGGTAGCGGAACGATTATTAGTCATTTAGTCACTGATTTAGAAACTTTAGATCAATTTATCGGCACTACCGTCAGTAAATTAATTTTAGCTTTCTTTACGATTATTGCGGTGGCTATCATTTTATTATGGATGAATTGGCAATTAGGATTATTTATTTTATTATTAAATCCTATCGTGATCTATTTAACACGTTTAGTGGGTAAACAAGTTAAATATTTAAAAGCTAAAGAAAATAATGCTTATTCCGATTTTCAACAAGAATTAACTGAAACTTTAGAGGCTATTCAACAAATTCGTGCGAGTAATCGAGAACGTCATTATGCTCAACAATTGATTAATTCCGCTGATAAAGTTAAACATCATTCAATTCATTATGCGTGGAAAAGTGATGCAGTAAATCGTTGTAGTTTTATCATTTTTTTATTCGGATTTGATATTTTTCGCGCATTAAGTATGTTAATGGTATTTTATTCCGATTTAACCATTGGGCAAATGTTAGCGGTATTCGGTTATTTATGGTATATGATGTCACCGGTACAAGAATTATTAAATATTCAATATGCGTTTTATTCAGCTAAAGCCGCATTAGAACGAATTAATCGTTTAAATCGTTTAAGATTAGAACCGCATTATCCACATTTAAAAAATCCCTTTATTAAATCAACAACCG
>JBEEJU010000124.1:0-9272 GCA_041169045.1 Pseudomonadota bacterium
AAACCTGCGCCGCTCACTTCATATCAACACGAAGGACATTTCATTAGCTTCCTTGGGGATAATCATCCGGTTTATGCGGGTAATGTGGTTAAAGCGATGGCTAGTGCGAAAGATGCTTATCCGTATATTTCCAAATTATTTGCTAATGAAATTAATCCGTTATCCGTCGATTCGCAAATTCAACGCGACCTTGAATTGCAAACTCAATTTGCGGAATTGGATAGCCATTTTAAAGCAACCATCGTAGCGATTAATCGTTTAACTCCAACGATTGTTGAGGTGGTGGTTAAAGCACCGATGCAAGCCAAAAAATTCCAACCCGGACAATTTTATCGCTTGCAAAATTTTGAAACCTACGCTCCCATCGTTGAAGGAACTAAATTAGTCAGCGAAGGTTTGGCATTAACCGGCGCAGAAGTGGATATTGAACAAGGCACTATCTCCTTGATTGTGTTAGAAATGGGGTCTTCTTCTCGCTTATGCGCCACTTGGAAAGTCGGCGATCCTTTGGTCGTAATGGGGGTTACTGGCGCACCCACTGAAATTCCACAAAATAAAACCGTGTTATTACTCGGTGGTGGTTTAGGAAATGCGGTGTTGTTTTCAATCGGTAAAGCCTTACGCGCTGCGGGAAATCAAGTAATTTATTTTGCCGGTTACAAATATGCTCAAGATCGGTTTAAAGTAGAAGATGTAGAAGCCGCAGCCGATGTGGTGGTTTGGTCAGTGGACAATACTGCTGGCGCAGTAGCAATCACGCCGACTCGTCCACAGGATAAAACTTTTGTGGGGAATATTTTAGAATCGGTGATTGCGTACACGACTGGACAATTGGGCGATATTCCGATTGATTTAACCAGCGTCGATCATTTAATTGTGATTGGTTCGGATCGAATGATGGCAGCAGTTAAAGAAGCCCGTTTTGGGATTTTACAACCGTATTTAAAATCACCAATTGCTATTGGTTCGATTAATTCGCCCATGCAATGTATGATGAAAGGCATTTGTGCGCAATGTTTATGTAAACATCGTGATCCGGAAACCGGCAAAGAAAGTTTTGTGTATTCTTGTTATAACCAAGATCAAGAATTGGATCAGGTTGATTTCCCGCATTTAAATGCACGATTAAGACAAAATTCAGTTGCAGAAAAATTATCTAATTTATGGTTAGATTATTTGTTTCTCAAACAAAAAGAAACCGTTATCAATTCATAAACGGTTTTAATAGTGATCCTAAAATACCTTGCAGATTTTAATTGTCCGCAAGGTATTTTTATTTTCAATCAATACTGATTTAATTCACAGTGATCTGACCAAAATCTTGTCCAATTGCACGAATATAAGGACGATACATATCTTCTAAATAAACCGGTGGATTAGTAAATACGCCTTTAGTCACTGCACGAATAATGTAAAATAAATGTTGCGGTTGTTTTTCCGCTAAATTTAAGGCAGCCATAAATCGATCATCTAAATATTCCTGATGTAATGGGGTATAGATTGCTTGTAGCGTTTCAATTGTTTGTTCACCGATTTTAAAACTGTCAATTTTAAGCGTATTTTTTAAGTCTTGATTCTCTAATTCAAAACCGGCTGGAATTAAATCCACCACTAAAGCATCACGCATCGGTTTATCAACCGATACAATTAAATCGACCAATAAACTGTCGCCGGTTTTCACCATTGTCGGCTGTATTTCCTGTCCTTGCAAATTGTAATAATGTCGCTCTAAATGAATGCTGTCCATTTGTAAAGTCGGGGCTATTTTAGGATAACCTTGTACGTTATAATCGATATATAATGGTTGAGAACTTGCGGAAATAAATTGCAAATTTTCGGGAATTAACTCCGCATTAAAACGGTTACGATAAGGATAAGTTTGTGTTAAAGTTAATGCGGTTTGATTCCAAATTAATTGTCCCTGCCATAACGTAGAATTCGCTTGATTTAATTTTAAACTCGCATGAAATAAAGCATTTTGTTCTTGAGTGCTTAAATACTGATGTTGGGCTAATTCATCGGCTAATTGAAAGATTAATTGATTCGCTATAGTTGGTACGGCTGGATGATTATGTAATAAATAAATCATTTGTGCTAAATCACGCAAACGACTGCCATAATCATTCACATATAATAAATCATTACGCGATTTTTTCACGGCTTCAATTAAAGCTTTTTGTCCACGAATTTGATCACCTTGATTAATTAATGCTAATCCTAAATGCACTAAAGGTAAAGCGGAAATCACTTCTTGATGATGATGGTCATATAAAGTTCTTAATGAACCTAAAGGTGCGCGATTAATTTTTGATAATACATATCCAGCATATGCTTTATAAGCAAAACTTGAATGCGCCGGTGCTTGACTATAATTCGTATCAAATTGTTCATTTTGTAAATTCACATATTCGATTAATCGCGCTAAAGCTTTATCTAATAATTCATTGGGTACCGCAATTCCTTGGGTTTTGGCTTCTAATAAAAATTCACTCGCATATCCAGTGAGCCAATATTCTTCATTATCGTTATTCGACCATAAACCAAAACCGCCATTACCTAATTGCATTCCGGCTAAAATTGAAATTCCTCGTTCTAAATATTTAGCTTTTTGTTTGATATTTAACAATCGATTATGAAATTTAATTTTATCCAATTCCCAATTCTGAATCGTTTGCGGATTCACCCATAACCAAGGATAACTACTACTAATTGTTTGTTCTAAACAACCATATGGATATTGTAATAAGGATTGAATATATTGTTTGGTATTTAACGGCGGTTGATTAGAAATACTTAATTCACTATAAGCTGAACTGATTAATAATTGATCTAAATGACTGGTTAAATTGACCGATTCATTTGAATTAACCATTTGTCGCTGATTGATTGTGATTGCCGGATAAGCTGGACGAACACCTAATTTCCATTTTCTATGCAATTGAATTTTTTGTTTACCTGATTTTTGATTATCTAATTGCAATTCAATTTTTGCCGCACCAAAAGCCGGTTGAGCCAAAATAGGAAAATGTAACACCCGTTTTTCATGATTTGCTAAATGTAACGTTTGTACGCCATTTAATAATTGCACTGGATTGGATGCAGACACGGTTAAAGATAAATTTTGTTCATAACCACTTTGATTTCGCAGATCCAAAGTCATTTCGGCACTATCATTCGCGGCTAAAAAACGCGGCAAAGAAGATTCGGCAATAATCGGTGCCGTCACCATCACTTCAGCCTCCGCTGCGCCAAATTGTCTATCATTAAAAGCCACCGCCATTAAACGTAAACGTCCATTAAAATCTGGGATTTTCAAAGGCACAGTGGCGATTCCTTGCGCATCGGTTTCAACTAAACCACTAAATAAAGCCACAATTGCGACTTCAGAATCCGGTCTTGCACCGCCTGCGTGTTTATCGGCATCCCCGCCAAATTTGGCTTTGGTTAATCCACCTTCAGTTAATTCTATGATTTGACTGTATAAATCTCGTTGATCAACGCCATATCGTCGTGGCTCAAAAAACCATTTAAACGGATCGGGCGTTTCAAATTCGGTAATATTTAATACGCCTACATCAACAGCCGCCAGCGTGACATATGTTTTTTGTCCAGCCTCCGCTTGATCAACTTGAATCGTCGTGGTCAAGGTCGTTTCAGGGCGAATCGGTTGTTTTGGTGCGGTAATATGTAGCGGCAATTGAC
The DNA here is from genome assembly GCA_041169045.1 of Pseudomonadota bacterium. GTDB lineage: Bacteria > Pseudomonadota > Gammaproteobacteria > Methylococcales > Methylomonadaceae > CAIQWF01. The sequence goes on from JBEEJU010000124.1 coordinate 3,703, forward strand.
GCGAACGCCGATCTAAAGGCAAATGAATTAAACCCACAGCACGATTAGGGGTAATTTTTTCAGTCGCATTGCCCGCGCGAAATACCACACTAGATAAATATAAATCATGGCGTTTCCAAGCAGCATTTAACGGCACTTCAACCTCCACCCCTTCAGCGGGCAAATGTAACCGTTTGAACCACAATTGTTCATCCGTGTTTTCTAATACAATAAATCCTTCACCGGCATATGGCGGCGTTACTTTGAGTTTCACCGTATCATTCGCTTGATAAGCTTTTTTATCCAATTCCATCACAATCCGGTCTGGACGCGCTGATTGATTGAGTTGTTGTCTATCCCAACCACTACCCGCTTCAAAACGCAAACTACTGGTTTGATTGGTTTTTATATCTTTAACCACCAATAAATAAGTTCCCCATTCTACCGGCACTTTTATACTGATTGGATGTTGCGCATTTAAACTGGCACGAGTGGAAAAGACTGGATAATTATGTTCACTATGTTCAGCGTGCCAACCTTGATCATCAGAATATTCCCAATAATAATCTTTGCGTTCACGAATTAAATGAATGAACACTTCACCGGATTTTAATTGACCTTTAATATTTGCTTTAATTAAATCAAAACCAATTTCCGTATTATCCGGAGTATTTTCTAAAGCAATTTGGGGACGAATGCCAATTAATTGTTTTTGTGGCCACATTAAATAATCTAAAGAACGAGTGACGGGTCTGCCTCCGGTTTCAAATAAACTGCTAATCACTTTTATTTTTAATGGACTATTCATAATGGATTGCCATCGAGAATCAATTGATAATTCAGCTAATCCACGTTCATTTAAAGTTAAATCATCCATTTCAAAAAACATTACCGGTGGCTTTTCATCTTCTAATCCAAAGAAATATTGATCAAATTCGCTTAAAGGTTGTCTATAAGTTTTTAAAATTACTTTAGAACTTAAGCGATTTCCAGCGGCTGGCGCGCCATATAAATACCGTCCGGAAATCGGCACGGTTAAGGTTGCATTTGCCGTAGTGATTAATTCTTTAGGCGGTTGTTGACCCAATAATAATTCCATGCGTTCTGGCAAAAAAGCTTCGACTTTAAAGGTATACTGATGAAAATGTTTACCCGCAGTTTCCAATTCCAAAGTCCAATCACCACTCATTGCATTTTCTGGCAATGAATAATCGGTTTGATAATAACCGTCCTTTTGTGGATACCAAGTGAAATAACTAATTTTTTGTCCATCGGCACGTTTAATCACCGCTTTTAATGGTGGCGCAGTGATTTTTTCTCCATCAGCATCGCGTAAAATCGCACTTAATTTCACGGTTTCGCCCGGACGATATAAATCTCTAGGACTATAGACAAAAATTTCGAGCGGATGATAAGGGCGACCTGCGATTTTAAATTCAGATAAATCCAATGCGGGCGAATTGAGCGGCAAAATGGCTAAATTTTCTTTATCTTTTGCCAATAATAACAAGGCTTTATCGCTAGGATGTTGAAAAATCGCCTGACCTTGATCATCCGTCACCGCCGTGTCTAATTGCTGTTCATTTTCATCCCATAATGACAAATTAACATCAGCAACCGCTTTTCTGGTTTTTAACGAACTGACTTGTACCCACATTTTGTCAGCAAATACCCGTGTATGCAGACCCAAATCCGTCACCACAAAATAACTGGTTTGCAAACTGTCTTCGTAACTGCCGGCGGCTTTCAAAGTGGCTAAATAAATCCCGGGATGTTTCACCGCATCTAAACCGCTTAAATCCAAATGCGTGGTGTAACGGGTATTTTTCGGCGGTTGTAATTCAAAACGACCACTGTAAATCAGATCAATAAACGGGGCATATTGTTGTAAATAATAATTAGCTTGGGTTTGATTTGCCGAAACTTGCTCAGACCATTTTTTTAAAAAATGATTGATTTGATTCGGTTTTACTCTATGAAAATCGACATCAACCGCATTAATATTAGTCGTGACCACCGGCAATCCGGCAGACAATTGTGCAGGTAAAATCGATCCACGACTGACGAAACTGATTTGTGGTTTTAATTCACGAGTATCAACGGTTTTTTTCGCCGATTTAGCTAATTGACTCCCAGTCGCGGCGGTTAATTGCGGTAATACTTCGACGGTGTAATGACTGGACGGTTCGATATTGGGAAAATACAGCTCTAAACCGCTAGGCGAAATAATCCAAGCTCCTTCAACCGCTTGACCTTTAAGATCGCTGACTTTAAAAAAATCTTGAAAATCTTTGCTAGGGTCTAAAGGAACGGTTAATGTCACGGCTAAGGCTGAACTATTGTGATAATTTTGCTCGCTAATATCCGCAATGGTTAGCGGTAAATTGGCATATTGACGTTTAGCTTCAGCCAAATCAAACGCTTTAACCGGCGGTTCATTAGAATGTGTGGTGTCGGAATTTTGACAACCATTTAAACTAATCAAAAATATCCACAACAGCCAAAAAATTATTTTATTCATGATGGCACTCGTAAAGATGAATCGCCAACCATATCGTTGGCTGAGAGGGGTCTGTCCACGAGACTCGATGACGTTGATGCGGTGGAATGAACACATAATCCCCAACATGCAATGCTATGGTCTGATGGGGATCAGCCAATTCTAACCGTGCTTGACCTTGTAACAACAGCACCCATTCCGCTTGGATTTGGTCATACCACTGATCCTCAGCACTGGCTTGACCATATGAAATAATCCGCTCAATATGAACATTAGCACAAAATAACTGTTTATAAAGTGGTTCAAAGATTTCTGTGGTTAAATCGTTCGGAATTTCGCTGAATATATTAGCAATTTGCATAATCAAAAAATGATAAGTAATTAATCGAAAATTATCGGGTATTGCAAAATCTCCCTAGCTCCCTTTAAAAAAGGAGGGTTTTAAAATAGGAATAGCTAATAGACTTGTATTAACGTGAAAATACTAAGAAGTAATATAAACATACCGTTTCTCCCCCCTTAGAAAAAGGGGGGCAGGGGGATTTATTAAACTTAAATGATCTTAATTACCCCTCAATCCCCCTTTATAAAGGGGGAAGCCCTATTTTTAATTGATTAATTTCTAATTAGAACAAGTCTATTATAAAAATAGATTTTATCATTAGAGTGAATAATTACTTACCTAATTTTTTGGAGTTCAATTTAAGCATGTCATTAATTCAAACCTATTTGGAAACTATTATTTTGCATTTAGCTAACGGAAATGCAACTGAACATACTTTTCGCCCCGCATTACAACAATTATTAAATGCGCTATTACCCGATTTGCGTGTCACCAATGAACCGCGCCGCCTAGAATGTAATTCACCTGATTTTGAAATTGCGAATGGTGTTGTACCGATTGGTTATATCGAAGCGAAAACGATAGGTACGGATTTAGATAAAACTCAAAATTCAGAACAATTACAACGGTATTTCAAAGCTTTGGATAATGTAATTTTAACCGATTATTTGGAATTTCGCTGGTATGTAAAAGAAATTGAAACTTCAATCTATTTTGCAAAAATAACGATACGTTTAGCTACTATTGATCCTTTTGGAAAATTAATTATTGATACAGATCAATTTAACGCATTTGAAAATTTATTAAAAAATTTTATCGAAGCTCAAGCAATCACTTTGCGCAGTCCTGGCGAATTAGCTGAGAAAATGGCGTATATTGCTACGCAAATGAAAACTTCGATTAACGAAGGTTATCAAAACGAAACTAAATTCGGTAAATTACACGGGCAATTGTACAGTTTTCGCAGCGTATTAATTGATACGCTCACGGTAGAAGATTTTGCCGATATGCTCGCGCAAACAATGTGTTACGGATTATTTGCGGCAAAATGTAGCAGTCTTGGACAGCCATTTTCTCGCTTAACCGCAATTTTCTTTGTGCCAAAAACCAATCCTTTATTACGCGATTTATTTAATCAACTTGCGGGCGTGGATTTAGATGACGGCTTGGTTTGGTTAGTGGAACATTTAGTCAAAGTATTAAATCATGCAGATATTGGCGCGATATTAGCCGATTTTGGCAAACGCACGCGCCAAGAAGACCCTGTGGTGCATTTTTATGAAACGTTTTTACAACATTACAATCCCGAAGTGCGCGAAATTCGTGGCGTTTATTATACGCCGGAGCCGGTAGTTTCATATATTGTGCGCTCGGTGGATTTATTGCTGAAAGATAAATTTAAACTGAAAACCGGATTAGCCAATTCGGATAAATTAGCGGACGGGATTCATAAAGTTCAAATATTAGACCCCGCCACAGGTACGGGGACATTTTTATATGCGGTGATTGCGCATATTCATAAAGAAATTACTCGAAAAATAGCGGGATTTTGGGATGATTATATCAGTGAAGATTTATTGCCGCGTATTCATGGTTTTGAATTATTAATGGCGGCTTATACGGTTGCGCATATGAAATTGGGTTTGCAATTGCAGGAATACGGCTATCAATTTAAAAAAGAGGAACGTTTGCGGGTTTTTTTAACTAATACTTTGGATAAAGCGCACGAAATGCACGAGCCACAAATGGCGAAATTTTTATCGGATGAGGCGAATGCGGCTAATACTGTGAAACGCGATACGCCGGTAATGGTGATTTTAGGTAATCCGCCCTATTCAGGACATTCAGCGAATACCGGCGAATGGATGAATGATTTATTACGCGGCACGGATTTAACGAATGCCGAGCAAATATCCCAGAGCAAAACAGCAATTCAAAATACCGCAAATTATTTTCAAGTGGACGGTGAAAGTTTAAATGAACGCAATCCAAAATGGCTAAATGATGATTACGTTAAATTTATCCGCTTTGCCCAATGGCGTATTCATAAAACTGGACATGGTATTTTGGGATTTATCACTAATCATGGTTATTTAGATAATCCGACCTTTCGTGGAATGCGGCAGGCGTTAATGCAGGAATTTGATGAAATCTATTTAGTGGACTTACACGGTAATGCGAAGAAAAAAGAAAAACATCCCGATGGTTCTCATGATAAAAATGTGTTTGATATTCAACAAGGTGTCGCTATTGGTATTTTTGTAAAATATCAGCAAAAAAATCAGGAAGGTTTAGCGAAAGTTTATCATGCGCATTTGTATGGTGAACGTAAAGCCAAATATCAATGGTTGGAAGAAAATAATCTTAAAACGATAGAATGGACAGAATTAAAACCACAATCCCCTTTTTATTTATTTGCACCACAAAATACTTCTTTATTAAAAGAGTATTTAGAATACTCGAAAATTATCGAAATAATGCCTATAAACTCAGTAGGTATTGTAACTGCACGAGATAACTTAACAATTCATCATACTAAAGAATCTTTAATTAATACAGTAACAGATTTTATAAGTTTGGATATTGAAAAAGCACGTTACAAATATGATTTAAGAGATGACACACGCGACTGGAAAGTTAATTTAGCGCAAGAAGATTTAAAACAGAATGAGATAAAAGAAACTCCTATTTTGTATCGCCCTTTTGATAAACGTTTTACTTTTTATAGTGGAAAAGAAAATGGTTTTA
>JBEEJU010000125.1:0-5277 GCA_041169045.1 Pseudomonadota bacterium
CATTATCGCCTTCAGAACCCGCAATCACTCGCTGTTGAATAGGCTCACCATTAACCGCCACTAAGCGTCCACTCACCATAGGATATAATCGATTACTCGGAATACGATAATGTTTTAAATCGGTTTGAAAATCGGCTAATTGATTCGGAAAGATATTTAATACAAAATGATTCGCTGTATCAATAGGTAATTGTTTTTGCCAATCAATTAATAAATCATTACGCACGGTTAAAGTTAAAATCATTGCCGTTAACGTTAAACTAAAAGCTAAAATCTGACTAATCGTTGCGGGTAATTGACTGAGTAAACTTTGTAATGCAAAGCGTTTACTTAAAATTAAATACGGTAATAATTTACGAATCGATTGCAAACTAAAATAAATTAAACTGCCTATAATGAATAATGCAATACAACTACCGCCAATAATAATTGTAGTCATTTGCCAATTTTGTGTATATAAGCCAATTAATCCACCAATTAAACTTAAAGCTAATCCATAAACTAACCACGCACTAGAAGGTAAAGGTTCTAAATCGCGGCGTAATACTCGTAAAGCCGATACTTTTTTTAATCGTAATAAAGGTGGTAAAGCAAAACCAAATAAAATAATTAATCCGGTAAGCCATCCGATTAATAAAGCCAATTCACTAGGCGCAACCACTTCTGCGGGTAATAATTTTTGCAATAAATAAAATAATCCCTGCTGACTTATCCAGCCAATTACACAGCCAATACTACTGGCAATCATGCCTAATAATAAAAATTGCCAAATAAATAATCCTAAAATATCGTATTGGCGACAGCCTAAACAACGCAAAATAGCTGCGCTATCAAAATGCCGTTCACTATAACGCCGAGTTGCCATCGCAATAGCGACTCCAGCAATCAAAATTACTACCGTGCTGGATAAACCTAAATAACGTTCAGCACGAGTGAGCGCGTTGCCAATTTCTGGACGATCTTCATGAATATCTACCAGCCGTTGCGAGGGATTTAAATACGGTTTAACATATTGTTTAAATTGTAAAATCGTTCTGGCTTCACCACTAAATTGATAAAAATAGCGCACTCGACTGCCGAGTTGAATAATTCGGGTTGCCGCTAAATCCGCTTCGTTCATCAACACGCGCGGCGATAAACTATAAAAATCGCCTTGTTTATCCGGCTCGTAGGTGAGAATTTGACTAATATTCAACAACTTATCGCCAATCGTTAAACTATCACCTAATTTTAATTTCAGCGCAGATAAAACTCGTTGTTCAACCCAAACCTGCCCTACTAATGGCGAATGTTGCACCACTTTTTGATGCGTATCATCACTGTCACTAATTTTTAGATGTCCACGCAAAGGATATAAATGCGTCACGGCTTTAACACTGCTGAGTAACAATTCATTGTTTTCCATTAAAACACTAGAAAACTCAATTGCTTGCGACTGTTTCAAATTGATCTCAGTGGCGCGTTGTAACCAATCTGAAGTAATCGGTTGTGGACTGGAAATGACTAAATCAGCGGCTAAAAATTCAGCCGCTTGACGATTCATAGTCGCTTGTAAGCGATCGGTAAATAAACTAATCGTGGTGGAACCGCTCACGGCAATAATTAAAGCACAAAATAAAATGGTTAATTCGCCAGAACGTCCATCCCGCCACAATAAACGTAAGGCTAATTTAAATCGGTTCATACCATTTCACCAGCCTCTAAAGTAATCATGCGTTGACAGCGATTCGCTAAATTGACATCATGAGTAACTAAAACTAAGGTGGTTTGCTGTTCATGATTTAATTGAAACAACAATTCTGCAATATGTTCTCCGGTTTTACGATCCAAATTTCCGGTGGGTTCATCGGCAAATAAAATCGCAGGTTGCGTCACAAATGCTCGCGCTAAAGCCACTCGTTGTTGTTCCCCTCCTGACAGTTGTTTGGGCGTATGAAATAAACGATGTCCCAAACCGACTCGTTGTAATAAATCCGTAGCTTTAGCTTGCGCCTGCGGATCGGCACTCAGTTCCAACGGCAACATCACATTTTCCAGCGCAGTCAAGCCATTCAACAATTGAAAAGATTGAAACACAAATCCGACCAAGCGATTGCGAATCGTGGCGCGTCCGTCTTCAGTGGTAGTGGTCAAATTGCGTCCATCCAACCGGACTTTACCCGTAGTCGGCGTGTCTAAACCGGCTAATAAACTTAATAAGGTCGATTTTCCTGAACCGGACGCACCCACAATCGCTAGACTTTCGCCACGATTGATTTGTAATTCAATCGCTGACAAAATTTGTAAAGGACCTTCAGAGGTCATTACGATTTTTCCCAAATTAACCGCATCAACCATCGGTTTAATTTTTTGATATGAATGAGATTTTGCCATGATAAAAATTTTATGCAGCTTAGTAATATGGATCAGTTCCAGTATCGCGTTTGCCCAATCGTCACTGGTCGTTTTGGGTGACAGTTTAAGTGCCGGATACGGGGTCGATTTAGGACGCGGTTGGGTAGTATTATTACAAAAAAAAATTGATCAAAGCGGATTAAATATTCAAGTGCATAATGCCAGTATTAGTGGTGATACCAGCGCGGGCGGAGTGGCTAGAATTGATCAGGTATTAGCAACGATACATCCTGAATGGCTATTATTAGAATTAGGCGCAAATGATGGATTACGCGGTTTATCACCGATGCAGATGGAAACGAATTTAAAAACCATTATTACCCATAGTCAACAAGCCGGGGCAAAAGTGATTTTATTTGCGATTAAAATTCCACCGAATTATGGTAAACGTTATGTACATTTATTTGAACAAGTTTACCCCAAATTAGCCGAAGAATTACATATTCCCTTACTGCCTTTTTTTCTTGAAAAGATTGCTTTAAAACCTGAATTAATGCAAAAAGATCGATTACATCCTAACACCATTGCGCAACCTTTCATTTTAGAAAATATTTGGTCTGTATTAGAAAAATATTTAGTTAAATAACTATCGACTTTTATTAAAAATAATTAATAATAATTAACTATTATAAATTAATTTGATTTGGTTTTTAAATAAATCAATAATAATGAAATAGCGGCTGGGGTTATTCCCGGAATGCGTGAAGCTAATCCTAAAGTTTGAGGTTGATGTTTTTGTAATTTTTCCTTCACTTCATTCGATAACCCCGGAACTTGATGATAATCAAAACCCAAAGTTAATGGATAATGATCATATCGTTTGGTGCGTTCCACTTCCACTTGTTGACGCTCAATATAGCCAGCATATTTCACTTGAATCGCCACCTGTTCTGCCACTTCAGGATCAACGTCACACAGGTCAGCAAAGTTTAATAAAGTCTCAACTTCGACTTCAGGACGACGTAATAATTCCAAAAAATTGGCTTCTTTATTGAGTTTTTTGCCCCAAATTTGTTCCGCTTGGAACGCTAATTCAGTATCAACTCTAACCCATTGTTTTTTTAAATTTGATTGTAATTGATTGATTTTCATACATTTTTGTTCAAAACGTTGCCAACGCTGATCATCGACTAATCCCAATTTCCGTCCAATCGGAGTCAAGCGTAAATCAGCATTATCTTCGCGTAATAACAAGCGATATTCCGCGCGACTGGTAAACATGCGATAAGGTTCAGAAGTTCCGCAACTGATTAAATCATCAATCATGACACCGATATAAGCTTCGTCACGACGCGGACACCAACTGTCTAAACCTTTGACTAAACGAGCGGCATTTAATCCGGCAATTAATCCTTGAGCCGCCGCTTCTTCATAACCGGTGGTACCATTAATTTGTCCGGCAAAAAACAAGCCGTTAATCGCTTTGGTTTCTAACGACGTTTTTAAATTAATTGGATTAAAATAATCATATTCAATCGCATATCCCGGGCGAATAATTCGCGCTTGTTCTAAGCCGTGCATTGAACGCACTAATTTCAATTGAATATCAAAAGGTAAGCTGGTGGAAATGCCATTGGGATAGACTTCAGTGGTATTTAATCCTTCAGGTTCAAGAAAAATTTGATGCGAATCGCGTTCCGCAAAACGCACCACTTTATCTTCAATCGAAGGACAATATCTAGGCCCAACGCCTTGAATAATACCGGAATACATCGGTGATCGATCTAAGCCGGAACGAATAATCTCATGAGTTTGTGGATTAGTGCGTGTGATATAACAAGGAATTTGTTGCGGATGCTGTTCGCGTGAGCCTAAAAATGAAAATACCGGAAGGGGTTGATCGCCTTGCTGAATATCTAATTTGGCATAATCAATGGTATTGCCATCAATTCTGGGCGGAGTGCCGGTTTTTAATCGATCAACTGATAACGGTAATTCGCGTAATCGTTGAGCTAAAGCAATCGATGCCGGATCACCCGCGCGTCCACCGCTATAATTTTCTAAACCAATATGAATTTGTCCGCCTAAAAAAGTTCCAGTGGTCAACACTACAGCGCGGGCTGAAAAATTCAATCCCATTTGCGTTTTGACTCCAACCACTTGATTATTTTCAACGATTAAATCTGCAACCGTTTGTTGAAATAACGATAAATGTGGTTGATGTTCTAAAATTCGGCGTATCGCTTGTTTATACAATTGACGATCCGCTTGAGCGCGAGTCGCGCGTACCGCTGGCCCTTTACTGGCGTTGAGAATTCTAAATTGAATCCCCGCTTGGTCAATTGCGATTGCCATTGCGCCACCTAAAGCATCGATTTCTTTCACCAAATGACCTTTGCCAATTCCGCCGATCGCTGGATTACAACTCATTTGTCCTAAACTGTCGATATTTTGGGTTAATAATAAAGTATCCGCGCCAGTTCTAGCGGCTGCTAAAGCAGCTTCGGTGCCTGCATGACCGCCACCAATCACAATCACATCAAAAGTTTTTTCAAAATTCATGAATCATTACTCGTTTACTATAAAGCTTTATATTTATCTATTGAATTAAAAATAATTTATTCTTATTCTTTATTTAACCACAATCTTAATTGTTCAAAAGTGATTTGTGCTGTTTGAATCGCTAATTTCTGATCGGTCAAATGAGAATGCCTAAAATGATGATTCATTATTTGACTAAATTGTTGCCAATAGGTTTGCGTATTTTGTCCATAACCGTGATAAAAATGTAATTTATTTTGTATTTCATTCGCAAATTGTTTAGTTAATTGTTGACAAATAATTTGTCCGCCTAAAGTTGATCCTTCTAATACATAATAAACGCCTAAAGCTTGATAAGTATCGCTAATTGGAATTTGATTATTATATCGTGCTAACCATGCA
>JBEEJU010000126.1:0-12103 GCA_041169045.1 Pseudomonadota bacterium
GGAGAATGGTGGTCAGTGACTGCGCCGCCAAAAAATGCAGTTTCAATTGAAATGAAATTAGCAAACAGTTTAAGATTACAAATCGGTGATCAATTAACTTTTAGCATTGGTAATCAAACGATTCAAGCTTTTATTAATAATATTCGTAGTTTAGAATGGGATACAATGCGCCCGAATTTTTTTGTGATTTTTTCTCCTGAGAGTTTAAATTCATTTCCTAATACTTATTTAACCAGTTTTTATTTACCGACAACAGATAAACAAACGTTAAATTTATTAGTTAAAAAATATCCTAATATTACCGTATTAGAAGTAGATTTAATTTTAACTCAATTAAAAAGTATTTTGGCACAATTAACCGCCGCAATTAATTATATTTTATATTTTGCAGTGATTGCAGGATTTACGGTATTATTTGCAGCAGTTTATGCGAGTTTAGATCAAAGAATTTATCAAGGGGCATTAATGCGGACTTTAGGTGCTTCAACCGCTTTATTACATAAAATCCATTTAATTGAATTTTTATTATTGGGATTTATTTCTGGATTACTTGCCGTAATTATGTCGCAACTTTTTATTTTTACTTTATATCACATCGTATTGGAATTGGATTATCAGTTTAACTGGCGATTATGTTTAATTACGCCGCTAATCAGCAGCTTGTTTGTTACTTTGATTGGCTTTTTAGGAGTTTATAATGTAGTTAAGCAATCGCCATTGCTGATTTTACGTCAAAGTGGAATTTGAATCAGATCATGCCAATCACTTCTACAATAGATCGGTAATAATCATGTTATGCTTGTCAATCTTTCGTAATCAGGTATCGTTATGTCAACAAATTATCCGGTAGTGTTAGTTTTTGCCGGTCATGATCCCAGCGGCGGAGCTGGAATTCAGGCTGATATTGAAACGCTGCATAGCCACCATTGTCACTGTGTGAGTGTGATTACTGCACTGACGGAACAAGATTCTTCTACTGTAAAATCTTGTGTTGCTCAACCTGCTGACCACATTCTGCGATATGCACAAACTTTATTTGCTGATATGCCGATTGCAGTGATTAAAATTGGGCTGATTGCTAATCGTGAAACGGTATTAGCGATTCATCAATTATTACAACAACATCCGCATATTCCAGTGGTTTTTGATCCGGTCTTAGCTTCTGGCGATGGCAGTCGTTTTAGTGATGAATCTTTACTGGAAAGTTTTAGACAATATTTACTGCCTTATACCACAGTGGTTACGCCAAATAGTCAGGAGGCGCGATTATTAACTGAGCTTGAATTATTGCCTGATTGCGGGCAGAAATTACTCAATTTGGGTTGTCAATATGCTTTGATCACCGGAACTCATGAGTCAACCGCGTTGGTAGAAAATCAATTGTTTTATGCTCAACAACAACAATCTTTCAGTTGGCAACGCTTACCTTATAGTTATCATGGTTCAGGCTGTACTTTAGCCAGCAGTATCGCCGGTTTATTGGCTCAGGGCTTAGACCCGTTAACCGCGATTGCTGAATCTCAGGATTATACTTGGAATGCTTTGGCTGAGGCGTATAAAGTTGGTTTAGGACAGCACAATCCACAACGTTTTTTTTGGATACCGGTGAATGATTAATTTTCCAAAGCGCGGTTTATATGTGATTACCCCAGCAAATGCTAAACCTTTGCCGCAATTATTAATCGAAGTCGAAGCTGCGATTCGCGGCGGTGCGAAGGTGATTCAATATCGTGAAAAAGCACAGCTTGAGGCTTATCAACGTGCGACCGCTTTATTGAGTTTATGTCATCGTTATCATATCCCTTTGATTATTAACGATTCGATCACATTAGCTGCTGAAATCGGTGCTGATGGGGTGCATTTAGGACAAGAAGATGGAACGATTGATCAAGCGAAACAATCATTAGGCGATGCCGCGATTATTGGTATTTCTTGTTATAACCAAGTTGAGCGCGCGATTCAAGCTCAAGATCAAGGAGCTAATTATGTTGCTTTTGGACGTTTTTTCAGTTCAGAATCTAAACCTTTAGCGACTCCTGCGAATATAGAAACGTTAATACAAGCTAAAAAACAATTAACGATTCCAATTGTGGCAATTGGCGGTATTTTGCCGGAAAATGCCACCGCTTTATTAAATGCGGGTGCAGATTTAATTGCAGTTATTCACGGCATATTTGCCGATTCAGTACAGGTAGAATCTGCTGCTCTAGCTTATCAAACTTTATTTAAAAGTTCTTATTAAAATGGTAAAAATTTTTACGATAAAATAAATAAAATCGTTCAAAAATAAAATTCTTTTTTATATTACTACAATAAAAATTTATGATGAAAATTAACCGATATATTTTAAATCAATTATCTGCTGAAGAGTATGCACAATTATTACGTCGTTCAGAAATTGATATTTCGGCATTACAAGACATTGTCCGTCCAATTATACAAAAAGTAAAACAACAAGGTGATCAAGCTTTATTGGATTATAGTTTTCAATTCGATAAAGCGAATATGACCGCAACACAATTAAAAGTGACGGCTGAAGAATTTGCGCAAGCCCGAGATCGTTTAGACCCAGAATTAAAAACCGTGATTCAAACTTCAGCGGCAAATATTCGCAAATATCATCAAGCGCAATTGCCAGAAGAAATGTGGTTTACTGAAATTGCCGAAGGCATTTTAGCCGGTGAAAAAATTACGCCAATTACTTCTGTGGGTTTGTATGTTCCTCGAGGGAAAGGCGCGTTTCCTTCAGTGATGTTAATGTTGGCAATTCCAGCAATTTTGGCGCGAGTACCGAAAGTTGTGGTTTGTACGCCACCAACTGCTGAAGGTTTGGTGGATGATGCCAGTTTATTCGCCGCCGAAGTTTGTGGAATTAGCGAAATTTACAAAGTGGGTGGTGCCCAGGCGATCGCTGCATTAGCTTTTGGAACGGAAAGTGTACCGAAAGTTGATAAAGTTTTAGGACCCGGAAGCAGTTATGTTTCAGCAGCCAAACGTCAACTGTATGGCAATATTGATGTGGGTACTCCTGCCGGTCCTAGTGAGTCGATTATTTTATGCGATGAACAGACTGACCCTTACATCGCCGCTTTAGATTTATTAATTGAAGCAGAACATGGACCCGATTCTGCGGCTTTATTAGTGACGCATTCGGCAATTTTAGCGGATCAAGTCGCCGCATTATTACCGGATTTGATCGCAGATTTACCCGAAGAGCGGCAACGATTCTGTCAAACGGGTTTTGCCAATCATGGCGGGATTGTGTTAACGGATAATTTGGCGGCATCAATCGACTTTGTCAATCAATTTGCCCCTGAGCATTTAGAGGTTTTAGTCACTGAACCGATGGCAATTTTGAGCAAAATTGTGAATGCTGGTGAAATTTTACTCGGTCAATACACACCGATTACCATTGGTAATTTTGCGTTAGGGGTAAATGCAATTTTACCTACGGGAGGATTTGCGAGAACTTTTTCCTGCGTCACCGTATTTGATTTCTTAAAACGTACTTCTATCGGTTATTTAACGGCTGAAGGTTATCAAAATATTAAAGATACTGCGCGAAAATTTGCTGAGTATGAAGGCTTCCCCGCTCATGCAAACGCGATTGCGAAACGAGATATTTATTACAAACGCTAAATCTTTTTAATAGTTATGGTTTTAATTAAATTTTTAATCGACCACTGGTAAAATGGCAAATAATCAGGTATGATATAAGCTCAAATTTCGGAGAGATGGCTGAGCGGTCGAAAGCGGCGGTCTTGAAAACCGTTGAGGGGCAACCCTCCCGGGGTTCGAATCCCTGTCTCTCCGCCAACAAATTTTAAAACCCGTAGCTTAAATAGTGAACGGGTTTTTTTATGCCTGTTATTTTTAATTTAATATTCAAATTTGAATGCAAAATTTATATGTTTTGAAAAATTAAATGTCCCTTTTCTCATTTTCAAAATAGATACTAATCACAAATCTATGCTTATTGGATTTATCGCTTTATATTTGTTAATTACGATTCTAATTGGCTTATTTGCTGCAAAAAAAGTCAATAGCTCTAGCGATTATATTGTTGCTGGGCGATCATTACCATTATACGTCACGATTGCCACCGTATTTGCGACTTGGTTTGGTAGTGAAACCGTATTAGGCATTTCGTCAACTTTTTTAACTACTGGCATTAGTGGAATTATTTCCGATCCTTTTGGTTCTTCATTATGTTTAATTATTGTCGGAACTTTATTTGCTAAACCTTTATATCGCATGAATTTATTAACCATTGGCGATTTTTTTCGCCGGCGATATGGACGAAGTATTGAAGTCTTAATTTCAATCGCAATTATGTTAAGTTATTTAGGCTGGGTTGCAGCCCAAATTAATGCGTTGGGAATTGTATTTAATGTGATTACGAATGGTTATATTAAAGTAGAAATGGGCATGTATTGCGGCGGAGGAATTGTACTCATTTATACTTTATTTGGTGGAATGTGGTCAGTAGCGATTACCGATTTTATTCAAATGTTAATGATTATTATCGGAATGATCATTATTGCTATTTTTATGTCAATTAAAACGGGCGGTGTACAACCTATTATTTCTCATGCGATTCATGCAGGTAAATTTGAACATTTTTTACCCGAATTAAATCCCAAAAGTATTTTGGCTTTTATTGCTGCTTGGATAACAATGGGATTTGGCTCAGTTCCTCAACAAGATGTTTTTCAGCGGGTGATGTCAGCCAAAGATGAAAATACCGCAATGCGAGGATCAATTATCGGTGGAATTTTATATTTTATTTTTGCATTTATTCCGATGTTTTTAGCTTATTCAGCTTTTATTATTGATCCGATTTTAGTTAATCAATGGCTACAACAAGATAGTCAAATGATTCTACCGCATTTAATTATGAAGCATACGCCATTAGCGGTTCAGGTCTTATTTTTTGGAGCTTTATTATCAGCGATTATGTCCACTGCTTCGGGAACTTTATTAGCACCTTCAGCGATGTTTTCAGAAAATATTATCCGCGGTGGATTTCCAAATTTATCTGATAAAACCTTTTTATTATTATTACGCACGACAGTGGTGATTTTTGCTGGATTAGTGCTAATTTATGCGTTATACAGTGAATTATCTATTTTCGGAATGGTCGAAAATGCTTATCAAATTACATTAGTGGCAGCATTTGTACCTTTATTCGCTGGAGTTTATTGGAAACGTGCGAATACAATTGGAGCTTTATTATCCATTTTATTTGGAATAAGCACTTGGATTATTTTATTGAAAATAATGCCTGAAGGAATCATGCCGCCACAATTAGGTGGTTTTATTGCAGCGGTCATTGGGATGTTAATTGGCGGTTTATTTATTCAACAACGCCAACTATCATTATTGAATGGATTGTGAAAAAATAATCACTGCTGATTTAAAAATTAACAGTGATTATTCAAAAATAGAGTTAAATCGATTTCAAATCTAGTACATCCATCATATCGTATAAACCATTGGGTTGATCAGCTAACCAAATCGCCGCTCTAACTGCACCGTTTGCAAATGTCATACGACTGCTGGCTTTATGAGTCAATTCTAATCTTTCGCCTTCATTGGCAAACATTACCGTATGTTCACCGACAATGTCGCCAGCTCTAATGGTTGAAAAACCAATGGTTTGCAGTTCGCGTTCACCCGTTTGACCTTCGCGTCTATAAACAGCACATTGTGCTAAATCACGATCTAAAGCGTTCGCAATCACTTCGCCCATTCGTAAGGCTGTACCTGAAGGCGCGTCCACTTTATAGCGATGATGCGCTTCGATAATTTCAATATCTGTTTGATTTCCAATAACTTTAGCGGCAATTTCCAACAATTTTAAGGATAAATTAACCCCCACGCTCATATTTGGTGCAAACACGATCGGAATGTGTTGCGAAGTTTCAGTAATTTGTTGTTTTTGAAAGGAATGATAACCGGTTGTGCCAATCACCATTTTTTTGCCGGCTGATTGACAAATCGCTAAATAATCCATTGACGGTTCTGGACGAGTAAAATCAATTAAGACATCAAAATCAGCGATACCTGCGGCTAAATCGGTTTCGATGCGCACATCTAAACAACCAACCCCAGCGACTTCTCCAGCATCTTTACCCACAGCAGGGCTGTCTGCACGGGTAATCGCGCGAGTCAAAACGGTTTGTGGATTAAAAGCAACCGCTTTGATTAAACATTGTCCCATCCGTCCAGTTGCTCCAGCGACTGCAATTCGTATCATCTTGATTATCCTGTGATTTTATCGAAAAAATTTTTAACCGTATCCGTCCACGAATGTTCTTGTGGACTATGCTGTTTGCCACCACCTGATAGAGAATCTCGCAATTGTTCAACTAACGCAGTTTGCTCTTTAGTCAAACTGACCGGCGTTTCGACATGTACTCGACATAATAAATCGCCTTGCGCTCCGCCGCGTACCGGTTTAACGCCTTTGCCCCGTAAGCGGAATAATTTTCCGGTTTGCGTTTCAGCGGGAATACGCAATTTGACTCTACCATCCAAAGTAGGCACTTCGATTTCTCCACCCAAACAAGCGGTGGGGAAACTAATCGGAACTTCACAATATAAATCAGCATTATCGCGCGTAAAAATCGGATGTTCTTTAACCTGAATTTGCACATACAAATCTCCCGCAGGCGCGCCCCGTTCACCGGCTTCTCCTTCGCCAGCTAACCGAATGCGATCACCGGTATCGACTCCGGCAGGAACTTTAACGGACAAAGTTTTGCTGTCTTGCACTCGACCTTGACCATGACATTTACGACAAGGGTCTCTAACAATTTTGCCATTGCCATGACAAGTTGGACAGGTTTGTTGTACTGAGAAAAACCCTTGTTGCATTCGTACTTGTCCATGACCATGACAAGTGCTACAAGTGACTGGATTAGAACCTTTTTTCGCTCCTGAGCCACCGCAATCATCACAATTGACCAATATAGGAACGCGAATTTTGACTTCAGTTCCAGAAACCGCATCTTCCAAAGATAAATCTAAGTTGTAACGCAAATCTGATCCGCGTTGCGCCCCTCCGCGTTGTTGTCCAGCACCAAAAATATCGCCAAACACGCTGCCAAAAATATCACCAAATCCTTCAGCACCAGTGAAACCGCCAGCTCCACCTCTCATCGAGGGATCAACGCCCGCATGACCAAATTGGTCATATGCGGTACGTTTTTTCGGATCAGAAAGAATTTCGTAAGCCTCTTTAACTTGTTTAAATTTCGCCTCAGCGACTTGAGGGTTGTCAACATTACGATCTGGATGATATTTCATTGCCAAGCGTTTATAGCTTTTTTTGATTTCAGCGTCGCTTGCATTTTTATCAATTTCTAGGAGTTTATAATAATCTTCTTTGTCAGCCATATGGTAAATAAGTCAATTTTGTTTAAATGATAAAACGATAATAATGGTTCAAGGTGTTTATTTCAATTGAAAACATCCTTAGAGATAAAAATATTTATCGTGTCATTATTAAGGAGGTTGTTTGGAAAAGTTATAAAATAAGTTTTTTATAATTGGCGTATTGAAACAATTTTCAAAAATTTTGAAAAATAAAAGTGGAACAAAAACACTTTGTTTAAGAATTTTATATTAATTAAAAATAATTAAATTCAACTTTACTTTGTTGAATTATGTTATCCATAATATCAGGCAATTTGCCAATTGTAATTAAATTTTTAAAGACATTGATTAAGTATTGAGAGTTAATAATTTCTTCTATAGCTGATAGATAAGAATTAACCACTGATTCAATTTTGTATTTTTCAAGTGCTTGATTTTGAAGTGTTGTTAAAACCTCTTTAGATGATTTTGTAGTTTTTACCACAAACGTAATCGGAAAGTGTTGTACTTTATCAATATCGAGAAAATATTTATTGACATCTATAGTTTCAGTGACTTGAAAAAAACGTCCTAATGGACGCATGACGAAATCAATACCGCCATCATTTGCATTCGTTCTACCTGTTTTGTAAAGTATCAATTGTTCTTCAGTAACCGAATCTTTTGTTTTACCTAACCAGATCGTTTGTTGTCCGTATTGAGCTTTTAAAATTGCATAACTAACAATTTCAAAAATCCGCGCATCTACATTAGGATTTAACTGTTCAATGATAAATGTGATTGCCTGTTCTGAGTTTTCTATATCTAATTGATTTATTTTTTGGCAGGATTCAATAAAACTTTCAAAGGCTAATTTTTTAGTTGCCGTATAAGCTTCAATAATATCAATAACGGCTTGTGCAATATTATAAATAACTTCATTACCGTTTTCTTGCCTGATTTTGATGTTTAAAAAATTTTCTTGAATCCAATAGCGTTGTTTCTCAATATCTCGAACAATCGGTTGTTTATTTAAAGTGGGATAAAATTTTTTAAACTCATCATTCAAGCGTGAGTTTAAAGCATGATTTTGTAATTTTGCACCAAAAGGTAATTCACGTTGACGATGTAGCAAATTAGAAAATTTAGCTCCTTCATATTCCTGATAATTTAGTTTAGCAGTATTATCAAAAAAACCATGTTTAATATAATCTTCAATAATAACATATAAAGCATAATGATTAGCAAATGCGCCGCGTGATTTAGAACCTTTATTTGCTGATTTAGTTTTTATATTGATATATCCTAAAAGTGGGCTATTTGCAAAAATAACTAAAGCATCGCTATTAAAATGCTGAGTTAATATTTTAATAATTTGAGGTGTAAAACTATGATGCTTAATTTCGTAAAGCGACATTTATAAAAGTTCAATTTGAGAGTTATTTTTAAATAAGCGATTGTTTTTTAGGGTAAAAACCTTATCAAGTGGTTTCAATTGTTCATTTTCAAAATATTCCGCAATTCCTAATCTTCGTAAGCCTATTTTAAAATAATCTATATGTAATTCAATACCAATTGATTGCCGATTTAAACGTTGTGCTACTGCACAAGTTGTAAATGTTCCGGCAAAAGGATCAAGAATAATATCGCCTTCATTACTGCTGGCTTTGATAATACGTTCTAATAAAGCCTCTGGTTTTTGACTGGGATGATTTTCATATTCAGACATTCGATAACGCACTCGTGGAATGTACCAAGCATTACCGGGAATTTTAGTTTTTTTATAAGGAGTTGGCGTTGATTTTCGATAATCGATTAATTGTCGAGTCGATCCTGTTTTTGCTTCAATTTCAATATCTGCTGCATTAAAAGTATAATTTTTAGAATTTTTTACGCCAAATAAAATCGGTTCATAAAGTGAGCCAAAATAATTTTTAGCTTGAACGCCAGAGCTATCATAATGCCAAATAATTCTGGATAAAATGGTTAGCCGTTCTCTTAACCATAAATCCAAATATGGCATAGCCTGAGTACTAGTCATAACATATAAACTACCATTTGGTTTTAGTTTAGTAATACATAATTCTAACCATTTATAACACCAATTTGCATAATCAATATCTGATTCCCAATGATCTAAAAAATCCCCGAATTTTTTACCAATATTATAAGGTGGATCGGCAAAAATTAAATCAATTGATTCATCAGGAATATCTTGTAAGCATTCAATACAATTGCCATGATAAATACTAGATTTATTTTTACTTTGTTTAATAAAATCGGTCATATTTAATTGCGAGTAAATTTTTAAATATTTTGAAGCTAAAAAAGCGCGACCAATACAATCATGATCGCGCTTTTTATGAGTTGAAATTAATTTACATTAAGTAAACAAATACGAATAATCCTAACCAGACAACATCCACAAAATGCCAATACCAAGCTGCCCCTTCAAATGCAAAATGATTTTCTGGAGTGAAATGACCTTTTAAACTACGGAATAAAACGACTGATAAAATGATAGCCCCTACGCAAACATGAAAACCATGAAATCCGGTCAGCATGAAAAAGGTTGATCCATAAATACCAGTGCCTAAAGTTAAGCCCATTTCGGTATAAGCTTCGTGATATTCATATGCTTGACAAGCGACGAATAAAAATCCTAAAGCAACAGTGGCAAACAATCCTTTGATTAATTGATCACGTTTTTTAGCTAACAATCCGTGATGCGCCCAAGTACAGGTCACACCGCTGGTTAATAACAATAACGTATTGATAAAAGGTAAACCAAAAGCTTTCATCGCTTCAAATTCACCATTTTTACCACCGACTTTATCCGGTCCATTGGTTGGCCAAGCCGCAACGAAATCTGGATGTAATAGAGCTTTAGTCGCTGCTTTCGCACCTTCACCGCCCAACCAAGGCACCGATAAATTACGGGTGTACCATAAAGTGCCAAAGAAGACGGCAAAGAACATAATTTCTGAAAAAATAAACCACATCATGCCCATTCGATAAGAAACGCCTACATGATGATTGTACATGCCGGATTCGCTTTCAACAGCTTGTAAACTAAACCAGCCGGCTAACATTACAATAAAAATGATTAGTCCCAAAATCATAAATTTTGAGCCAATCGCATTTCCATTTAAAAAATTGGCAAATCCTGCCAATAAAGTCACAATGCCCAAAGTTCCAATTACGGGCCAAACCGCTTTATTCGGAATGTAATAAGCGTCATGTGTATGTGTAGACATTCAGTCCCCCTCAATTATTGTTTTTTACGGTTCGATCAGTAACATCAAAAAAAGTGTAGGATAAAGTAATGGTTTTATATTGCGCGGGTAAATCGGGTTTAACCACAAAACGCATTGGCATCAACTTGTGTTGTCGCGGTTGAAAACTTTGTTGTGAAAAACAAAAGCACTGAGTTTTTTCAAAATATTTGTATACTGCTGCCGGCGAAAAACTCGGAATGGCTTGCGCTGTCAAAACATGATCAGTGATATTTTCAGCATAAAAATTCACTGTTGTGTATTCTCCGGGATGAACAACCACACGTTTAGTTTCTGCTCGAAAAATCATAGGTGTACGCTGATCCAAAGTGGTTAAAAATTCCACTGTGATCTGTCTGGAACGATCAACCGTATAAGCCTGTTCAGGAATAACAACAGGCAATCCGGGTTTGGCTTTATCAAAAACCACTTCGCAAAACACGTCGTATAAAGGCACTAATAAATAACCAAAACCGAACATTGCGATGGCAACTATCAGCAAATTTCGCGCAAGAATTAGATTTTTTCGAGTGACGCTATTGCTCATAAGCCAATATTTTTTAACAAAGTCGCAATATCGATGTTCATTGATTGTAACACTGCAATGACATAAATACTCAATGCTACTGTAGCTAGAGCTAAAGCAGTTAAAGTGTTTTTCTTTTTAGTATCCATAACCATCCATTTGGGTTGATCTCATTCCCCCGAAAAAAGGGGAATGAGTTTTTTCTGATGTCGATTAATGTTTTGCTACTTCTAAATGCTCAGTAGGTACTTCACTAGGTGGGGTTGTCCAAGTGTGATAAGGTGGAGGAGAAGGTAAAGTCCACTCTAAACTGTGTTTACGAGCGTCTTCCCATACTTCATTACTCACTTGTTCACCAGTACCACCCTTAATGGTTTTAATCACAATATATAAAAATATTAATTGACTAAAACCAAAAATAAACGCACCAATACTGGAAATCGCATTCCAATCAGCAAATTGAACAGCATAATCTGGAATCCGTCTTGGCATTCCGGCTAATCCCAAGAAATGTTGTGGGAAAAATAAAATATTGACCGAAATCGCAGATAACCAAAAATGTAATTTAGCTAAACGTTCATCGTACATATTTCCAGTCCATTTAGGTAACCAAAAATAACCTGCTGCCATTAAAATAAAAATCGAAGCTGGTACTAAGGTGTAATGAAAATGCGCAACGATAAAGTAAGTATCATGATATTGGAAATCGGTTGGAGCCACAGACATCATCAGGCCAGTAAATCCACCCATCGTAAATAGTACGACAAAGCAGATTGAGAACAACATTGGGGTTTCAAAGGTCATTGAACCTTTCCACATTGTGGCTGTCCAGTTGAAAACTTTAACCCCAGTCGGTACGGCAATCAACATGGTGGCATACATGAAATATAATTCACCAGCAATTGGCATCCCTACAGTAAACATATGGTGCGCCCATACGATG
>JBEEJU010000127.1:0-21746 GCA_041169045.1 Pseudomonadota bacterium
GTTTCAAAATATCAAACAATTGGCTAACGTATTTAAAAGGAATACGCTATCATTATTCATTTATTGTTAATTTTATCTTAATTTATTTATCATGAGCCTTAATAAAATCAGAGGATTTGAAGCGGTTTCTTTAATCAGGCGGCAAACAACGGATCAATTTATTTTACCGCACCGCAAAACACAACAAGCAGCCGGTTATGATATAGCTACACCATTAACCGTTACTATTCCTGCTAAACAATCACAATTGATTTGGACTAATATTAAAGCTTATATGCAATCTCATGAAGTTTTATTAATTTATATCCGCAGTTCAATTGGGATTCAAAAAGGTTTAATCTTAGCGAATGGCACTGGAATCATTGATGCTGATTATTATAATAATATCAGTAATGAAGGTAACATCGGTATTTGTTTATTCAATACTACCGATCAAGCGGTTAGTTTAATCGCTGGCGAACGCATTGCACAAGGAATTTTTATGCCGTATTTAATCGCAGATCAAGGAAATGAGGGCGATATTCGAGTCGGCGGAATCGGCAGTAGTGATTAGCTTGCTTATTTTGGATAATCCCTTGTTTATTACAAAATAAACAAGGATTTAATCTTTTTATTTTTTGAAAAATTATGAATACAGAATACAGTCATTTATCCATTGAACAATTATATCAATTAGGATTACAACATCAACAAGCTAAACAATTTGTTGAAGCAGAAAAGATTTATCACACTATTTTACAATTACAACCGAATTATGCGGACGTATTGCATTTTTTAGGCGTATTAAAACACCAGCAACAACAAGATACGATTGCTATTCAATTCATTCGTCAAGCGATTCAATTAAATCCTAATAATCCCTTATATTATGGTAATTTAGGCGTGGTATTACGTCATGATAATCAACTCGAAGCGGCAATTAATTGTTATCAACAAGCGATTAGTTTATATCCTGAATTTATTGATGCGTACAATAATTTAGGGGTTGTTTATAAAATGCAAAAAAATTACGCTCAAGCGATTGATTATTTTCAACAAGCGTTACATTTTAATCCGAATAATAGTGATGTTTTAACCAATTTGGCTTCGACTTATAAAGAAATGTCGCAGTTAGAAACTGCATTAGAATTATATAAACAAATTTTAACTATACAGCCTACGCATTTAAATAGTTATCAACAAATTGGACAGATTTATTTTCAGCAACAACAATTTGATTTAGCGATTCAAACTTATCGTGAATTATTATCGATTGATAAAAATTGTGTTGAAGGTTATTTACAATTAGCCACTGTATTAAAGAAAATTGGCAAATTACGCGCCGCCGCTGAAACTTATCAGCAATTAATTCAGATTCAACCTAATCAAGTTGAATATCATCATAGTTTAGGTATTGTCTTTCAAATGATGGGTAAAATGAATTTAGCGATGAATAGTTATCAAATCGCTTATTCATTAAATCCTGATTATGAAGGATTATTAAATCGTTGGTTTCATGCTCAATTATATTGTTGTGAATGGTCAGATTATGATTTAAATTGTCAACGCATTTTTCAAGCGGTGCAAAATCAACAGCGTGGATTTACACCGTTTGCTTCTTTATCAGTATTACAAGATGTTGAATTACAACAGCAATGTGCGCGAACTTATATGGCGCATCATCATCCCTTTCAAGCCGAATCAAAACCAATTGCTATTTATCAACATTCTAAAATTCGTTTAGCTTATTTATCCGCCGATTTTCATGAACATCCGGTAAGTTATTTAATTGTCGGTATTTTTGAACACCATCATCGAGATCAATTTGAAATTATCGGATTATCGTTAAAACCGGAGGATAAAAGTCCAATTGCGCAACGAGTTAAAGCCGCTTTTGATGAATTTATTGAGGTCAGTGATTTAACCGATGAAGCGATTGCGCAATTATTGCGTGATCGTGAAATTGATATTGCAATTGATTTAATGGGGATTACGCGCAATAGCCGCCCTTCTATTTTCAGTTATCGAGCGGCACCTATTCAAGTGAATTATTTGGGATTTCCCGGAACAATGGGGGTTAATTATATCGATTATATTATTGCGGATGCTCACATTATTCCCGAAGAACATCAACTTTATTATGATGAAAAAGTCGTTTATTTACCCGATACTTATTTACCTAGTGATCATCAACGACAAGTTGCCGATTATACACCCACTCGTGCAGAATTAAATTTACCTGAAAACGCTTTTATATTTTGTTCTTTTAATAATAGTTATAAATTTAGTCCGAATTTTTTTGCTATTTGGATGCGATTATTAGCTAAAGTTGAAAATAGTGTTTTATGGCTGCCGCATTCTAATGAATTAGCGATTCACAATTTACAACAATTTGCCCTAAATAGCGGAATTGACAGTCAACGATTAATTTTCGCACCGCGCACCAAAACCACTGCGGAACATTTAACCCGATTAAAAGTTGCTGATTTATTTTTAGATACTTTGCCTTATAACGCGCATACTACCGCCAGCGATGCGTTATGGGTAGGCTTGCCCTTAATCACTTGTATGGGAAATACTTTTGCCGGAAGAGTGGCTGGAAGTTTATTAATGGCGATCGGATTACCAGAACTAATTACCAAAAATTTAATCGATTATGAAGCTTTGGCTTTAAAATTGGCATTAAATCCACAATTATTAAAATCAATTCGGCAAAAGCTAGAAAATAATAAAAATACTTATCCGTTATTTAATACCGAACGATTTACTCGGCATTTAGAATCGGCTTATTTAACAATGTGGCAAAACGCACAACAAGGAATAGCGGCGAAATCTTTTTCAGTTGCAAATATAGAAACCATGAATGCATCGATTGATCATTTATTTAATCAAGCATTAGCTTATCAACAAGCTGGTGATTTTCAATCCGCCGAAAAACTTTATCAACAACTATTACAATTCAATCCGAATCACGCTGATGCTTTACATTTATATGGCGTATTAAATCATCAAACGCAACGAGATAATGATGCGATCCAATTGATTCAAAAGGCAATTGAAATCAATCCGAATCATCCGGCTTATTATGGTAATTTAGGCATTATTTATCGCCGACAAAATCAATTCGGATTAGCGATGAAATATTATCAAAAAGCGATTGAAGTCAATCCGGAATTTGTCGATGCTTACAATAATTTAGCGGTTTTATTAGAGCGTCAAGGTAAAATGGATTTAGCATTAAAACATTATCGTAAAACCTATCAATTAAATCCAAATTATGATGGCGTATTTAATCATTTATTTCATACTCAATTACATTGTGCGGATTGGAATAATTATGAATCTAATGTTGAAAAATTAATTACGATGATTCAACAACGTCAATTCAATATTACGCCTTTTCCTTTATTATGTGTGAGCGATTCTGCGAAATTACAACAATTAGCAGCAGAAACGTATATGTTGCAACAAATTCAAAAAATGCCAGAAGTCGAAATAAAATCAGCGAGCGATTTAATTTATCGCCATAATAAAATTCGCGTGGCTTATATTTCGGCGGATTTTCGTGAACATCCGATTACTTATTTAATGTGTGGCTTGTTTGAAATTCATCAACGTCAACAATTTGAAATTATCGGCATTTCCTTAATGGCTGAGGAAAAAACGCCAACAGGTCAACGAGTCAAAACCGCTTTTGATGAATTTATCGATGTGAGTCAATGGACAGATCAAAAAATTATTCAGGAATTACGTCAACGCGAAATTGATATTGCCGTTGATTTAACCGGTATTACCAGTAATTATCGCTCAACGATTTTTGCAGCACGGGTTGCGCCAATTCAAATTAATTATTTGGGTTATCCAGCAACGATGGGGGTAAAAGCGATGGATTATATAATTGCCGATCCGTTTTTAATTCCAGAATCTCAACGTTCTTATTGTAGTGAACAAATTATTTATTTACCGGATTGTTTTCAAGTTAATGATGATAAACGATTAAAAGATTTACCTCTGCCTAGTCGAAAAGAAGCCGGATTACCTGATCAAGGTTTTATTTTTTGTTCATTTAATAATAGTTACAAAATCAATCCACCTTTTTTTGATATATGGATGCGATTATTAATTGCGGTAAAAGATAGCGTATTATGGTTAGTGGGAAATAATCCTGAAGTGCGTGAACATTTCTATTATGAAGCTAAACAACGCGGCGTTAATCCGGAACGATTAATTTTTACTGAACGCCTGCCTTATTCGCAACATTTAGCCAGATTTCCATTAGCGGATTTATTTTTAGATACTTTGCCATTTAATGCTGGAACGACCGCGAGTGATGCGTTATGGATGGGAGTACCAGTATTAACTTGTGTCGGTGAAGCTTTTGCCGCGCGAATGGCGGGAAGTTTATTAACGGCATTAAATTTACCCGAATTAATTACCCAAAATTTAATTGATTATGAAGCCTTAGCTTTAAAGTTGGCAACCGATACTGAATTATTAAAAAGGATTCGGCAAAAATTAGCGATTAATAAACAAAATTCAGCGTTATTTAATACGAAAACATTTGCTATTCATTTAGAATGGGCTTATCAACAGATTTTACAAAAAGCACATCAAGGATTAGCTCCGCAATTATTAATGGTACCTAAATTAATTCCTGCTTCTGAAAAAGAAATTACTTATTTAGCTCAACTTTTATCAAAAGCTCAAAATGCGCGTAATGCCGGTCAATTTACTGAAGCCGAAAATGTATATCAACAAATTTTGCAACAACAACCGGATCATGCTGAAGCGACTCATTGGCTAGGGATTTTATATCATCAAACGGGGCATTCAGAAAAGGGGGTTAATTTAATTCAACGTTCAATTGAATTAAATCCTAACCATTCTGGCTATTATTGTAATTTGGGGGTGGTATTAAGTGCATTAAAACAAATTCCAGCGGCAATTCATTGTTATCAACAAGCCTTGCAACGTAAAAAAGAAGATGCCAATGTTTATTATAATTTGGGAAATGCTTATAAAAGTTTAGGGCAAATGCAAAACGCGATTGAAAGTTATCAGCAAGCGGTTCATTATCAACCGAAACATAGCGGAGCATTTAATAATTTAGGCGAAACTTTACGCGCTATTGGACAAATTTCACAGGCAATTGATTGTTATCAAAAAGTATTACAAATACAGCCACAACATATTGATGCTTTATTTAATTGTGGTTGTGCATATGAAACGCAAAATCAATTCATTGAAGCCGAAGATTGTTATCGTCAATTATTAGCGGTTAAACCGGATTATGCAAAAGCAATTGATGCGTTATTTTATTTACATCATCATCGTTGTAATTGGCGAGATTATGATTTACGCATTCAACAAATTAAAGATATTGTGAAATCCGGTAATCAAACTTATCGACCCTTTGCTTTTTTACATGTTACCGATCAGGCTGAATTACAATTACGTTGTGGACAAACCTATGCAAAATATCAATATCCAATTAGCCCACCTTTATGGCAGGGCGAATTATATACTCATAGCAAAATTCGCGTAGCTTATTTATCCGCCGATTTTAATGCCCATGCAGTGAGTTATTTAATGCTAGGGATTTGGGAACAGCATCATCGAAATCGGTTTGAAATTTACGGATTATCTTTTTGTGGCGAAGATTCAAGTGTGACTGGACAGCGGGTTAAAGCGGCATTTGATCATTTTATTGATATTTCACACTATAAAGATCAGCAAGTCGCTTTATTATTACGTCAATTAGAAATTGATATTGCGATCGATTGTATGGGTTATACCAAAAATAATCGTACGGCAATTTTTGCCGCTAGACCTGTACCGGTACAAATCAATTATTTAGGATTTCCCGCAACCATGGGCGCGGAATATATTGATTATATAATTGGCGATCGCTTTTTAATTCCTAGCCATTTTCAAATTCATTATCAAGAAAAAGTGGTTTATTTACCCGAATGTTTTCAAGCAAACGATTCGCAAAGAGCGATTAGTGATTTACCAATTAAACGTGAAGATTATAGCTTACCTGAATCGGCTTTTGTTTTTTGTGCTTTTAATACCAATTACAAATTAACCCCTACTTTTTTTGCCATATGGATGCAGTTATTAGCTGATATTCCTAATAGTGTTTTATGGTTAATTGCTTATCATGAAGAAACACAAAACAATTTACGTCAAACCGCCGCTAATTATGGCATTGATCCGCACCGTTTATATTTTGCAAAATGGCAACCTTATTCCGAACATTTAGCGCGTTTTAAACTCGCGGATTTATTTTTAGATACCTTGCCATTTAATGCTGGCACGACCGCAAGTGACGCATTATGGGCAGGATTACCGGTTTTAACTTGCAGCGGTTCTGCATTTGCCGCGCGAATGGCAGGCAGCTTATTACAAACGATAGGTTTGGCAGAATTAGTCACCGAATCATTAGCAGATTATCAAGCGATGGCGATGAATTTGGCGACTGATCCGACTTTGTTGACACAATTACGTCAACGTTTACAACAACATCGCTCAACTCATGCGTTATTTAATACCCAACGTTTTTTGGGCTATTTAGAAACTGCCTACATTGCGATGTGGCAACGAGTTCAACAAAAATTACCCGCGCGAACCTTGGTGATTGCTACGACTGAAGCAGAAAATATTAAAGTCAATCAATTACTTGAACAAGGTTTACAACATTTACAAGCGGGGCAATTCGACGCGGCTGAAGCTTGTTATCAACAAATTTTGCAATTAAAACCCCATCATGCTCAAGCTTTGCATTATCGCGGATTGATTTATTCTCAACGTCAATCCTATTTATTCGCGCAAGTTTTAATCAAACAAGCGATTGTTTGTGAAGATGATCTGAATCAAAAAGCTTTATATTACAGTAATTTAGCCGTTGTTTATGAACAACAACAGAAGTTGGATGCCGCGATTTCAGCGTATCAACAAGCCCTCAGTTTATTGCCACAAGCTGCATTGTATTTGCGTGTAGCTCAATTGGCAAAAACTCAACAGCAACCTTCAATGGTTGAAGCTTATTATCAACAAGCTATTGAATTACAACCGAATTTTGTAGAAGCTTATCGTCAATTAGCGATGTGGTATCGTGATCAAGGGCAATTCGCAGCGGCGATTCAGCAATTTCAACAATTGATTCGGTTACAGCCTGAAGACGGACAAGCGCATTTTGATTTGGCATTGGTTTTATTAACTTTAGGACGTTATGCGGAAGCTTGGACAGAACATGAATATCGTTATCATGTCAGTCGTCCAAATCGTAGAGCCGTTCCACCACCGTTTCGTTTTCCCCAATGGCAGGGACAATCTCTGGAAAATCAATCGATTGTGATTTATCCCGAACAAGGTTTAGGCGATGAAATCCAATTTTGTCGTTATTTTCCATTGTTAAAACAACAAGGTGCGAGCAAAGTAACTGTTTTTTGTAAATCACCGTTAAAATCGTTGTTTGAACGTTTAAGTGGGGTTGATGAAGTCAAAATTCGAGAGACAGTGATTCAAGTATCCCCACATGATTATTGGGTTTTTCCCCTGAGTTTGCCGTTACATTTCCAGACTCGAATCGACAACATTCCAGCTACAGTGCCTTATTTATCTGTCGGTGATAAATTTTTGGCTCAAAAACAACAGGAACTGACGACTTTACTCGCGGGTAAAGCAACCGATTTGAAAGTTGGAATTTGTTGGCAGGGCAATCCACAATTTAATGATAATGCTAGACGTTCCCCGGGAATTGCCGCTTATAAACCGCTGTTTGCTTTATCGGGAATCCAATTTTTTACTTTACAACCCGACACTCGTGAGGTTTTTTTAGCCAATGCCGGCAAACAAGCTGCGGATTTAGGTCGTGAACTTGATCCCAATAGTTTTGAAGATGCCGCGAGTTTAATCCACCATATGGATTTAATTATCAGCAGCGATACGTCGATTGCACATTTAGCCGGAGCTTTAGGTAAACCCTTATGGTTATTGTTGATGGCTACTCCGGATTGGCGCTGGGGATTAAGTGGTGAAACCAATCCTTGGTATCCAACTGCGAAATTGTTTAGACAAACTCAAGCCGGAGAATGGACTACCGTCATTGAACAAGTGTTACAGGCTTTACAAAAATATCTCAGCGATTATCAACAAACGATTCGTCAACAGTTAAAAGTAGCTTTTAAACAGTATCATACCGGAGATTATCAAGCCGCAGTGCAAGCCTATCAACAGTTGTTATCACTCAATCCTTATCATCCGGAAGCCTGTCATTGGTTAGGAGTTAGTTATCAACAACAAGGTAAATTTACCTTAGCAACCGAATGGATGCAGCGTTCGATACAGCTTGATCCCGAAAATCCCAGTTATCACTGTAATTTAGGCGTTTCTTTAGCGGCGCAACAGCGTTTGCCGGAAGCGATAACCAGTTATCAACACGGTTTAATGCTAACGTCTAGCAATCCTAGTTTGTATTACAACTTAGGAAATGCGTATCGCAGTCTTTATCAATATGAATTAGCCGTTACTCAATACCAGCAAGCAATTGCCTTAAAACCACAAGAATCACTGGTTTATAACAATTTAGCGTTAACTTTACACGATCAAGGTCGATTCACCGAAACGGTCGCGGTGTATCAACAATTGATCAATTTGACTAACGATCCAATTGCGTTAGCCCAAGCTTATTACAATTGCAGTTTATCGTTATTGCAAATCGGGGATTATATTCAAGGATGGGAATATTACGAATATCGTTATCATGAAAATTATCAAGGTCGAGAAATTGTTGCGCCACAATTAAGTTTCCCTCAATGGCAGGGAGAATCGTTAATTGGTAAATCGATTTTGATTTGCCCTGAACAAGGTTTGGGCGATCAATTACAATTTTGTCGTTATGTCTCAGTTCTAAAACAGCAATTTCAAGCAGCGTGGGTTACTTTGGTGTGTAAACCACCCTTAGTTGAAGTGTGTCAAACCGTGCCTGGCGTAAATCAGGTAATAGCGATTGAAAGTACCGCGCCGATTTTCCGTCATGATTATTGGGTTTTTGCGTTGAGTTTACCTCTGTATTGTAAAACTACAGTCAACAATATTCCCGCAACTATTCCCTATTTATTTGCTAATCCGCAGCAAATACAACAGATCGCCAATGAATTAGCGACCATCAAAACGGTGAAAGTCGGTTTATGTTGGAAAGGCAATCCGAATTTTAAAAACGATGGTTTACGCTCTCCGGGAATTAAAGCTTATCAACCTTTTTTCGCACTTTCTGGCGTACATTTTTTCACTTTACAACCGAATACTCGTGAAGAATTTTTAGCCGCTGCTGGAGAAAAAGCAATTGATCGCGGTCATGACATTGATAGTAACAGTTTTGCCGAAGCCGCTGCATTAATCATGAACATGGATTTGGTAATCTCCAGTTGTACCTCAATTGTGCATTTAGCCGCTGCTTTAGGAAAACCAGTATGGGTATTATTACCTCAAGTTGCAGATTGGCGATGGTTAACCGAACGTGAAGACAGCCCTTGGTATCCAACAGTACGCTTATTTAGACAAACTGAATTTGGCGACTGGACAACGGTTGTACAACGAGTCGTGACTGAACTTAAAACGTTTATCAATCAACAGCAACACACTCAGATAACGACTTGGTTTTCGCAAGGTTTAACCCATCATCAAGCGGGGCGATTAGTCGAAGCGGAAAATTGTTATCAACAAGTTTTGCAATTACAAGCTGAACATGCCGATACTTTGCACTTATTAGGTGCATTACGACATAGACAAAATTTACATTCACAAGCCATTCAATTGATCGAAAAAGCCATTGAATTAAATCCTTATAATGCAGTTTATCATGCGAATTTAGCGATTATTTTTAAAGTATTAGGACAAATGGAACGGTCAAAACAGCATTATGAACGGGCTTCAGAATTAAATCCGCAACACGAAGGGATTTTTGGACAAATTTTTTATACGCAATTGCAATGTTGTGATTGGGTAGATTATTTTTCTACGTTAAATAAAATTGAAACTGCAATAGCGAATAATCAATCCGGTTATTTACCTTTTATTTCTTTATTAGCCACCGATTCTGCTGAATTACATTATCGTTGTGCTTTACGCGCGGCTGAAAATTATCCACCTTCAGCCACGCCATTATGGCAGGGTAATTATTATGCGCATAATAAAATTCGGGTTGCTTATTTATCAGTTGATTTTCGTGAACATCCGGTAAGTTATTTATTAGCAGCGATTATTGAACATCATGATCGAAATCGTTTTGAAATTAGCGGATGGGCATTACAACCTAGCGATAATAGTTTAACTGGACAACGTATTAAAGCCGCTTTTGATGAAGTGATTGAAGTGAGTTTATATTCAGATGAAGAAATTGCGCAACAATTACGTCAACGAGAAATTGATATTGCAATTGATTTAACCGGTTTAACCCGATTTAATCGCACCGGCATTTTGGCTTTACGTCCTGTACCTATTCAAATCAATTATTTAGGTTATCCTGGAACAATGGGGGTCAATTATATCGATTATTTAATTGCGGATTCAACCGTTATTCCGCCCAATCAACAACAATATTATACGGAACAATTAGTTTATTTACCGAATTGCTATTTACCAGGTGATAATCGTCGTCAAGTAGAAACCATTATTCCAACTCGAGCCGAATTAAATTTACCTGAACACGCTTTTGTATTTTGCAGTTTTAATAATCATTACAAAATTAATCCACCTTTATTTGAAATCTGGATGCGATTATTAGCGACAATTCAAGACAGTGTTTTATGGTTATCTCAACCTAATGAATTAGCCACTGCTAAACATTTACGTTGCGAAATTCAACGACATGGCATTGATCCACAACGATTAATTTTTGCTGATCGAACACCCACAACTGCTTTACATTTAGCTCGTTTACAACAAGCGGATTTATTTTTAGATACTCTACCTTATAACGCTCATACGACTGCAACGGATGCGTTATGGGTAGGCTTGCCATTAATCACTTGTATGGGCAAAACTTTTGCTGGACGAGTCGCCTCTAGTGCTTTATTAGCGATAGGAATACCGGAATTAATTACTCATAATTTAGCAGAATATGAAGCCTTAGCCATTAAATTAGCAACTGATTCTCATTTATTAGCACAAATTCGACAAAAATTAACTCTTAATCGGAAAACTTATCCTTTATTTAATACTGCTGCTTATACTAAGCATTTAGAAAAAGCATTTGAAATGATGTGGCAACGTTCACAACAACAATTACCTCCTCAAACCTTTGGAATTACCGATTAGATTCGGTTAATTTAAGGTTTGTTATATCAAACATTTTAACATTTCGAACGATAATTATGTGTAGAATAAATCCTCGAGTTGATTTTGCTTTTAAAAAATTATTTGGTAGTGAAGAAAATAAAGATTTATTAATTAATCTCTTTAATTAATGCGATTGTTTCTGTTGAACAACAAGTTGTAGAAGTCGAATTAAAAAATCCCTATAATTTAGCGGATTACCGTGCAGGAAAAATGTCTATTTTAGACATTAAAGCTAAAAATGAAAAAGGAATATGGTTTAATGTAGAAATGCAAATTAGTGAAGATTATCATTTCGATAAACGCGCTATTTATTATTGGGCAAAATTAGTTACTGAACAGCTTAGTGAAGGTATGATGTTTAAGCAATTAAAAAAAACCATTAGCATTAATATTTTGGATTTTAATTTTATTCCCAATCGTCAAGATGTACATAGTTGTTATAAAATCATTAATACTGCAACAGGTCAAGATGATAAATTAGATGATGTTTTTGAATTACATTATGTAGAATTACGTAAATTTAATAAACTTGAATCTGAAATTGCAACCGCTTTAGATCGATGGGCAACTTTTTTAACCAAATCCGATAAATTAAATAAATATCAAATTCCTAAAGAATTAGCTTGTGATACGGCAATTGTAAAAGCGATTTCTGCTGTAGATAGAATGTTTGATGAAGAAGAACGTTTAATTTATGATGTCAGAATGCAATCATTAATAGAAGTAGAAAGTAAAATTGCGTCCGCAGAAGAAAAAGGAATGGAAAAAGGTCTAAAACAAGGTATAGAAATAAGTCAAAAGAAAATGATTCTAAAGGCTTATCAAACCGGATTAAATATAGAAATGATTAGTCAAATTCTGGCAATTGAGCCAGATATTGTCAGAAAAATGATTCAAGAAAATTAAGTCGG
This sequence comes from Pseudomonadota bacterium, assembly GCA_041169045.1. Taxonomy (GTDB): domain Bacteria; phylum Pseudomonadota; class Gammaproteobacteria; order Methylococcales; family Methylomonadaceae; genus CAIQWF01. Next base: position 12,234 of record JBEEJU010000127.1, read on the forward strand.
TAAGTAAAAATACATAAAAAGTTTAATTATAAAATTGATTAATGCGGTTTATTTAATTGGTTTAAATAAATGAATATCCGCCTCAATTGCTGTTTTTTCCGCAGCAATTCCCCAATTTAATTCTTGATCTTGAGTAAAACGTTTGCCTAATTGCCAAGCAATTTGCGCTCTGGCTAATTGTACCCCTAAATAAAATGAATGACTGCCATCTTGCACAACATTATTTAATAAAGGATATAAGGCAAAAGGATCATGAGCCGTATATAAACCGTTTCGATTATAAATATGAATTCCGTCAATACTAGTTTGAATTCTGAAACTCGGATCAGTCACTTGTTGAGCGAATTCTTCAATTTCGCTAAATTGATAAGGAAATGGCGCGATTTCATGAGTAGTCATTAATCCTGAATGAATATGTTTAGGCAGGGTATTTTGTTCTGCTGCGGCATATAAAATTCTACGCGCTAAATTTGCTTCTTGAATGGCTCTACAACTATGATCACTGACTTCGGTAGCTAAAATTGCACGAATATTTAATTCTGAACAAATACCTAATAATAACGCATTAATACCACTGGTATCGGCATGAGTTAATTCGGTTAAATTACCTACCCCCATCATGATTTCAATATCGGGATAACGTTGACGCAATTCATAATAACGTACAATTGATTCGGTAAAACCAAAATGTAAGGGGTCTAAAATCGGATCAACAATAAAAGGGCGATTTTGAGCTTGTAATTTTTGAATCGCGTTATTTACACTATTTAATTCACCATGACGACTAGGAATTAGAATTGGAATCGAATTTACTTGATCGGCAATCCATAAAGTTTCTTCAGTTAAACTCAATAAATAATCTGCGCCAGCCTTGGCTCCATTTAACAAATCATCAGGTTTTAATGAATCAATACTCACTTGAAATTGATGTTGTTTTAAGTGCTGAATTAATTCTGATAAATGCGGAAATGGCGTATCAGGTAAACAACCAATATCAATGACATTTGCGCCAGATTGGCGATAATATTCGGCGCGATTTAAACATTGTTCAATGGTTAAATGCGGGGCATCAACAATTTCAGCGAATATCTGAATTTGATAACTAGATAAATCGGCAGATTGATTTTTTTTACCAAAAAATCGCGGCAAATCTTTTAATTCTTCAGGCCCTCGTTGAATAGGAATTCCGAAATCATTGGATAATTGAATTAAATCTCCGCGACAACGTCCGGGGACAATAATTCGATCTGCGCCTAATGAATTTGGTAAGCGGCGTTTAATCATATCGGCAGTCATTAATCCCGCGACTTTTAAGCCTAATTGATGCACTTTATATTGAAAATCTGGCTGCATTTTTTCCAAAATTTGCCGCAATTGTTTTTCAGCTAATTTTCCGGTTAGAAATAAAATCTTTTCGCTCATGATAAACTAGATAATTGTTGTTCGACAGCAATAATTAATTCCGAAACATTATTGACCACTTGGGTATAACTCATTTGTCGTAATTGTGCCGTAGCCGCTAAATCAATAGGGCGCGGATAAACCATCACTTTACCACCGGGAGCAGTCGTTTCCATTGCTTCATCAATATCACAAGGATAAATAATTGAGGGAATACGACATTTTCCCGCTTGTGCATATAAATTGGTGACTAAATTATCGGCAATTCCTAGAGTGAATTTCGCAACCGTATTTGAAGTGGTGGGTGCAATAATTAAACTATGATAATAACCTTTATAAAATAAACCAACCGGCGGTGAAGAAGCTGATTTATCGCGATAAATTGGCATTTTGGCTTTTAATCGATTGAGGTCAATATGATACATTTTTAACACTTCTTCAGCGGCTGCACTCAAATATAAATCAACTTGTGATAAAGTTAATAAAAATTCAACGCATTCTTCGATATAATGACCAGAACCGGTGATTGCCCAAGCTAAACGCGGTGATGACATAATGTTTTTTTCAATAAATAACGATTAAAAAGAATACGCGAAATTATACGTCAATTTATTCATTTGATTTTTAAAATAAAGAGGAAAAATAATGCTTGATTTAGCTTTGATTTCTAAACCCTTAATTATGGGGATTTTAAATGTGACACCGGATAGTTTTTCCGATGGTGGACGTTTTCAATCCCTAGATTCAGCGGTAAAACAAGCCGAGTTATTATTAAATGAAGGCGCGGATATGCTCGATATTGGCGGCGAATCGACACGTCCTAAATCTTTATCGGTTTCTTCGGGTGAACAAATTGCACGAATTATTCCAGTTATTAAAGCGATTCGCTCACAAATTTCTAGCGATGTTTTAATCAGCGTTGATACTCGTTTAAGCACAGTGGCAAAAGCGGCATTAAATGCTGGAGCGAATTGGATTAACGATATTTCGGCTGGACGTGATGATCCTCTAATTTTAAAAATCGCTGCGGAAATGAATTGTCCAATGGTGTTAATGCACATTCGTGGTACGCCACAAACGATGCAAGATTCGCCTTATTATGAAAATCCAGTAAAAGAAGTTTTAGCTGAATTAAATCATCGAATTGAAATTGCAATTGATGCCGGAATTCGTCAACAACAAATTATCATTGATCCCGGAATCGGTTTTGGTAAACGTCATACAGACAATTGGCAATTATTAGCGAATTTATCGACTTTTGTCAAAAGCGGATTTCCGATATTATTAGGCACCAGTCGTAAGCGATTTTTAGGGCAATTGTGCGATATTGATCAAGCCGATCAATTAGGCAATGCCACTGCAATCACCACAGCTTTAGGAGTTCAAGCAGGGGTAAAAATTTTTAGAGTACACGACATTAAATTAAATCGTCAAGCTTTAGAAATTGCATGGAAAATTTATCAAACTCATTATGCTTAATTAGATAATTGAATAGTTTTTTGAATTGTTCCTTTTTAAAAATGATTTTTTAATAAATTTATCAATTAAGATTATGTCAAAAGTAGTTATTTATACTGGAAACTTATGCGGCTATTGCACCATGGCAAAACGTTTATTAACTCAAAAAGGTTTAACTTTTACCGAAATTAATGTTGATCATGATCCAAAATTACGTCAACAAATGATTGAACGTACTCAGTGTCGTACGGTGCCGCAAATTTATATTGGCGATTATCATATTGGCGGTTGTGATGATTTATATGCTTTGGAAAGAAACCAACAATTAGAACAGATTATTGCTACTTATCTTACTTAGTTTTATATGAAAAAGATTTCCAACCTTGAATAAATTGTTGAACAAAATAATACAATTGTTGATTCAGCGTTTGTATAGTTTCTGCACTGAGATTTTTTTGATTAATATATATAAGACAAATGCCGTGAATACTACAACAAAAATTACGCGCGGCTTGTTGTGAGGAATAGGGCTGATGCGTCTGAATCAGTTGTTCAAATAATTCACTGAGCGTATTAATTAATTGCATCACACCTGCATCACATTCTTGCGGAATCACTAATTTTGATTGTTGACAATATTCAAATACCATTCGCCAGCGATTAAAGTTTTGTTGAGCAAAGGTAGCATAGGTTTGTGCTAAAATTAATAATTGTTGTTCAGGAAAAGAGAGCATATTAATTTGCTGACATTCCTGCAAAAATTGTTGAATAGTACGCGATTTAATTTGAATTGCAATATCATTCATATTTTCAAAATTGGTATAAATAATTCCAATGGTATAACCCATTTCCATTGCCAATTCTCTCGCTTTTAACGCAGAAAAACCGTCTTCAATCACAATCGTTTCTGCGGCTTTTAATATGATTTCTTTAATTTTTTGAGTGGCATGTTCACTTCTACGTCCCATAATTTAGATTTCCAATCGTTATTTGATCGATTAAGGTCTAACTAACCGAATTCCATTATTTAAATAAGGACTTCCCATATCCACTTTGATTCCACCGAAATAAATAAAGTAAATTTTTTGTGTATTTTGCACGGATGCCGTAGATGACCAAATCCAACACGCATTATTACTCCAATCCCAACGTCCTGATATGGTTTTGCAATTCTCCATAGGAAAAACGACACGATTGATAAATAAGGTATTATTATCGGTTTCGCGTATATTTTTTTCAATCAGTGTTTTAAGTTCAGTAATTGTCGGTAATCTCCAGTCTTTATAGCCCGCATATTCAAAAGATTTAATCGCTTGATTAGCTTGTAACCATTCATAACTATTTCCTTTACCCAGACAAATATTACGTTCAGAATTCCATTCTGAACCGACAATACAACGCATCCACATTAAGCCATGATTATCTTTAGCAATTCCTTCTTTAACTTGAAATCGCCCCAAGATTTGCCATTCAGGATTAGCCGGTTTAATTTCTTGAATGATTGACTCAGAATGAGAGTCCGTATTATTTTTAGGTGTAGCAATTTTTTGTAATACAATCAAAAAAGAACCGATAAATAATAAAAATAATGAACCAAATACCCAAATTTTAATGTTATCGGATGAACGGCGAAAAAATAAATAAGCAATTCCAAAAATTCCCAAAATGGTTAATGCCATAATACCAAAAGGATTTTTCGCTGCTGTTTCGATAATGGTTGGGATAGATTCTAAAGCGTTATTCATATAAAAACCTAAATAGGCATCGATTTTTTAGTAATCATCAAGCGATTGTTTTGCAAAAAATAAGCTGTATCCATAAACCTTGATTTAAGGATTTAAGGTTGAATCGTTATTGGCAAATTCAGCACGAGCGCGATGTAAATCTTCTAAAGTATCAATTCCCGTAGGTGGTGCTTTTGTGACTATTTCTACTTTAATTTTTTCACCATGCCATAAAATGCGTAATTGTTCCAAACATTCTATCGATTCTAGCGGGGATTTTTCCCATAATACATATTGTTGCAGAAAAAATTGTCGATAAGCATACAAACCAATATGTCGTAAATAAGGCGAAGTTTTAATCGGGAATTGTGCTGAAATTTGCGAGAATTGTTCTCTATCCCAAGGAATTGCAGCGCGACTAAAATATAATCCATAACCTTGTTGATTGGTTACGACTTTAACAATATTGGGATTAAAAATATCGGAAATTGTATGAATAGGTGTCGCTAAAGTCGCAATATTCGCTGAAGTTTGTGTTGCTAAACTGTAAGCGACTTGGCAAATATATTCAGCAGAAATGAAAGGTTCATCACCTTGTAAATTAACGATAATATCTTCTTCAGACCAACGGCGTTTTTTAGCTACTTCAGCAATTCGTTCAGTACCACTTTGATGTTCAGTCGCCGTGAGTAACACCGGAATTCCCAATTTTTCTACCACAGAAACAATACGTTGATCATCAGTAGCCACAACCACTTCATCAGCGTGTGCTTCCATCGCTCGTTGGCAAACATGAGCAATCATCGGCTTTCCACCAATATCTAATAAAGGTTTAGCCGGTAAACGACTAGAAGCGTATCGTGCTGGAATCACCACTTTAAACGAAGGTCTCACGGATGCACCTGATCCCATTCTTCTAAAGATAAACGACGCACTTCCTCTTCTAACATCACTGGAATTGCGTCACGAATTGGAAAAGCCAAACGATCCGCTTTACACCACAATTCTTGTAGCGTGGGTTGATAAATCAGCGAACTTTTACATAAAGGACAAGCGAGAATATCCAACAATTTTTGATTCATGATTTAGAGAATTGAGCTAGTAACGCCAATAATTGGCTGAAAAAATGATCCGGTAATTTAACCGTAATTGGCACATACCAATAATCAGATTGGGCAAACGCTTGGCATTTTACCGCGTCTTTTTCAGTCATCAATACAGGATAACTCGGTTTAAAGATTAAATCTTTAGGTTTAAATCGATGATGATCTGGAAACGCATGAGCGGTAATAGTCAAACCTTGCTGAGTTAATAAATTAAAAAATCGCGGCGGATAACCAATTCCCGCAACCGCATGACAAGGAAATTGGCTAAATTCAGTTAAAGGTTTTGATTGTCCTGTGGTTAATTGAATCGCGCTATCAGCTTGAATAAACATCGCAATTTCGTCCTCTTCAGTCGCTGTACCGTTGACTATTTTAAAATGGACTTCTTTCAGACGTTCCAAAGGTTCACGCAACGGGCCTCCGGGTAAACAGTTAGCATTGCCAAATCGACGTTCACCATCGATCACCGCTATTTCAACGGTACGTTGTAACGCATAATGTTGTAAACCGTCATCCGCTACAATTAAATTACAATCAGTATGTTGTAATAACCATTGCGCTGCCATGACTCGATTTGCCGCCACCACCACCGGACAACCACTTTGTCTATACAACAAAATCGCTTCGTCACCGACTTCATCAGCAACACTGTCAGCAGTCAGCATCAGAGGGTGGGCTGTTTTTCTCCCACCATAACCACGACTGATAATGCCCGGGCGATAACCAACTTGTCGTAAGTGTTGAGCCAATGCGATGGTTAAAGGGGTTTTACCAGTTCCGCCAACGGTTAAATTACCGACCACGATCACCGGTACAGCTAAACGAGTACTTTTCAACCAGCCTTTTCGATATAAAAATCGGCGAAATCTAACAAAATCAATGAATAGCATCGTAAATCCGGTTAACCAAGTGGCAATAAAAACATCTTGATACCAAACAAAATTCGCTAATCGACTCAGTAAGCGGTTCATGGTTTTGCGGAATTTGAGGGGTCTATTTCAGGTTCTTGAGTAGCGAACGCAATATGTTTAAAACCCACTTGGCTGGCAATATCTAACGCATGAATCACTGCTTGATGCGGCGTGTTTGCATCAGCACTGATGACAAAAGGAGTTTGAGGAGAACTGCCGCGTAAAGAAGCTAAATCTTCTTTAAAAGTTTCGATTTTTAATTGTTGATTATGGATTTGACCGGCAGAATTTTTAGCAGCAATAAAATAATGACCTTGTTTATCAATGAGTAAAGTAATCATTTTATCCTCATATTGGGTAGTTTGAGGATTAGAAGCTTCGGGCAAATCGATACTAATTGAACTATTACGATTGAAAGTCGTACTGACAATAAAGAAAATCAACAACACTAACACCACATCAATCATGGGGACTAGATTAATTTCTAATTGTCCCCGTTCTCGACGTTTATTACGCTGAAAATTCATGCTCATCTTCACGATCTCCATGAATAACATCGATTAATTTCAAGGATTCTTCTTCCATACGAATCACATATTCATCCACTAAACGTTCAAAATAGCGATGAAAGAATACACTGGGAATTGCTACGGTTAATCCTGCTGCAGTAGTAATCAATGCCATCCCAATTCCACCCGCTAAGGTCGCTGGATTGCCTAAACCATTGACCATTAAAGAAGAAAAAATTTGTATCATACCGGTTACGGTACCCAATAAACCGAGTAATGGGCTGATTAAAGCAATCGTGCCTAAGGTGGTTAAAAATCGTTCTAAATCATGCACGACTTGTCGCCCCGCCTCTTCTAAACTGGATTTCATCACCTCACGTCCATGATGTCGATTGACTAAACCAGCGGCTAAAATCGTGCCTAATGGTGAACTAGCGCGCAATTGCTTGATCTTTTCTTCATTTAACTGTTGATTATGGGCTAATTGCCAAATATAAGGGACTAATTCAGGAGGTAAAACTTTCTTACGTTGCAGCGACCAAAATCGTTCACCAACAATCGCCATTGCTGTAATCGAACATAAAATCAGCGGTATCATTAACCAACCGCCGCTTCTAATTAATTCAAACACTGGTTATTTTCCTTAAGACAAATAACAATTACTATAACATTTGTGAACTAAGCCGACTAAATTTTAGCGGTTAATGGGAGTTAAATTTTGAGATAAAGTGACAACCCATTTAAAACTTTCCCTATTTCAAAAAATAAGAAAAGTACATATGGATTTCAATTACGAAAATAATTATTTTGAAAAATTATTTTAATAGCTTGGCTAAAAACAATCATTATCATGCTTATTCCGATGATGCGGATTGAGGTACTTCTTTAAGTAATTGTTCAATTCGCATTCCCTTATCGAAAGAATGATCATAAAAAAATTTTAATTCAGAAATGTGTCGTAATTGCATTCTTTTAGCTAAATGAGATCGAATTGAAGGCGCGAGTTGATTTAATAATTTAATTTGATCCAATTTTTGCGATTCATCTGTTGTTAAAATCGTAATATAAATTTTGGCATAGGCTAAATCTTTAGTAATTTCGACTTCGTTAATGGTAATTAATCCCAAACGAGAATCGGCGATTTCACGTTGTAAAATATAAGCCAATTCTTTTTGCATTTGAGAAGCGACTCTGGAACTTCGACCGAATTCTCGTGCCATGAATTAAATTTCCCGCTTGACTTCGATACGCTCAAATACTTCAATTTGATCGCCGGCTTTCACATCGTTGTAATTTTTTACGCCGATGCCACATTCCATGCCCATTTTGACTTCATTGGCATCATCTTTGAAGCGACGTAACGATTCTAATTGACCTTCAAAAATAACCACGTTATTGCGTAAAACGCGAATCGGTAAATTACGTTTAACAGAGCCTTCCAGCACCATACATCCGGCAACTTGACCAAATTTAGGCGAACGGAACACTTCTCTAACTTCAGCTAAACCAACAATTTTTTCATGAATATCAGGGGCTAACATGCCACTAATCGCGCGTTTCACTTCATCTATCGCATCGTAAATCACGCTGTAATAGTGTAAGTCAATTTCTTTTTCTTCAATCATGCGTCTGGAGGTATTGTCTGCACGGACATTAAATCCCATTAAAATCGCATTTGAAGCTAAGGCTAGATTAGCGTCACTTTCATTAATTCCGCCGACTCCACCATAGATACATTTAACTTCCACCTCTGAGGTGGATAAGGCAACTAACGCGCCGCGTAAGGCTTCTAAGCTTCCTTGCACATCAGTTTTAATCACCAGATTTAAACTCGCGGTTTCGCCGGTAGTCATTTTAGAAAAAACATCTTCTAATTTGGAAGCTTGTTGCGCAGCATGACGAGAGGTTTTGCTTTTATCTTCACGATGTTCTGCCAATTCCCGCGCTACTCGCTCATTTTGCACCACAATAAAGCGATCACCAGCATTAGGCGTACCTGATAAGCCTAAAATTTCGACTGGCGCACAAGGACCAGCCGATTTTATCACTTTACCATTTTCGTTAAACATGGCTCGAACCCGTCCATATTCATGACCACATAAAACAAATTCGCCTTTATTTAAAGTTCCTTTTTGCACTAAAACCGTAGCCACTGCACCACGACCTTTATCTAATCTGGATTCAATCACTAGACCAGAAGCGTTGCCCTCAACGGGTGCGGTGAGTTCGAGAATTTCTGATTGTAAAATCAAAGCTTCGATCAGATCATTAATCCCTTCACCGGTTTTCGCCGAAATTTTCAAGAATTGAACCTCACCGCCCCATTCTTCAGCTAAAACACCGATGGTTGCCAATTCTTGCATCACTTTATCAGGATTTGCCCCTGATTTATCGATTTTATTAA
>JBEEJU010000128.1:0-4866 GCA_041169045.1 Pseudomonadota bacterium
CCAGTTTCTTTAACCGTTACACTGACATTGTAAATTTTTCCAGCTTGACTCGCTGTCGGTGTCCAACGTAAATAAGTCATCGGAAGATTAGTTTGAGTATCAGGTTTAAAGGCAGAAGCAACCGCTCCTAAAGGCACTGATCCCTGAAGAATAACATTATCATCTTCTGCATCAGATACTCGAATTGGAATTAATAAAGTCGATTCTCCAACCGTCACATTCCATTCTGCATTCACTGGATGAATAACCGGTTTTGTATTCGCGCCGGTAATTATTGGTGTAACTGGTGTTGATAACGATTTAATATATGCCGTTAATCCAGCCATTTTACCTAATGGCGAAGCAGCAGCTTGTAACACACCTGATTTATAACCGCTACCAAAATTATCCAAATGGCATTGATCACAAGTTTTCGCCCCTGTTGGTACAACATATTCAGGTTTTGCCCAACTATTTCCCACAGCTAATACACCGCTGATTACGGTTAAACCAATCGTGGATACGATAGAAAGTTTCATAAATAATTTCCTTTTCTAATAAAAATATTTTTCAAAATCATTTTGCTTAAGAATTTGCTGATAACATCTGAATCATTTGCTCGGTGGCTTTATAATCCGTACTTGTCCATTTCACTTCGCCTTTAGGAGTTAAAATTGCAAAATAAGGTAAACCAATTTTTAAAGGACGATGTTGTGGATTATCCCTAAATTTCTCAAATTCCGCTTCTTTATCAACTAATTTTACCGCAATCGCTTTTTCGCGTAAGGCTTGATTTAATGCAGTATTATTGACTGTTTCATTTTTAAATGCAGTACAATTTGCGCACCAACTGGCGTAAAAATCAATAAAGATCAGTTTTCCGGTTTCTAATGCAACTTTTTGCGCTGCTGCATAATTTCGATACCATGAAATTCCGGCTTCAGTTTCAATTAAATGATTAGTTGTATTGTTTGCTACTGATACTAAAGAATGATCGTGAGTTTGATTATTTGCTAAAGGGGTATTATTTAAACTCGCAAACACTAACCATCCGCCAATTAATAAACTAATTACGCCAATATAATGTTGCATTCTACGACTGGGTAAAGCATCTTCAGGTAATAATTGAAAAACTTGGCAATGAATTACTGCAATCCAAATCGCCACTAATCCTAAAGCAAAAGCTAACGTAATTTCATTATTAATTCCCCAAACACCTAATCCTTTCACTAAATAAATATAGGCAAAATATAAAATCATTATGCCAAAAGCATATTTGACTTTATCCATCCAATAACCGGCTTTAGGCAATTTGAATTTAATCACACTGACTAGAAAAAACGGTAAACTCACGCCTAAACCAAATCCGCCCATCATTATACTTCCTTGAGTAGCGATGGATAATCGTCCCCAAAAATCCAAAGTTTGGTGAATTGCCGCTAAAGCTGCCGCTTTTTCTGCAATATTATCAGCGACTTGTAATAATAAAGCGAAAACAATTGGACCTACGCAAGGAGAAATAACCAATCCCGCAACAGTACCCATTAACCACGTTCCGGCTAAACCTTTAATTTGTGCAGATTGCTGATCCAATTGATAAACTTCATTTTGCATAAAACCTAATTCATAAAATCCTAATAAGGCTAAAGCAAAAAAAGCAAAGAAAATGGCAAAAGCTAAATTCACCCATGCAGATTGCATAAAAGTGTTAAAAGCTCCACCGGTCATACCAGCAATTAATCCCAGCAACATGTAAGTGCCAATCATGCCTAACATATAAACCAGGGCGTGAGATTTTTCCTGACTTGCGTCGCCATTGGCGCGACCGACAATAAACATCGAAGTAATCGGTAACATTGGATACACACAAGGCGTAGCTACCGACAATAATCCGGCGATCCACATTAAACCGAACATAATCAGCAAATTATCATGATGATTTTTGAACAGGTCTAACAGTTGATCCGTCATACTACGATCATCGGTTGTCGCTGAATCGGTTGCAGCAGTAGTGGCGTTGATCGACGGTAATTCCAACGAAACGGCAGTCATTTTAGGACGGAAACATTCATGAGTTACGTCGTTACACAATTGGTAGTTGACCGCCAATTTAACTGTATTTGAACTCAGTTTTTGATTCGGATTTTGAGCTAACCATATGGCAAATACTCCGCGTCCGCGTAATACCGTCGCTTTGACTTCTTTGTCATATTCTCCTAAAGGTTTATCTACTTTATGGATAGCCAAAGCGGTTGCCGTTACCGCATCAGCAAATTCAACAGCAACCGGCAAGTATGCTTTTTCTGCGCCTTCATCTAAATACGCATGATGATCTGGCGGAACGATTAACACTAAGTTGTAATGAACTGGCCAAGTTTCGTCAACTAAATGCGCTTGAACGCTTGCTTCAGGAACACTCGCCGTCGCCTGAGTCCAAATAAATAATGACAACACCGCGAAAATACAAAACTGTTTAAACATTTTTAATCCGCAATAAAAATTAGAATTTCAGGTTAAATGAAGCAGTGACTAGATAGTAACTAAAATCGGAAAAAGTATGATTCGCTGCTCGACTTCCTAATTGATAACTGGCTCGATGATCGTAATATTCAATACCCGCTTGAAAACGTAAATCACTGACAGATTTCAATTCGGTAAAAGCTTTGCTGATTTTAATTCCGCCCGATAAAGCTCCAAAGCCCGCTAAACGATAATCACTGGAATAATGTTTATATTGTTGTGGATCACCGTCAAAAACTGGACGGAAAAAATCCGCTTGATCTTGTGAGTAATAACGAAAGCGTGGAATCAATTGCCAATCTTCTGCAATCGGTTGATGCCAACTCAATTCCAGTGTATGAGAATTTATGCCCCAATTATCCGTCGTAAATCGATAATCTGCGTGTAAAGCCGCATGATTCAATGTTTCAAAATGCCGAATATACTGAGTGAGCCATGCCCATTGAAATTTATTGCGCGGGCGAGTATCTCGCATACCCATAATAGTCATTGGAACGGTTGTAGTATCTGAACCGATTAACACATTATCTGGATTAGTCGGATCAAGTTGTTGATAAACTCCCGCTTGATTTGGATCAGCGACATAACTGCTATCAGGTTGATAAAACGCCACTAATTTATAAGGATCGGATAAATAACCCCGACTATAAGAAACCGTCATGTTATTTACCAACAAAGAATCTTTATCGAGAATTTGGCTAATGCCTAATAAATATTGCTGACTGGTTTTATGACATTTAATTCCACAATCTGAATTGAAATACGTTGGCTGCACTTCATCAAAAGCAACAGATCCACCAACATTAACTGTGGTTAATTTTTTATTTAAATCGAAACTTAAATTCAAAGCACTATAACGCGAGGTGTAATCATGTTCGCGCGAATATCCGCCGGATAAAGTGGCTGACATCGTGTCCCAAAAATAGCTCAGATTTCCCGTGACTGCGTCGCGTTGATCACAAATCGACGAACCACAACGACTCGCTCCACTCAGGACTTGAACGATTTGCCCTTGATCGTCACGCTTGTTATACATCGGTGACGCGCCGGTAATCACATCTCGTACAACATTAAAACCAGCGGTGATATTTTTACCCACAGGCATAGACGCAGTGGCTTCAAAAATATCCACATCAATTCGTTGTCCACTTTCAGAATAATGTCCATATTGAAAATCAGCGTTATAAGTCTCTTCGACTCGTCCAGCAATCGCCGCATTGGGTAATAATCCGGGAAGAGCTAAAGCGGCAGCGGTCAAATGGGTTAGCAACGTCGATTTAGTTACAGCCACAGCCACCTCCACCACCACCATAACCGCCATTCGCCGCTTCTTTACTAAAAGCAGTATGTTGGCGTAAACCGAACTCAAGTGCGTCCGGTGTGATTGCCATTTGCGGTAAAGCTAAATTGCCACGTTGACGGGGCAACACTTCAGTACAAGCCGTTAGACACAACAGCAAACTAAAACTGATCAATTTACTCATATCAATACAATTATTTTTTCAATAATGATTGAATACGCGCCTCAAGATCAACGATGTCATTACTGACAAAACCGTGATGAATATGCTGTACTACCCCTTGTTTATCGATAATAAATGAAGTTGGCATGGATTCAACGACATACTTATCTGCCCACTCGCCTTTAGCATCTCTGAGTACGGTAAAACCCACTTTAAATTCACTGATAAATTTCTCTGCTTTGGCTTTGTCTTCATCCAAATTAATTGCGACCACTTCAAACCCTTGAGCTTTGAGTTTTTCATGCAATTTATTTAGTAAAGGAAATGAAGTTCTACACGGGCCACACCAAGAAGCCCAAAAATCTAAATAGACAACTTTACCCGCAAATTGTTTTAAACCAGTCGCTTGCTCTTTTTCTAAAGTAGGCAGAGTAAATTGAGGGGCGGCTTGACCAACTTCAGTCGCATGAACGAATTGAGCAAATGCTAAAGCAGCGATGATAATAATGATATTTTTATTCATAATGTTTTTATAGAGTCCAATAAAATGTATCTGGAAATTCTTATCGATAACAGAGAGAATTTCTCTCTCTGTTATTTGAGATCAGCTTATTCGTTTAATGTCCAAATGAATAAGGTGTACGATTTCCTGGCAAACGAGTTAAATTAAAATATTTTTGCATTTGCGATGGTTTAGGATGTACCGTGACTTTAAGTTGTTTGCTGGTATCCGTCGCACATTCAGCAGGATAAGGATTAGCAAGTGGATTTCTCACAACCACAAATGAAGGCGCGAAATCGTTAGTGCCATACATTTGTGGATGAGAAGAAAATGAGGTGTAAGCTTTTCCACAAATTTGGATTGCCGGAACAACAACCGTCACTTTCGCAACACAACCTTTCA
>JBEEJU010000129.1:0-5311 GCA_041169045.1 Pseudomonadota bacterium
CTAAAGGGTACCGACCCAATGTCGGTATTATCCTTTGCAATGACGAGGGACGAGTATTTTGGGCTAAGCGTAAAGGGGTAAATTCTTGGCAATTTCCACAAGGTGGGATTGATTGTAACGAAGACCCAGAAACCGCAATGTATAGGGAATTATGGGAAGAAACCGGATTGCGCGCTGAACATGTGCAAATTTTGGGACGAACTCGCTACTGGTTACGTTATAAATTGCCCGAAAGATATATTCGGCGAGATTTATCGCCTTTGTGTATTGGCCAAAAACAAATTTGGTTTATTTTACGATTAGTCAGTTCAGAAACCAATGTTCGTTTTGATTGTGGACAAAAACCCGAATTCGACAGTTGGCGATGGGTAGAATATTGGCAACCGCTAAATGACGTGGTTCATTTTAAACGAAAGGTTTATCAAAAAGCGATGAGCGAATTAGGTGTGATTTTAAATTCGGCGAAATCGTCAAACACTATAGAATCAGAGTATTCATCGCGCTCACGAAAAATGTGTCATCGTAATGATACGCCTTATTAATAATGAACAAGTTGACATAACGAGCTGGCAGACGTTCATCATCCAGCTCGTTACTTCTTAATTAATGCGCTGCTGCTTTTTTAGCTTGACGTTCTTGTTTATTCAATTCTTGTTGGGCTTTGATTTTTGCCTCTAAAACATCGCCATCTTTTTTAGCCACATCCCGACAATTTTTAATTCCCGCTTGGTCAGTAGTCGCTTGCAAACACGCTAAATATTTTTGCACCATTTGCACTCGTTCTTGAGCAATCGCAACATGTTCAGTTTTTGATTCTTGAAACGCTGCATCAGTATTGTTAGCCGTTGTAGCGGTTGAAGTAGCAGGAGTGCTAGTCGTTGCTGTAGGAACAACCGCATTCACAGCACCGGAAACCGCACCGGAAACTGCTTGATTAACAGTATTAGTGACCGCGTCAGCTGCTGTTCCACCTTCAGCCATAGCGATCGATGAAGCAAATACTCCAGCAAAAACCACGACGATGGATGATAAAGATAATTTCATAATCTCTCCTAAAAAATATTTAAAGTTTAAACACGGTTAATCTAACCATTCGATTAAATAAGGCTTATCACTCACTGCTTGATAAAGCTTTATTAAAAAACAATTTAACTGAATCTTAGTTGAACATGGTCAAAATTGATAACCAATATTGAGACGAAAACCGTCCAATTTGCCGTCCTGACCTTTGGCTAAACTAAATAAATAATTCGCACTGACATTCAAATGATTCCACACTTTACCTAAATGTTGTGGACGTACCGCTAATCCCACTTCATTATATTGTTCAAAATACAATTCTGAACCGAAAAACTCAGTATTATTCACAAAAGCCGCCCAATAAAAATGATCCGTATGATAATTTAAACTGATCCCATTTTTTAAAACAAAATTAGCCACTTGACCACTGGTGCGATAGGATTTGCCTTTAATATTGGTTTCCATATTCAACGATTGAAAATAACCAACCATATCGGTCAACGATAATTCTAAGGGTAAATTGGGTATCCATTGTGCCAAATCCAATTGATATTGGCTGGTTAGCGTCCCTGCGACAATATGTCCTTCAGTACGATTCAAACCGTTCCCCGAATCGGGGGTTCCCCGATAAGCATAATTAATCGCTGGAGTTAATGTCCATTCTGGTTGTAACCAATAACGATAAGCAACGCCGCCACCAATTTGATAGGAATTATTCCCTTGAGTGTTTACATAAGTAAATGGCACTGAAAAAATGAGTTGATTTTTGCTATTTAATCGCGCGGTATAACTAACCGGTAATGAAACCGTATCGACTGATGCCCCCGCTAATTCATAATGACCGTATTGTAATCCGACTTCAATATGATTTTTTTTCAATTTTCGTTGCGCTGAATGAGTAGTACTGGTTTGTTGAGTGTCGAGCAAATTATCTCCAGTTTGCAGAAAAATTTGATCCACCATCGTTCCCATTAAACTCGCAGGATTACCAGCAATCGCAGCAGTAGGTAAGGTTTTAGCACACAAAGCATCATTACGATTTAAATCACAAGTCACACCGCTGTTAGCGAATTTTTGCGTAATTTGAGTTAATGCTTCGGTCGCGGTATTTTGCGCCGACTGATTTTGATTAGTCAACTCCGTTAATTGGGAGCTTAATCCCGTATTAGAACTAGGCACTTGCTGTTGAATAATTTGTTTTAAATTAGCTAAAGTAGTCGCAGATAAACCGGTTTTTGCATTTTCTGGCAAAGTTCCTGAAGCTAAATAGTTGGTTAATTGTCTGTACAATCCTGTGCCGCTCAAGCTGATAAAATCGGTAGTAACTCCAGTAATTGGCGCAATCACTAATGTACTCACATCAGTGCGAATCAACGTCATTGGACTGCCTTGAAAGTCAAATTGGGTGATTTGTCCAATCGAATTGTTAGGCAACGCGCCAGTTTGAGGATTTTTAAAATCGTTGCGATAACTCGCTTGGTCAACCGTTAATGCACTTTCAGCATCAGGAAAACTGTAACTACGAGTAACCCCATTCAAAGTGACAGTGGTATTAAATTCTGCCCAAACTGAAAAAGTCAGGCTATATAACGATAAACTGAATAACAGTCGTGAAAAATGATTCATCGCAAGTCCTCAGGTAAACGTTCAAATTAAATTCAGCATAAAAAAACCGCCCACGATTGACTCAAGGGCGGTTTCTAAAATTATAGGGTTTTATCCTAACGATTAGTAACGATAACCTAAGTTAACATTGAAACCGTCGATACTACCAGAACCACTAGGACGAGTCGCACTAAAGACATAGTTAGCACTTAAGCTCAAACCATCCAACCATTTACCCGCATTTTCAGGTTTAACTGCCAAACCGACTTCATCGTATTGATCGAAATATAAACGGCTACCAAAGAATTGAGTATCGTAGAAAAACGCAGCGACATTAAATTTGTCCATGCTTTTACCAAACGCAATACCATTTTTCAACACATAGTTAGCGACATCACCACTGGTTTTGTAACTACGTCCGTCGATATTGGTATTTAAATTCATGGATTGGAAATAACCCATCATATTGGTAATCGACACTCTGAAAGATTTAGGATCAGCATTATTTACTGACCAAGTATATTTACTAGTCAACGTTCCAGACACCATATGTCCAGCAATTCTAGGGCTACCAGTAATGTTACCGGTATCTGAATTATAAACAAAATTGTTACTACCTGCATCACGATAGGCGTAACTAATAGCTGGCATTAATACCCAATTATCACGAGCATTGTATTTATAAGCGACACCGCCACCAATTTGGTATTGATCCGAACCATTCATACGAGCGTAAGTTAAAGGAACGGTGAAAATCAATTGGCTTTTAGGTGATAATTTCATTCCAGCAGTCAAAGGCACAGTAACAGTATCTGCTGAACGTCCAGCTAAACTGTAATGTCCATAACGCGCACCTACACTGAAAGTGGGGGTCATTGCAGTATCACCGGCAGCAACTGCATTTTTTACAGGCACTGTGGTATCAGCAGGCGCAGCAATATCAAACGCGCTATCAACCATTGTTCCCATTAAACTCGCAGGGTTGCCCGCAACCGCAGCGGTAGGATTGTTACGCGCTTGATTTTCATCATTGACAAAGTTGGTAATCTGAACAACTTTATCAAACAAATTGATCAAAGGTAAACCAGCCAATTTTAAGTAACCGTTCACTAATGCAATTTCGCCAGCATTTAAAGCGCGTAAAAAGCCGTTTTCACCTTTGCTATCTATGTAAGCTTTTAAGTTAGTATTCACTAACTCTGAAAGATTAGCACCTTGCAACAGAAAATAATTTTTGCCATCTAAAGTCACCGCAGCTTGGGTACCACTTGCATCTAAGAAAACCAGATTACTCGATTGACCTTGAGATTGACTGGCAATTACTACACCTTTTAATGAACCTATACCACCAAAATCAGCGGAGAATTTATTAGGATGACTTAACGCATATAAAGCGTCGACTTGATTAGCAAAAGTATAAACTTTAGTAGTACCATTAGCAGTAATGGTACTGGTCACTAATTCAGCAGGGGTTGCAACCTTATTTACGATATTTTTAAACACAGTGCTTGTGCCTGCAACAGTCGAAGCATCGGTTAACAGTGTAGTAAATTTGGTTAAATCGGTTACTTTAGCTGGCGTACCTTTACCATTAATCAAGTAAGCTCTGAGTTTATTTTTAACCCCTTGACCACTAAAAGTAAAATAATTAGTCCCATCAAATGCAACGACTGTATTTTGCTCAGTAGTAGCCAAAACGATTGTCTTACCTTTGTAGTTATATTGTAAAACAGCGCCTACTTCGCTAGTCGCGTTGTTAAAATCTGCTTGATAGGCTAATGGATTTTTAGTTGCATCAACCGCTTCTTGCATATTATTAAAGGTATAAGTTTTGGTAACACCATTTAATACTACGTTGGCTGAAACGAAATCAGCTTGTTGCACTCCAGCATAAAGAGAACCGGCAATCGCCGCTGTATCAACCGCTAAAACGGTGGCATCAGGAGTGGCTAATTTAACCGAATCGGTAGCAGTGGCAATCTTAGCGAAATCATCTTTGTTGATTGCTACCACTTTTAAATTTGCTGGGTTATCTGTTTGAGCATATGTATTTGCGTATTCAACCAAGCTTGATCCGCCAGTTGCTGCTTTGGTAACTCTTTCCATACTGGTTACGCCATTAACGGTTTTAGTTATCAACAAACCGCCACTTTGTTGGGTCACAAAGCTATAAGTGTTTCCAGCACTATTGGTAGTGGTAAAAACGGCTCCATTCGCATTCGGTGGATTATTAAAAAAGCCACCATAATTTCCGGGATTTTCCTGAAAATCTTTTAACCCAGCATCAGAAGCTGCTTGATCTGGATAACTAAACGTGTGACTTATGTTATTGAGAGTCACAGTTGTTCTTACTTCTGCCATCGACAACTGACTAAAACACAGCAACGAAATCGCGCTGGCTAATATTTTCATCTTCATTGAGATTCTCCAATCATTATTACTTGTACTGTTTAAATAGTGATACTCGGATTTTGACCTGTCAAGCGTTGAATAATATCAACTCAGCTTGATTGTTAAATATTTGCAAATATAACCTAACAAAAAATGAATCAGTTGCTATCAATTAAATTTTGGGAGTAGTTATGAGTTTAAATTCCCTTGATACAGACAACAAACACCGATGGTCACTTTGGCTGGTATTGTAGCGGTTTTACACCACTAATGCAAAACATACACTTTTTATCAT
>JBEEJU010000130.1:0-4715 GCA_041169045.1 Pseudomonadota bacterium
TACGCAACAACAAGTAACGAATTATATCGGTGTATTTAGCGATTTTAGTCAACGTAAAGCGATTGAAGAATCGTTACGAATTAGTGAACAACGATTCCGTGATGTGAGTGATGCAGTTGGAGAATATTTATGGGAATTAGATACCGATTTGTGTTACACCTACGTTTCTGAAAGAAGTTTAGTAGTTAAAGGCTATACGCCGCAAGAATTAATTGGTTATCCGTTAACCAAATTTATTTTTCAACCGGATATGAGTTTAGTGATTGAAACTTTAGAAAATGCGATTGAATATAAAGAATCTTTTAAAATTTCATTTCGTAGCGTAGGGCAAAAAGGCGAAATTTTTTGGGAAGAAATAAGTGGAATTGGTATTTATGATCGTGAAGGACTTTTAATTGGTTTACGCGGTTCTGGATTAAATATTAATGAACGTAAACGTACTGAAGAGGCTTTACAAGCAAGTGAAGAATCCTTGCGTTTATTATTAGATTCAACCAGCGAAGCGATTTATGGAATGGATTTAAAAGGATATATTACTTTTTGTAATCGATCTTGTGTCCGATTATTAGGTTATGAAGATGCTGAAGAATTAATTGGTCAACACGCGCATAATCTAATTCATCATCATTAAAAAAATGGCAATCCTTATTTAGATAAAGATTGTCCAATTTATTATGCCACTTTAGAAAATAATCGATGTCATATTGTTGATGAAATATTTTGGCGTAAAAATGGTAGTTGGTTTTATGTTGAATATTGGTCATTTCCCCAACTGCGGCGCGGAAAAGTAATTGGTACGGTGGTTACTTTTTTTGATATTACCGAACGTAAACAGACGGAAAAAGAATTACTCCAATCCGAAAAAATGGCAGCCTTAGGACAATTAATTGCTGGCATTGCGCACGAAATTAATACGCCTTTAGGTGCGATTAATTCTTCAGCAAGTAATATGCGTAAGTTTTTGATTCAAACATTGACCGTGATGCCCAAATTATTTCAATCTTTTTCGCAACAAGAATCCGATGAATTTTTGGTGGTATTAAAACGATCATTAGAAACAGATACGCAATTGTTATCGGCAAAAGAACAACGACAAAATCGCCGTTTATTAACGCAACTTTTAGAAGCAGCAGAATTAGAAAATGCTGATTCGATTGCAGATATGCTAATTGATATGGGTATTTATAATAATATTGAGGATATTATGCCCTTATTAAAACGTAATGATGGCGAAATGATTTTGGAATTGGCGTATAAACTTTCTGAAATTAAAAAAGCCACTCAAACGATTCATACGGCGACCGATCGCGCTTCTAAAGTCGTTCAAGCATTAAAATCTTATAGCCATCATGATAATTCTGGACAAAAAAATTTAGTCAATATTATTGACGGAATTGAAACTGTATTAACTTTATATCAAAACCAAATTAAACACGGAATTGAATTGGTCAAACAATATCAATCTAATTTACCGACAATTTTGTGTTATCCAGATGAATTAAATCAGGTATGGACAAATTTAATTCATAATGGATTACAAGCAATGAATAATCAAGGTACATTAACGATCACCGTTCAACATTTTGAACAAACAGTGGCAGTCACTATTCAAGACAGCGGTATAGGAATTGCCCCAGAACACAAAGATAAAATTTTTGAACCTTTTTTTACCACTAAAGTTGCCGGCGAAGGCAGTGGTTTAGGTTTGCCGATTATCAAAAGAATTATTGATAAACATCAAGGACATATCGCAGTTAACAGCGAACCTGGATGTACTGTATTCACCGTGACTTTACCTATTTTTTATCCTGAATCAGAGCTTGTGAGCGTAGAATCCGCACAGTTTTAGGATTTAGCTCTTTATTCTGTGGACTAATAATGATACAGTAATAATTGTTTATTAAATTACTAGGTATTTGTTCATCGATGATGAACTTTTCGATTTTTTGTTCAACTTTACCTTGATTTTGGAGTCAACAATGGCTTTTGAATTACCCGCATTACCTTATTCTCGTGATGCTTTAGCACCGCACATTTCGCAAGAAACTTTAGATTTTCATTATGGTAAACATCATCAAACCTATGTGACTAATTTGAATAATTTAATTGTCGAAACTGAATTTGCCGATTTAAGTTTAGAAGAGATTGTTTTGAAATCTTCTGGCGGAATTTTCAATAATGCGGCGCAAGTCTGGAATCACACTTTTTATTGGCATAGTTTATCGCCAAATGGTGGTGGTGAGCCAACTGGCGCGTTAGCTGACGCGATTAACCAAACTTTCGGCTCTTTTGCAGCGTTTAAAGAAGCTTTCAGCAAATGTGCAGTCACCACTTTCGGCTCAGGATGGGCGTGGTTAGTGAAAAATGCCGATGGCAGTTTAGCTTTAGTTAGCACCAGTAATGCAGCTACCCCTTTGACTGCGGGTCAAATTCCCCTTTTAACCTGCGATGTATGGGAACATGCGTATTACATTGATTATCGCAATGTGCGTCCTAATTATTTAGAAGCCTTTTGGAAAGTAGTCAATTGGGATTTTGCAGCGGCTAATTTCGCTGGCTAATTGATTTTCTATCAAGCCATTTAAAAATAAACCTGTTAAAGTGTAAATACTTTAACAGGTTTTATTTTGACTAATGAGTTTCAGAATTCTGTTAAAATTTAATCTCTGATCAGTTTTTGAAATGGTTTTATTGAGTGAGAAAATAATGCAACTTGATTCTGAATTACCCTTATGTTTAACGCCCGGGCATCGTTTGCAATGGGAAGCTGCGCAACAAAAATATGTGATTTTATATCCTGAAGGCATGGTGGAACTTAATCTCAGTTCGGCTGAAATTATTAAAGCTTGTGATGGACAACGACGAGTGGCTGATATTATTCAATATTTAGAACAACTGTTTAATGCTCAGAATTTAACCAACGATATTACCCATTTCTTATACATCGCACTCCAAAATGGCTGGATCAAACACTGTTAACCCTACTCCACCGCGCTGGTTATTAGCGGAACTCAGCTATCGCTGTCCTTTACAATGTCCGTATTGCGCCAATCCAGTGGATTATGCCCGTTACCCTGAAGAATTATCGACTGAAGACTGGAAGCGCGTTTTGACTCAAGCACGCGAATTAGGTGCAGTCCAATTAGGGCTTTCTGGTGGCGAACCCTTAACTCGTAGCGATTTAGAAATATTGGTGGCTCACGCTAGAGAATTAGGTTATTACTCAAATTTAATTACCTCCGGTTATGGATTAACCGAAGCGCGAATTGCAGCCTTAAAAAAAGCCGGATTGGATCATATTCAAGTTAGCATTCAAGCCAGTGATGCAGAATTGAGCGATTATCTTGCCGGCACTCGTTCCTTTGAACATAAATTACAAGTCGCTCGGTGGGTGAAACAACAAGGCTATCCGATGGTGTTATGCGTTGTATTGCATAGGCAAAATATCGAGCAAATGCCGCAAATTTTAGCGATGGCTGAAGCTTTAGAAGCGGATTATTTGGAATTAGCGAATACGCAATATTACGGATGGGCGCATTTGAATCGTCAAGCATTATTGCCAACGCAAGAACAATTTATTAAAGCCGAAGCGATTGCTCAGGCATTTAAAGCTAAAGTCGCTGGCAAAATGAAAATTTATTATGTGATTCCGGATTTTTATGAGCAACGTCCTAAAGCCTGCATGAATGGCTGGGGAACAACTTTTTTAACCATCGCGCCGGATGGAACCGCTTTGCCTTGCCATTCAGCACGAGAATTGCCGAATTTAAATTGCCCAAATGTCAAAGATTTCAGCATTCAACAAATTTGGTATGAATCGGCAGCCTTTAATAAATTTCGTGGATTTGAATGGATGCAAGAACCTTGTCGCAGTTGCGAAGAGAAATTTAAAGATTTTGGCGGCTGTCGTTGTCAGGCTTATTTGTTCACGCAAGACATAAATGCGACTGATCCCGTTTGTAATAAATCGCCACATCATTCATTAATAACTGAATTAACTGAATCTGCAACTCATTTTACTAATGAGCAGCCGTTAATTTTTCGTAATAGTCGTCAATCGCGGCACTATTCTTTAATTAATGAAAATCAAAATTAAATCCGAAAATTAAATCTAAAAACCGCTGTTAATTTATCGATGGCGGTTTTTATTCAAATAAAATTATTCTTGCGAATTGAATTGGTTTCTGACCAATTGGCGAAAAGCTTTGATGGCTTTATTACGCCCTTGAATTTTAGCCATTTCTAAATACTCTGGAATTAATTGTTTTATAGCAAATTGTGGAAATTGTAAACTCATTATACAAGACTGATATTTTTCATCAATTAACTCAAAAATGTGTAATTGCTGTCCATCAAAAATCCATAATTCAGGCACTTTTAATTTTTCATAAATATCTAGTTCTGTGTGAGAAGTAATATCAATTTCAATGACTAAATCGGGGGGAGGGTCTTGATTTAAATTAATTCTTTCTTTGCCTCGCACTTTGAGTTCATTTTGAATATAAAAACACTCATCGGGTTCAACGCCTTTACAAACACTTTCATTTTTTAAAGTCATAGAGGCAAGCGCATTAAATTCTATATCTTGTTCTTCCAATAATATTTTAACTAAATCGCTAATAATAGATTTATCAAATTCATGAATAGCTAACGGTGACATTAATGCTAAAATTCCTTTATTATAAGCTAATTTTGGGCTATTTCGTTCATCACCT
>JBEEJU010000131.1:0-10106 GCA_041169045.1 Pseudomonadota bacterium
TCAAGGCTTAGTTAGTAATACCACCGGAAATGGAAATACTGCAATCGGTTATCAATCATTAACCTCTAACCTAAACGGTTATGGCAATACTTCTAGTGGCTATCAATCATTATCAATGAACGTTAGAGGATATTACAATGTTGCCGTTGGGCATAGTGCTTTATTTTCAAATGTTGGTGGAATTCATAACATTGCTAGTGGTTATTCCGCGCTGAAAAATAATTCTAGTGGAAATTACAATGTAGCTATTGGAAGTAATGCGTTAGCTGCAAATCTTTCAGGTACGGGAAATGTTGCAACTGGAGGATTGGCATTGTATTCCAATACTGGAGATGTGAATGTTGCTAATGGATTTAAAGCCTTACTTAATAACACTACTGGTAGCGATAATGTTGCTCTAGGATTCCTAACAGGCCACTCTAACCAAACAGGTAGCTTTAATACATTTATTGGAGATTCTTCTAATGTTTCAGTAGATGGTTTGAGTAATTCCACCGCAATCGGCGCGAATGCAATTGTGAAAGCCAGCAATTCAGTTCGGATTGGCGATATAAATGTTACTAAAATTGAAGGACAAGTGAATTGGTCAGCGACTTCAGATCGCCGCCTAAAAACCAATATTTTACCGAATGCCAAAGGCTTGGCATTTATTCAAAAATTACAACCGGTTACGTTTCAATGGAAAACCGGTGATACCCAAACCGTCTATGACGGATTTGTCGCGCAAGATGTTGAAATGGCAGCAAATCATTTAGGCATTAGTTTTAGTGGTTTGCATAAACCCGCGAATGATAAAGATCATTACAGTTTAGAATATGCCACTTTTGTTGTGCCATTAGTTAAAGCGGTGCAAGAACAACAAATGATGATTCGGAATCAATCGGCAATTAATAAACAACAAGCCAGTGAAATTGCCGAATTAAAAGCTCAAATTGCCGAATTAAAAACGGCGGTGAATTCTTTGAAAAAATAATTATCTCAATTGGTAAAGACGTTGCATTGCAACGTCTCTACCGTTATTAAAAATATTTCTTTAATTTTAAAACATTATAAGTAAAAAGATTTAAGTTATTAGATATTTCTATTTTGAAATCCCCCTTAATCCCCCTTTAATAAAGGTGGGAAGTTCTTATTAATAAAAAAGAAAATAATTATCTCCCCCTTAGAAAAAGGGGGCGGGGGGATTTATTAAATAACAAATGATTTTAATTATTTTTTTAAATCCCCCTTAATCCCCCTTTAATAAAGGGGGAAGTTTTTATTAACCACAATTTTATATTTATTTCCTTACTCTATTGAGAATTTATTATGGATAGTAGTATTAGACATCATGCCCAATTAAAGCAATTATTTATTAATGCAGAAAGTCGGCAATTAGACAGTAATGAATTAGAACTTTATGCCAATACAGTTCCTGATTATGCTTATCGCGCTAAAGCCGCTTACGAAATTAAATTAGTCCAATCTGAAGTGGTCGATTTGACCATTAAAGATATTTTTTCGATGTATCCTTTTTTGCAAAATCATGAATTGGCTCAAGGGAAATGTTATCGTGATGTGAATTATGTCGTTGCGTATATTACTTTAGCGATGTTAATGAATGATCCTGAATGGTTACGCGATAAATTATTAGTTTGGTTAAAAACCATATTACAAGCTTTTTGTTTTCCCGTTCGTGATCAAAAAGCCCCGATATTAACGCAAAAATTAATTACTATCGAAGCTGATCAATTACCTTCGCCGCGTAGTTCAATTCATGATACTTATTCACGCTTAAAACATTATTTTAATCAAAATTTAAGCACAAAATCCTATGAATTGATTGAACCCCTATTACAAATGGCTTGCGATATTTTAGCGGCTGAATAATTTTAAAGGTAGTCAAAATGAGCGAAACTAAATTAACTATGCAAGTGTTAAATTTAATGTTTGCAGCAGAAAATTGTGATTATGATTTAACCGCCGGAAAAGTGAGCGGCAATATTGATCGCGTCATTTATTTAAGTTCTGATTTAATTGTCGGAATTTATGATGCTTTACATTATGAAGCTGGCGAAGCTTGGGGAATTATTTTTCATAATTGCGGTTATTTATGGGGTAAACGTGAAATTCAACGGTTAAAAACCGATTTAAAAATCCGCTTACAACAAGATTTAGAACAATTATCTGTCAATGAATTCACTTTTTTAATTGAAAGTTATTTTTCTAAACAAGGGTGGGGCAAAGCTAAAATTTATTTAGATGATGCAGAACAATATGGCATTGTGCGGGTCAATTTAAAAAACGGTTTATTCGATGCTAATTTACCCCAAGTAGAAGGTTCAGTCAATTATATGATTGCGGGTTTATTACGCGCGTTTTTTGAATATATTAGCCAAGCAGATTTAGGTTGTGTTGAAACCAGTTGGCAAAGAAATGGCGATAAAAGTAATGCTGATTTATTAATTTCAGGTAGCCAACGAATTAGCTCTTTATCCAGTCAATTAACGAGCGAATCTATGGAAATTGAACAGGCTTTAGGTCGGCTAAGGGTATTGTAAAAAACGATGAATTGTTATTGTCTGGATGATATTATTTATCAAAGCCTAAATAGCACGCTTTATCGCGCGTTTAATCGTCAAGCTGATCAAATCGTGATTTTAAAATGTTTTGAAATAGATACACAACATTTATATTTACGCGAAATGTCGGGATTTGGTCTGCAACATCCCAATTTAATTAATTGTTTAGATACTTTTTATTTATCTGATGGCAGACCTTGTATTGTTTTAGAATATTTTTCAGCCGGCAGTTTAGCGGATTGGTTAATCGTTAATCATCAAGCAGATTTATCTTTTTGTTATCACTGTTTGCACGATATATTACAAGCGCTGATTTATTTAAATCAACATAAAAGGATTCATTGTGATATTAAGCCAGAAAATATTTTTTTACGCGATTTAAATTTGCCTGTTCCACAATTTGTTTTAGCCGATTTAGGCGCGACTTGTTCTTTACGAGAAGCTCAAGAATCTCGTTATGGCGTAGGGACTCCCGCATATATCGCGCCTGAACGATTATATGAAAAATTCTTTTTTAATAGTGATTTATATAGTTTGGGAATATTGGCTTTTGAATTAATTACCGGACAACGTCCATTTCTAGGCACTCCCGAAATGGTTAAGCGGGCGCATTTAACTCAATCGGCGGAATTTTCCTTAATTAGCGATATTTCAATGTGTGGTTTAATTGAAGGTTTATTAGAAAAAAAACCGACATTACGAATTGCCAATGCAGAAACCGCTTTAGCTATTTTAGAGGCTATTCATCAAGGACAACCGATTACGGAATCGCCATTAAATCATACGGCAAATTCATTAACGCTCGGTAAAATTAATTCTCATATTCCGATTGCTTTTAAGTGGCACAGTGAATTATCGATTAATTATCCTACCCAAAAAATCTTATTGGGTGAATCTAATCAGCAATTAATTGTGGGTTTAGATTATGAAACACATATTGAATTAATTCCAATTATTAGCAATAAGCGAACGATGATTGTTAAAAGCGGAATCAGTCAAGCATATGATTTACATAGCTTTTTTTATACTAATTCGTTAAAATTATTTCGCTTACAATTAGATTGTTATCAACGTCAATGTATTTACCAATTTAATCAAAATATTGATTATTTTCAAATTCAAGGTCATTATTTATTATTGCGCGGTAAATATGATAATCTTTATGTTAATTTATCGAATTATGAATGTGTAAAATTTTCTCAATCACATTATTTTGCCTTACCACAAGCTTGTATTTTAACCAATGGCAATTTTGCCTTAAGCGGTGGAAATAGTAATCAGGAATTAATATTGCGTAATCAACAGACTACGATTATTCAACAATGGCAATTTCAAGGTCCGATTATGGCGTTGACTCAAACCGACAATTGCTTATTGGCATTAACTTTAGATATGAATCATAGTACATGCTATTGGTTGTGGAGTATAGCGGAAAATCAACCCGATCATTATCAAATTTTTTCCAATACTGAAATATTATATTATTGCTCAACTGAAGGCTATTTTTTTTGGCTTAATCATTGTCATCAATTATATATGTGTCATTTTAATTTAATTCCGCAATTCATTACCCAATTACCTACAGATTTAGTGATTATACAATTACAATTAACTCTTGATCACGATTGGTTAGTGCTATTAGTTAAAGATCATTCACAAACGTATAAAATCATTTGTTTTAAAGCGAAAGGAGTATTGAAACATGATGAGTAAAATTTTAAATTGTGTTTTTTATTCACATTCATGGACAACTTTATTACTCAAACAGATTCAAGCAATTGGTTTTGAGCGTACGGTTTTAATAGAACTGTCTAATTATGCCGTTTTATCTCAAGTCTTTTTACCTAAACCGCATAAATCACAATCAATTGTACAATTATTAGCGCATCATGGTGATAAAAAAGCATTCAGTCAAATTTTTTCGCCCAAACACAGCGATATTTTACAACATTTAAGCCAAAAATATGCCGAATTACCCGCTCCATTAATTTTAGCCCCCCAAATTAATGCTTGCGATTTTACTCAAATTGAAGCCATACAATTATGCGCAATTGAGCCAAGTATTTTTCAAGAAATTACTTTATTAATTCATTATCAAGAGGCTTTGAATTTCGCCAGTTTATATGAATATGTCGATAAATTTCATATTGTTTGGGATATAGCTGATTTGCCTACTGCAAAATTAACCCAACTCAGTCAATTATTAGTGGAACATTCTTTAACCAAAGAAAGATGGGGCGGATTTCATTTATGTCATCATCCTAAACGTCATATTGAAGATAGCAAACAGCGCGAGGCTTTTTTTGAATCGATTATTGATGACTATTTACTCAAATTTGAATAATGATTTATCAAGCTATTCAATATCTTTCTCAAGGGAGTTTACCTTCTCCCGCGCAATTAATTCAATTGCGCCAACAAAAATGTAAACATTTATTAAATACCAGCGGCATTGATTTATATCAAATTTATTCTGCATCACAATTAGCTGATTT
Source organism: Pseudomonadota bacterium (assembly GCA_041169045.1). Lineage (GTDB taxonomy): Bacteria > Pseudomonadota > Gammaproteobacteria > Methylococcales > Methylomonadaceae > CAIQWF01. The sequence continues at coordinate 5,057 of JBEEJU010000131.1, forward strand.
TACTATTCAGCAATTCTATTTTAAAGATGTTTTTTCTAATGCGGATAGGGTTAATTTAAATCAAATTTTTTCGATTACAATGGATGATTATTATACTCATACTTATCCCGAAGAACGCGAACAATTTTTTGCAGCAGTACAACAATTAATTGTGTGGTTAAATAATAAAACTTCTTGTTATGTTTTTTGCCAACAAGGAATTGGACGTTCTGTTTGTGTATTAAGTACCGCTTTAATTCATTGTTACGCTTATACCCCAGAACAATTATTAAAAATCCTCAAATTTTTAAATCCCAATGCCATAATGTCTCGACATAGTTATTCGGCAATTCAATGGTTTCAATATCAACTGTCAATTCATGAATAATTCGTTATTAATCGCTAATGTTTTAACTTTATTACAACCTTTTTCACCGAATTTAAAATCGCTACCAACAGATATTCAATTTATTTCTAGGACTGAATCACAAGGTGAATTACATTTAAAAAATCAATTCCTGAATTTAGCTCATATTGGCGAATTGAGAATTGCCTCGATAGAATCGGCTAAAATAGAAATTATTATGTTATTATTTTTTCCAAATGCTGAGATTGAATTACCGATTTATGCCGCAGATTTTGTCACTTTATCAACAAAACCAATTGTTGCAGTGATAGATGTTCATTATTTAATAGATAGTGTATTCAATCCTCTAGTTTTGCAATTATTACGCGACGCTAAACAGGATTTAGGAGAATTAATAGACAGCGAAAAACCGGATTGGTATTTACAATCTTGTTCTGGAGAAGATATTTTTATTCGGTATCCTAATTTATCGCAAATGCAGGAATTGAAACGACGCTATTTACAAATTTGGCAAGGATTAATTCCTTTATTTGATTCAGCTTCTAGGCTTAACAATAAGGATTTAATTTTATATCATCAACAACAATTACAACATTATAAAATTCAACATCAACAACATTCTCCGAGTTTACCTTTATTGAATCGTTGTTTTGGCAAAACTTGGACAAATGATTATTTATCGAATTATTTATTTGCTTAAAGCTAAATTTTTTATCATTTCTGCGACTGAAGTATAAATAGTGCGAGAAGTATTCTTTTTATCAAAAGACAAAAATTGAATTTTAATTTGTTTCCAATTGAATAAATCTTGCATTGCATAGGTAGCTTCTAATTCAGTATGGGCTAAATTTAATGAAGGTGATAAATAAGCAGATAACAATTCTTTAGTTTGATCGGTAATACTCGAAAATTTCGCATCATATAAAACGCCATTCTCAAAATAAATCTGCGCTTTTTTCTGTGAATTTTTATTGATAATTTCAACCTCACAAGTCTTTTGTAAATAAGTTAATAATTGTAAAAAATCCCCTGGAAATAAATTTTCTACCGGTAGTGCTTGAAATTTCGCAACCGTTAAAACGGCATCACTAAAAAAATAGGGTAAATCTTTGGAAGAATTCGGCTGACAAACAAAATATAAACTACGCAATGATTGTAATTGTTGATTGAGTTTTTGCGTAATCACCGAGGTTTCTTTGGGTAAAAAAAAGGCGATTTTTGTGGTCGGTGAAAGACTGGATATTTGCGCAATTAATTCTGCCGCATCCATTTTAGCTAAGGTTAATTCGATAATAATTAATTCAATAGGATACGATTTTAATAAATCAATCGCCATTTGTGCATCTTTAGCAAATAAAATTTCATTAGGATATTGATTTATTTTTCTTTTAAAAATAAACGATAAAATAATATCACTATATATAATTAAAATATTTTTCATGATTACTACTCCCCTTATTTAATGCGCTTGATCCCAATTATATCCGTAACCTATATCGACAATTAAAGGCACAGATAATTTAACAACACCCGTCATAAATTGTCGAATTTTATCGATCGCAAATGCTAAATCTGGCTCTTGAATTTCAAAAACCAATTCGTCATGAACTTGCATAATCATTTTAATATTCGGCGATTGTGTTTGAATCCAATGATCGACAGCTATCATGGCTTTTTTAATAATATCAGCCGCTGTTCCTTGCATCGGTGCATTAATTGCCATACGCTCAGTGGCTTGACGAATTGCCGGATTTTTGGAGCGAATATTGGGCAAATATAATCGCCTACCGAATATCGTTTCTACATAGCCTTGTTGTTGCGCTAATTTCCGAGTCGATTCCATATATTGTTTCACTTGGGGATAACGATCAAAATATAAATCAATATAGGCTTGCGCTTGTTTTTGATCTAATCCCAATTGTTGTGCCAATCCAAATGCAGACATGCCATAAATTAATCCAAAATTAATCGCTTTTGCTGATCGACGTAAATTCGGAGTCACTTGATCAATTTCCATTTTAAAAATTTCAGCCGCCGTCGCGGTATGAATATCTTGCCCTTTGGCAAAAGCCGCTAATAAATGTTTATCTGCCGATAAATGCGCCATAATTCTTAATTCAATTTGTGAATAATCCGCCGCCACAATATAACAACCTTTTGGCGCAATAAAAGCCTGTCGAATTTTACGTCCATTTTCGCTGCGAATCGGAATATTTTGCAAATTCGGTTCTGAAGAAGATAAACGTCCAGTTGCGGTTATCGCTTGATGATAAGAGGTATGAATTCGTTGCGTTGATTGATGAATTTGTTGTGGTAATTTATCGGTATAAGTTGATTTTAATTTAGTTAAACTGCGATAATTTAAAATCAATTGTGGCAATGGATAATTAATCGCTAATTCTTGTAATACCGATTCTTCGGTAGAAGGTTGTCCTTTTGGGGTTTTTTTAATAATTGGCAATTGCAATTGTTCATATAAAATCGTTTGAATTTGTTTAGGTGAATTCAAATTAAATATTTGTCCAGCCAATTGATGCGCTTGTTGTTCAATGGTAATCATTTGTTGTGATAATTCAATACTTTGCTGAATTAATTGCTGACAATCAATCAATACGCCTTGACGTTCCATGCGTTGTAAAACCGCAATTAAAGGGATTTCTAATTGGTGATAAACTGCATATAATTTTGGTATTTTAAGTAATTGCTTTTTTAATTGATAATGTAAACGCAAACTCATATCAGCATCTTCAGCCGCATAATCAGTCGCTTGTTCAATAGTCACTTCAGAAAACGGAATTTGATTCACGCCTTTTCCTGTCAGCGTTTCATAACTCAAGGTTTTCATTTGCAAATAATATGTTGCTAAATCCTCTAAATTATGCCGCGTAGCAGTGCTATTTAATACATATGAAGCTAACATCGTATCGGATTTAATTCCGGATAAATCAATTCCGTAATTGGCAAAAATATGTTTATCATATTTTAAATTCTGCCCTATTTTAACAATTTCTGGATTTTCCAATAAAGGCTTTAATTTCGCTAACACAAATTCTCGATTTAATTGCGATGGAACTTCTACATAATTATGTGCTAAAGGAATATAAGCGGCAATGCCTATTTCAACTGCTATTGATATACCAACCAATTCAGCTTCCATATAATTTAAACTGCTGGTTTCGGTATCAATTGCAACCATTTTAGCGGTGATCATTTTTTCTATCCATTGATCGAGATCATATTCCGTATTAATGGTTTGATAATCAACAATGATGGCAGAATTATCGTTTTCAATTAATTCATTATTCTCTTGCGGCTTAAATTGCGTTAACCATGATTTAAAATCAAATTCGGCTAATATTTCAATTAATAATTCGGTATTTTCTGGCTGACGTTTTAAATCATCTAATGAATAATTTAACCTTAAATCACAACGAATTGTAGTTAATTGTCGATTAATTGCTAATTGCGCAATATGAGCGCGTAAATGCTCACCAACTTTACCTTTTATTTTTTCAGCATTTGCAATTAAATTATCCAAATCGTGATATTGCTTTAACCATTTTGCCGCCGTCTTTTCGCCAACACTCGGAATACCCGGAATATTATCGGATTTATCGCCCATTAACGCTAAAAAATCAATCATTTGCTCTGGCGTTACCCCAAATTTATCTATCACTCCTGTTCTATCTAAACGTTTTTCTGTGAGCGTATCTTCCAAAATAATTTGTGAATTCACTAATTGCGCCATATCTTTATCGCTAGTGGCAATAATAACTTCAAATCCAGACGCAGCAGCTTGCGTTGCTAAAGTCCCCAAAACATCATCTGCTTCCACGCCTTCAATTGAAATTAAAGGCAATCCCATTGCTTGAATTAATTGATGTAATGGCTGAATTTGCTGGCGTAAATCTTCAGGCATTGGGGGACGATTGGCTTTATAATTAGGATATAATTCATGTCTAAAATTTTTACCTTTTGCATCAAAAACAACGACGAAATAATCGGTATTATAAACAGCTAATAATTTACGCAACATATTAGCTACGCCATAAATAGCGTGAGTCGGATATCCTGGCGTATTAGTTAAAATCGGAACGCCATAATAAGCACGAAATAAAAACGATGAACCGTCAATTAAAATCAATCGGTGAGTAGAATCAGACATGAAATTAAATATAATATAAACTAAACGTTATTCTTGAAAAGAATGTGATTTTGGCATACACCAACGCGAAAATAATAAACCGATTTCAAATAATAAACAAATTGGAATGGCTAACAAAGTTTGGGATAAAGCATCTGGTGGAGTTAAAAACATTGCAATCACAAATGCGCCAACAATGACATATGGTCTAGCTTCAGATAAATCTTTTACTGAAGTTACTCCTGTCCAAACTAATACCACCGTAAAAATAGGCACTTCAAAAGTCAGTCCAAAAGCAAAAAATAAAGTTAAAATAAAATCTAAATATTTAGCAATATCTGTCATCACTGCAACGCCAATTGGAGCAGTGGTCGTTAGAAAAGCAAAAATTAATGGCAATACAATAAAATAGGCAAAAACTACGCCTAAATAAAATAAAAACGTACTCGCTAATAATAACGGTAAAATAAAACGTTTTTCATGGCTATATAATCCCGGTGCTACAAATGCCCAAAATTGATATAAAATAACGGGAATTGAAATAAAAACGGCGCAAACTA
>JBEEJU010000132.1:0-5330 GCA_041169045.1 Pseudomonadota bacterium
GATCGGCATGGCGGGACGCGAAAAATTAGATAATTTAATTTTTGTGGTTAATTGTAATTTACAACGATTAGATGGTCCAGTTCGCGGCAATGGCAAAATTATTCAAGAATTAGAAAGTGAATTTCGCGGCGCGGGTTGGCATGTGATTAAACTGATTTGGGGACAACGGTGGGATGCTTTACTAGCTAGGGACAAAAATGGCTTATTAGTCAAACGGATGACTGAATGTGTTGATGGTGATTATCAAACTTTTAAAGCTAAAGATGGCGCATATGTCCGCGAATATTTTTTCAATACTCCTGAATTAAAAGCAATGGTTGCCGATTGGTCAGATCGGGATATTTGGGAACTCAATCGTGGTGGTCACGATGTGGTTAAAGTGTATGCTGCTTTCCATGCCGCGATTCACCATCAGGGGCAACCCACTGTTATTTTAGCCAAAACCATTAAAGGCTACGGCATGGGACAATCCGGTGAAGCACAAAATATTACTCATCAACAGAAAAAAATGAGTGTTGAATCTTTGCGCCGATTCCGTGATCGTTTTGAATTACCGTTGACTAATGAGCAGATTGAACATTATGAATATTTGTCTTTTGCTGCTGACTCCAAAGAATTTCAATATATGCAGCAACGACGCGCTGAATTGGGCGGATTTTTACCTTCACGCCGTCGCCAAGCTTATCCTTTAACGATTCCCGAGTTAGCCAGTTTCAAACCGTTACTCGACGGTAGTGGTCAAGATCGCGAAATTTCCACCACTATGGCATTTGTCAGGTTATTGAATATTTTGGTGAAAGACAAAGCAATCGGCAACCGAATTGTGCCAATTGTGCCTGATGAATCTCGCACTTTTGGTATGGAAGGGATGTTTCGTCAATTAGGCATTTGGTCGCAAGTGGGGCAACTTTATACGCCACAAGATGCGGATCAATTGATGTTTTATAAAGAAGACAAAACCGGTCAAGTGTTACAAGAAGGAATTAACGAAGCCGGTGGATTATGTGATTGGATTGCGGCGGGAACTTCATACTCGACACATGGCGTGCCGATGATTCCATTCTTTATTTACTACTCTATGTTTGGCTTTCAACGAGTTGCAGATTTAATTTGGGCAGCCGCAGATCAATGTACTCGGGGGTTTTTACTCGGTGGAACGGCGGGTAAAACCACTTTAAACGGCGAAGGTTTACAACATGAAGATGGTCATAGTCATGTATTTTCAGCGACAGTGCCAAATTGTAAATCATATGATCCGACTTATAGTTATGAATTAGCGGTGATTATTCAAGATGGTTTACGTCGAATGTATGTTGAACAAGAAAATATCTTTTATTACATTACAGTAATGAATGAAAATTATGTTCATCCACAAATGCCCGCCGGCATTGAAGCCGATATTTTAAAAGGCATGTATTGTTTTAAACGCGGGAATGACAGCGATTTACCGACGGCGCAATTGTTAGGATCGGGTACGATTTTCCGCGAAGTGGAAGCGGCGGCAAAATTACTACATGATGATTGGGGAATTGAAGCTGATGTATGGAGTTGTCCAAGTTTCACTGAATTGGCTCGTGATGGTCAAGCTTGTGAACGTTGGAATCGGTTACATCCTTTAGAACCTGCACAAATGCCTCATGTGACTGCTTGCTTATCTGATCCGAAAAATCCAGTGATTGCCGCCAGTGATTATGTGCGTGCTTTTGCAGAGCAAATTCGCCCTTACATTCGTGGACATTATATGGTGTTAGGCACTGATGGTTTTGGACGATCGGATACGCGCGAAAAATTACGCCGGTTCTTTGAGGTTGATCGCTATCATATCGCTGTTGCCGCTTTGAAAAGTTTAGCCGATCAAAGTGCTTGTGATCCGACCACAGTAGCGACCGCGATTCACCGTTATGGTTTAGCCACTGAAACCCTAGCTCCTTGGTATAGATAACAAATTCAGGATAAAAAAATGAGTTTACACACAATTAAAGTTCCAGATATTGGCGGCGTTGCGAATGTTGAAGTGATTGAAGTATTGGTACAAGAAGGCGATAACATTGATTTAGATCAAACTTTATTACTATTAGAAAGCGATAAAGCCAGCATCGAATTGCCTTGTAATGTTTCAGGTATTCTTAAAAAATTACACGTTAAAGTGGGTGATAAAGTTTCTGAAGGTTCAGAAATTGCGCTGATTGACACCGAAATCAGTACCGTTGCCAATGCTTCACCAGAACCGATTGCGCCAGTGGTTGAAACTGCGTTACCGCTGGACAATCCTAAACCTGAACCTGTCGTTGTGACGGTCAGTGAAGAACCTGCTACCACTGTGACAGAAATCGTCAGTTCTAACAAACTCATTCATGCGAGTCCGGCAATTCGGCGATTTGCGCGGGAGTTGGGCGTAGATTTAACTTTATTGACGCAAGCAACTGGTCGTAAAGGACGGATTTTAAAAGAAGATGTGCAAAAATATGTCAAGCAGCGATTAACCGTCACAGAAAGCATCGCTCCGACAAATACTACTAATACCGGAATTCCCCCGATTCCTACGGTAGATTTTGCTAAATTTGGCGAAATTGAAGAGGTTAAATTAAGTAAAATCAAACGCTTAACTGGACAACATTTAACTCGAGTATGGTTGAATTTACCGTTGGTAACTTATCACGACGAAGCAGATATTAGCGAAATGGAGGCGTTTCGTAATCAATTAAATGCGGACAAAAATGCACCAATTAAATTGACCGGATTAGTCTTTATTATCAAAGCGTTAGTTGCAACTTTAAAACAATATCCGCGCTTTAATAGTTCTTTATCACCTGACGGTGAACGCTTGATTTTAAAGAAATATTTTAATATTGGAATTGCAGTCGATACTCCCGAAGGTTTGGTAGTTCCAGTATTGCGCAACGTAGATCAAAAAGGTTTATATGCGTTATCGACTGAATTGACGGAAATCAGTGCGAAAGCGCGAAAAGGTGAATTAAAACCGATAGATATGCAAGGCGGTTGTATCACGATTTCGAGTTTGGGCGGAATTGGCGGAACGGCTTTTACGCCGATTGTGAACGCACCGGAAGTAGCGATTTTAGGCGTGACTCGTTCAGCCATGAAACCGGTTTGGAATGGACAAGCGTTTATTCCTAAACTCATGTTGCCATTAGATTTGACTTACGATCATCGGGTTATTGATGGTGCAGAAGGGGCGCGATTTATGACTACGCTTTGCCAATATTTAACCGATGTTCGACGATTATTATTATAATTGAATTATTGTTAAATTAATCTTCTAAGTTTTAATAGCTCATAACGTTTTTAATTCAATATAATTAGTTATGCGATATTGAAATTGTGTAGAGACGTTGCATTGCAATGTCTCTACAGTCATTAAAATTATTCCTTTGATTTAAAAACGCTATAACAAAAAATCGCCATTGATAAAAATTGCCGGCGATTTTATTTCGGTTAAATTAAATCATTTGAATTCATTGACTGGTTTAATTCCCACTGTGTTGACAATAAAAGGCACACTAGAACTGCCTAAAAATACGCTACCAGTAGCGGGAGTGTATTGAGCGGAAATTTGGCTGCCGACTTTAATCAACGGTGTCATAAATTTCACTTGCCCATTAATATTCAAACCCATGTGTAGAGAAACTTTTTTACCATTTACCATAAATTCAACAGTTCCCGTAGGGATTATTTTCGCACCGTTGACCGACATACGTTCTACGGTTGCTGTCAATATCGAACTAGTGCCTATACCCGCAGGGGCAATGGTTAAATTGGTATTTGTTCCACCCAATTGCATTTTTTCACCGTCTTGATAAGCTTTGACAAAACTTTGTTCACCGGTAGCTTGGACATCAAAAGTACAATTTGCTCGAATATTAGCATTGGTAATTTTGCTACACAAAGCTTGAGCAGTCATGTTACTTATTATGGGTCGTTGTACTGGAGCAACATTTGGTATAGCACAGGAACCATTTTGTCCTGGCCAACTTTCGAAAGTAAAGTTTGTGGTCGAAGTCCCGGGTGCATAATCAAACAAACTGGTTTGATCAGTTACTCGCCAAGCGTTAGCGAAATTTTGATACAGGGTTGCATAACGTTGTGACAAACTGCTAGGCATAGCACCTAAACCAGTACCGTTAGGAAGGTTGGGTAACCAATTACTTCCGGTAATTTCGCCCATAATGCCTTCAGTTCCTCTAGTGCGGGAAACATATATATTAAGGTACCATTTGTTTTCTGGGTAACCCCACCAATAAGGGTTTACTATTAATATTGATTCATCGGGGAAATTAATTTGAATCCCATTTCCTGAAGGACCTCGAATCACTCTACTACCGTCCTCAAAGTTTACTCCAGTTGATCCAAGTTCTCTAGCTATGCCATCTATACTTAATTGAGGTGGCTGTTGAGCGGTTACAACGCCGTTGATGCTAGGCTGATAGGTAACGCGATGTTTACCAACTTTAGCCGCAACCGCAGTATTGATGCTAATACAAGTTTTTAGTCCAGTTGCTCCGTTAGTGTAACCCGGAGAAGAAATAGGCGATTGACGAGTTTGGATTTCCAATTGACCGCCGTCGCGTAAAGCAACAAACTCTCCAGCACTTTGAAAATCATAGTATTTACCATTGACAGTTGTAATATGCGGATCACCATCGTTCAAACCTTCACTGAGCGATCCCCAATGTAACAACACATTTGGATCACCAGTTAGCAATCCTGTAATACCCTGCCAATTTGGAGTGAGTGGATAAGTGCTGGTAGTCGGCCATCGATTCCATGAAAATACATTAGCGTTGTATTTAATTTTTTCAAATACATCATTTGGAAGAGCTAACGGATGATTTTGTAACCAGCGTGCAGCAACTCCAGCAACATGTGGCGCAGCCATTGAAGTGCCGGGTATGGTGTTTGTTGATCCACCAATCCAAGCTGATAAAATATTTTCACCCGGAGCGAAAATGTCAACACAAGTACCAAAGTTAGAAAAACTAGAGCGTTTATCAGTACCAGGATCCATCGCTCCAACCGTAATAGCCTCTGGTGTTCCGGCTGGTGAAAAATTACAAGCATCTTGAGCGTTATTACCTGCTGCTAACACATATGTAATCCCCTTTGGATGGCTTAGTGTAGAACTGCTAATTGAACTTGTAACCGCAAGGTTTAATATGGCTGAACTTGAACCTCCAAGACTCATATTTACAATAGCTGGACCAATCGCATTTGCTGTTACCCATTCAATACCGGCAATGACCCCTGCGACAGTTCCACTTCCTGCACAATTCAGAACTCGTACTGCGTGCAAGTTTACTTTTTTGGCAATA
>JBEEJU010000133.1:0-6235 GCA_041169045.1 Pseudomonadota bacterium
AGACCCTTCTTCGCCTACAGCATCGCCATCCAGTAGTTTTATAAATTATGTTCCCATTCTTGTTCATCCCATTGCAGACCAGACGATTAACAGTTCAAATGCCTATTCTTTCTTGTTACCTGAGAATGCTTTTGTCAGTTATTTGCCTGGAGGTACGCTGGCTTATGCAGCCAAATTAGTAGATGCTAGTGGGAACGTAATTGGTGACGGCAGCTTGCCTAGTTGGCTGCATTTTGATGCCAGTACCGAAACATTTACAGGAACACCCACAGAAACCGACACAGGTAAACTCAATATTGAAATCATAGCAACCGACTCGTCTGGTTTTAGTGCTTTAGACATTTTTTCTTTAACCGTCAATTTAAATGTACTAGGGACAAATCTGGCAGATAGTTTAACTGGTAGTAGTGGTAATGATATGCTCAATGGTGGTTTAGATGCCGATACAATGAGTGGGGGAGTAGGCAATGATACTTACATTGTTGACAATCTTGGTGATATTGTCATTGAAACATCAACTATAACTACTGAAATTGATAGCGTTAATAGCTTTATTAGTTACACATTACCAGCTAATGTTGAAAACCTGACTTTAATGCAGGAAGGTGAAACTATCGATGCGACAGGCAATGCACAGAACAACGAACTGACGGGTAATTTAGCCACTAACCGCTTAATTGGCGATACTGGAAATGACACCTTGAATGGCGGGCTTGGAAAAGACGTTTTAACCGGTGGTATAGGTGAAGATGTATTTATTTTCAATACTACTCCAAGCAAAACGGAGATTGATCAAATCACCGACTTCAATCCACCGGATGATACGATTCAGCTGGAAAATGCAATTTTCACTAAACTCACTACCGGTATTTTGAATAGCGCGAATTTCAAAATAGGAGTTGCTGCTGGCGATAATAATGATTTTATCGTTTACAACAAAACCACCGGTGCACTTTATTATGACGATAACGGTAATGGAGCGGGACATGCCGTACAAATTGCACTTATCGGTACAACCGTTCATCCAATATTAACGGCTGCTGATTTTTTTGTGGTTTAGCTTTAAATCCTACACGATATTGATAATATCGTCATAAAAATGAATTGCTACAACATTTTTAAATCAAAAGGCTAGTTTCATTTTTTCAAATCGTAGAGACGTTGTATTAAAACGTCTCTACACAATTTCAATCCCGCTTAATTAAGTTGAATTAAAAACATTACAATTATTTAATTCAAAAAACTTATTACAACTTTATTAACCGCATTTTAATAATTTGTTTTAATGCCTTAAGCATTTTAAAAATTTCAAAAACCTGTTCATTTGCCGCCGTATATTCTGCACTAATGCAATAGTTTTGCCCATTTAATACGACAAAATTCCAAATTAAACCAACAATAAATAAACCATAAATCGGTTTTTTATTTTGATTAATTTCCCGCGCAACCAGCATCGCCGCTAATACTTGTGCGTCCGGCGTTCCCTGATTTTCAATACTGCGTTTATATTCGTGAAAACAAAAATAAGGCGTATGTGGATTACGCATTCCAGTTGCAATCATTCCATCCACAATTCCTGATAATTGATAATCACCCACTATTCCAGACAGTGGACGTTCTAAAAAATAACCCATTTCACGATCATCAATTTGCGCTGCCATCATTAAAGGACTAATAAATTTATTTTCTAATTCAAATTCATTCCACGCCCGTCCGCCCCAAATTAAAGGTTGTTGTAAATTAAAAATCACTTGCTGATCAAATTCACTAATTTTTATTTCTTGTGCTAAATGTTGCCATTGCGGTAATAATTCAAATTCATTTTCTAAACATTGTTTAAGATTAAAAGCGGCATCTAAACGGTCTAAATCCCATTCTTTAAAAGTTGCTGTTTTCATATTACTCGCTATTTATGGATAAATAGAAATACATAAGTTATCAGATATTTCTATTTTGAAATCTTTAAAGAAGAGAGTTCCCCCTTTACTAAAGGGGGCTAGGGGGATTTTGCAATACCCGATAACTTTAGATTAATTACTTAAAAATTATCAACTCAAACTTTTACTCGCAATTTCAAAAACATCGTTAGAAATATTGGGCGTTTGCATAATTCGTTGCAATTGTATTTTCATTAATTGTTGACGCGCTAAATCAAAACGTTGCCAACGAGTTAAAGGCGTAAGCATTCGTGCGGCAATTTGTGGATTTAACCCATTTAATTCAATCACCCGATCTGCTAAAAATTGATAACCTGAACCGTCTGCGGCATGATAATGTAATAAATTCGATTGACTAAAAGTGCCAATTAAAGCGCGAACTCGATTCGGTAATTTTAAATTAAATGCCGGATGATTCATTAATTGTTGTACCGTCGCAAAAGTTCCGGCTACACTCGCTTGAGCTTGTAATTTAAACCATTTATCAATTACTAACGATTCCTGTTGCCATTGTTGATAAAATTGCTGTAAACATTGCACTTTTTGTGAATGATTACTTTCAATAATCCATTCTAAAGCAGCAATTTGATCAGTCATGGTTTGAGATTGTTGAAATTGCTGTAACAATAATTGTTCAGTTTCTGTAGTCGATAAACTCGCCAGATACGATAAACAACTATTTTTTAAACGTCTGCGACCTGCTGCAATTGGCGTAAATGCCGAAGTTTGATCTTGATTTTGTTCCAAATAAGTCGCTAACCATAATGGTTGTAATTGTTGAGCTAATTGTTGTCTAACAAATTCGCGGGCTTGATAAACTTTATCCACTTCGACCACTTTCATTTGTTCAGTTAAATACGCTAAACTCGGTAAAGTTAATAATAAAGCGGTATAAGCTAAATCCGGTTTTTGTTGTTGCAGAATTTGTCGAATTGCCTCTATATAAATCGGATTTAATACTAAGGGTTGATGAGTTTGAATATCCGTAACTAAATCAAAAATTAATCGCGTAATTAATTTTTGTCCAGCTTCCCAACGATTAAAACTATCATTATCGTGCGCAAATAAAAAAGCCAATTCTTCCAATGAATAATCGAGAATTAATTTCACCGGCGCACTGAATCCGCGTAAACAAGATAAAATGGGTTTTTCTGAAATCGTTTCAAAAATAAATTCTTGCGTCATTTCAGTGAATTTCAATAATTGTTCCGCAATCGCTAATTCTCCATTTGGATAAAATGCAGCGAATTTAATTGGCAAAGGCAAAGCCGGTTTTACCGGTTGGGATAAAGTCGGTGGATTATATTGATGCAACCGCACAATTAATCGTTGTTGAGCATCATCATAATCGGTTTCAATGGTTAAAATCGGCGTACCGGATTGACTATACCATTGTTGAAAAAGACTTAAATCCATTTGATTGGCTTCGGCTAAAGCTTGAACAAAATCATCGCAAGTCACGGCTTGTCCATCAAATTTAGCAAAATACCGATCACAACCGCGTCTAAAACCTTCCGCACCTAACCAAGTGTGTAACATACGCACGACTTCTGCGCCCTTTTCATAAACCGTCACCGTATAAAAATTGCTAATTTCGATATATGAATCTGGACGTACTGGATGCGCCATTGGACTCGCATCTTCAGCAAATTGGCGGGTGCGTAATAAATTCACATCATCAATTCGTTTAACGGCAGCGGATTGCTGATCAGCGGAAAATTGTTGATCACGAAATACCGTAAATCCTTCTTTTAAACTTAATTGAAACCAATCACGACAAGTAATGCGATTTCCAGTCCAATTATGAAAATACTCGTGCGCAATTACGCCTTCAATTCCGGCATAATCTTGATCAGTGGCAGTATCAGGACGGGCTAAAACAAATTGACTATTAAAAACATTTAATCCTTTATTTTCCATCGCCCCCATATTGAAATGACTAACGGCGACTATCATATATAAATCTAAATCATATTCACGACCATAATTTTGTTCATCCCAAATCATCGCTTTTTTCAATGATTGCATGGCATGATCGCATTTATCAAAATCGTGAGCTTCAACAAAAATTTGTAAACTAATTGTACGTCCACTATTTGTGGTGAATTGATCTTCACAAACCACTAATTGTCCCGCGACTAAAGCAAATAAATAACACGGTTTTGCAAAAGGGTCTTGCCAAGTTACCCAATGGCGATGATGGTCTAATTCACCGCTCGCAATTAAATTACCATTTGATAATAAACGGGGATATAAATTTTTATCCGCAATTAAGGTGGTGGTAAATCGACTCATAATATCGGGTCGATCTAAAAAATAAGTAATGCGTCTAAATCCTTGCGCTTCACATTGAGTACATAATAAATCATTAGACAGATATAAACCTTCTAATGCGGTATTTTTAATCGGATAAATACTGTTTTCAATAATTAATTCAAAAGGCTGTAAAGGTAAATTATTTAAGGTTAAAGATTCGGCGGTTAATTGATAATCATTAGGCGTTAATAATTGTTGATTGAGATAAATCCGCTGTAAAGTTAAGCCTTCTCCGAGTAAAACTAATTCAGGATTAACCGTTTTACTTTCCGGATGACGACGAATTTTTAAAGTTGAATGAACTTGAGTTTGTTCAGCGGCTAATTCAAATCTTAATTCAACTTCATCGATTAAATAATCCGAAATTTTATACTCTCGACGATAAATAGTTTTGGGAGTTTCGATAATAATATTCATATTTCAATAAAAAAATTTTTAACAGTAAAAGCGATTATCAGTTAATTACCGCCTAAGGCTTTATATAAACTGATTAATTGAATAGATTGTTTCGCTTGGCTATCTATATAATCTTGTTGTGCAATCAATAAATTCCGTTGATTATTTAACACCTCAATATAAGAAACCAAGCCTTGTTTATATCGTTGAGTCATTAATTTAACTAATAATTGTTGCGATTTTACGACTTGAATTAAAGCAGCAGCACGTTGTCGTTCTTGTGCATGAGCAATTAACTCATCTTCCACTTCTTTAAAAGCGGTTAATATCGTTTGTTGATAATGCAATATCGCTTGATTATGTTCATTTTTTTTGATATGTAATTGTGCTTTTAATCGTCCCCAATTAAAAATCGGTAGCGTCACATTACTAGCTACAGACCAAGATTTACTCATGGGCATTAATTCTCTCAAACTGGCATTTTGTAATCCCAAAAAAGCAGATAAATTAATTTTCGGATAAAACTGACTGGTTGCAATACCTATTTGCGCATTACTCACCACTAATTGCCGTTCAGCGGCACGAATATCGGCGCGACGGCGTAATAATTCAGTCGGTAAAATCGCCAAACCTTGATAATTACTTAATGGCACTTGACCGATTTGCTGTAAAGCTAAAGGTAATTGATCGACCGTTTTGCCCAGTAATAAAGCCAAAGCATGACTGGCTTGTTTCCATGTTGTGGTATAACGAGTGCTATTCGCTTGTAAATTCGCCAATTCGGCTTGTTTTAATACAACTTCACGGGTAAACGTTAATCCAGATTGACGTAAACTTTGGGTTAATTCGATGAGTTCAGTTTGAATTTGCAGTTGTTGCAAAGCTAATTGTTGTAATTGCTGATTGACTCGCAGTTCAACATAATGTTTGGCAATTTCAGCGGTTAACGATAATTGTAAATCGCGGCGATTTTGTTCAAGCACTTCACTGGTTGCTTGAGCAGCTTCCATCGCGCGTTGCAAACTGCCAAATAAATCAATTTCCCAAGCGGCATCAAAACCCACTTGAAAAATATCCATTAATTGACTGCCTGCGCCAAATCCACTGCCTACTCCAGAATTTCCCGAAGAACTACTACTATTTAACCGACGACTGACACTGGTATGAGAATTTACACTCGGTAAAGCCGCCGCTAAAGTCGCGTCGTAATCTAAGCGACTCGCGTATATACGCTGTTCAATAATCTTTAAATCTATATTCGCTGTTAAACCTTGCTGAATTAATTGCGTTAATAAAGGATCACGAAAAGTTGTCCACCAAGGCTGGCGTAAAATCTGAGTTGTTGAAGGGACAGGTTCTGTCCATTGTTTCGGTGTTTCGATTTTGGGCGGAACATAATTAGGTCCCACAACGATACAACCGGATAATAAAATAGCTAAACCAAGTGCAACGATTTTCATGAAGCAGAACTCGGCGTTTTAACCTTTTGAGATTTAGGGACTTCAATAAACACATCCATTTGTTGACCAATATATGTTGGAATTTGATGTGGATCAAAACGATACAAAGCTTGTAATACACGAGTA
>JBEEJU010000134.1:0-3666 GCA_041169045.1 Pseudomonadota bacterium
TAGAACCCTTTAATATAAAAATTAAACAGTTCATGATGCTTTATTTTTTAAACGATTGGCATAAAATTGAACAAGGTGGATATGATCAAAAACATCAGCTAGAGATTTTTTTGCAATTTCAACGACAATTACCACGACAAAGTTTAAAAGGTGATGTAATTAAATCTTTTGGTGAAAAAATAATTGCGAATTTTTTATTTGAACACAACATTAATTATCAATATGAACACAATCACTTTTGGAACAAAATTAATTATCGACCTGATTTCACGCTATTTCATTCTGATAACAGAGGTGTAATTATTGAATATTTTGGCTTACAAGGCGATCTTGATTATGATTTTATGTCGCAACAAAAGCGAGATTATTGGTCTAAAAAACCAAATTGGCATTTATTAGCTTATTCTCCTACAGATATTAGCGAACGCGGCGTTGACTATTTTTTACAACGTCTTAAACAAGATTTACAGCAGCAGGGATTTATTTGTCAGCGTCTCTCCGAAGAAGAAATTTGGCATAAAATCAGCCGTCGATCAATTGATCAATTTACCAAATTGATTGTTAGTTTTATTACCCGTTGTCGTAAAAAATCTTTATCAATTAAAGAGTTACAGCAAATGATCGAAACTTATCAAGCTACAAAATCGATTGAAGTATTATTCTTTGAATTAATTTTAAATTTTTATCATGCTTATTTAGAGCGAATTACAGCAACGAATGAAGATGATTTTAATGGTTTATTACAAAAAGCGATTGAGTTAATTTTACATAAACAAACCGTATTTCAATCTAAATCGTATAGTAGTGATTTAACTTTATTACGTTATATTTGCATTGATGAATTTCAAGATTTTTCAGAATTATTTTATCGATTATTACAAGCTATTCGGCAACATAATTCCCAAGTCAATTTATGTTGTGTTGGAGATTCATGGCAGGCAATTAACGGATTTGCCGGTTCAGAATTACGATTTTTTCAGCGATTTAAATATTATATTGATAAAAATGCAACGCAATTATATATTTCTTCTAATTATCGTTCAGCATCATCCATTGTGACTATCGGTAATCAATTAATGATAGGAAATGGAAGAGCGGCAATTGCTAAAACTCATTTCGGTGGTGAGGCCATGATTGCGGACTTAGACCATTTTGTTTTAACAGAACATGAAAAACAAATTCACGTTCATCAAAGGCACGCTGCTTTAATGGTACGTTTAATTGCTAAAGCTTTAATTGAAGAATTAGAAGTGGTCATTTTATGTCGCCGGAATAAATTGCCCTTTGCCAATCATTTAGTTCATTTTTTACATTCAATTCAAAAATTTTTTCCCGATTCTTTACATCATCGAATCACTATTTCTACTGCACATAAATATAAAGGATTAGAAAAAGCGGTGGTAATTATTCCAGATGCGATTATCGATTATTATCCGCTGATTCATCCTAATTGGTTTTTCTTTCAAATTTTGGGTGACAATTTAAAACAGATTTATGATGAAGAAAGGCGATTATTTTATGTCTCTTTAACTCGTGCGATTAAAAGAATCATTATCATTACTGAAAACCATAGACAATCGCCTTTTTTACAGGCTTTGGAGATTAAACCAATTGATTGGGCAGAATATCCACCTTTATCTGACTATCCAACATTAATGCAAACAGAATTTATTTATTATTTAATTAAAATTACCAATCAATCCAATCGTGGTTTTAATCCCACTTGTCAAATTAAACATTTATTAAAATCCTGTGGCTATCATTGGGAATCAATTCAGAAACATTGGGTAAAATCTGTATTGCGATCCTATTTTGAAATCGATAAACTCAAAATGGAATTATGGTGCCAAAAAGCAGATGGGATTGAAGTTTATATTACCGATAACCATCATCAAACGATTGAGCATTTTATGATTAATGATGGTTGCTGGAGTCAAATATCGATTCAATAATTTTGAATGAAATAAACGATTAATTTAATTTTACGATTCTAGCTTTTTCACGTTGCCAATCTCGTTCTTTACTGGCGGCTCTTTTATCATGTAATTGTTTACCTTTAGCTAAACCAATTTCTAGTTTTACTCGGGAATTTTTCCAATATAACGATAATGGCATTAAAGTATAGCCTTTTCGTTCTACCGCCCCAATTAATTTATTTAATTCGCGTCTATGTAATAACAATTTTTTTTCGCGCACTTGATCCGGATTGACATGAGTTGATGCCGACAATAATGGCGAAATATGCGCCCGCACCAACCAAGCCTCAGCTTTTTTAATCACCACATAACTTTCTTTTAAATGCACCCTTCCCGCACGCAAACTTTTCACCTCCCACCCTTCAAGCACTAAACCGGTTTCGATTCGATCTTCAATAAAATATTCATGGGTCGCTTGACGATTTTTGGCAATCGTTGCTGACCCGTTTTTCGCTTTTTTATCTGATTTTGACTGACTCATAATGAATTAACTGACGACAAGCAATATTTTTGCTATTTTACTCGATTCACAGTCAAAAAATTTATACATAGTCAAAACGGAGGTGAATATGACTGAAAATACGATTTCGCAACATGGACAATGGTCGTCACGATTTGCATTTATCCTAGCGGCAACCGGTTCTGCGGTGGGTTTGGGCAATATTTGGAAATTTCCTTATATTGTAGGGGAAAATGGTGGCGGGGCTTTTGTACTGATTTATTTATTCTGCGTCATTGGGGTAGGTATTCCGATTATGATGGCGGAAATTATGCTCGGTAGGCGCGGGCGACACAGTCCGATTAATACAATGGAAAGGCTAACCGCTGAAGCTAAAGCCGATCCAAATTGGCATTATTTAGGATGGATGGGGGTAATTGCCGGTTTTTTAATTTTAGCTTATTACAGTGTGATTGCGGGTTGGTCATTAGCTTATATTATTAAAGCCTTTTTTGGCGATTTTATTAATCAAGATGCGATTCAAATTGCACAATTATATGAGCAATTTATTGCCAGTCCAATTCAACAAATTTTTTGGCATACGATATTTATGGCATTCACTATGAATATTGTTGGACGCGGGGTTAATGCCGGTTTAGAACAATCGGCGCGATTTTTAATTCCCGCCTTATTTAGTTTAATGTTTTTATTAGTTGCATATGCCATGACTACTGGCAGTTATTTTCAAGGATTACATTTTTTATTTAGTGTAGATTTCAGTAAATTATCGAGTGATGCTTTTTTAATTGCTTTAGGACAAGCTTTTTTTAGTTTAGGTTTAGGCATGGGATCAATTATGATTTACGGCGCGTATTTACCGAAAAACATTTCGATTGCTAGAACGTCGGTGATTATTGCCGGAGCAGATACATTAGTCGCTTTATTAGCCGGAATTGTGATTTTTCCCATTGTTTTTGAAAACGGATTAGCCCCTAGTGAAGGACCGGGATTAATTTTCAAAATCTTACCGATTGCTTTTGGTCAAATGACTGGTGGATGGTTAATTGGTGTATTCTTTTTTATTTTATTATTTTTTGCCGCATTAACTTCAGCAGTTGCATTAATTGAACCGGCAGTTGCTTGGTTAATTGAACATCAACAAATTTCTCGGAAAACGGCTTGTATTTGGGCAGGATTAGCCGCATGGTTATTAGGCATTGGGGTCGCTTTATCGTTTAATATTTGGTCTAC